>DATNHC010000126.1:0-3324 GCA_035605155.1 Solirubrobacterales bacterium
GAAGCTCCTCAGAGCGACGCGGCCAACTCCCCGGCTGGCTCAATCGCTACAACTACCACCGAAAGCACGGCTCCCTCGGCCATCGCCCGCCAGTTGCTCGTCTCAACGAGCTGCTTGGGAACAACCTGGTTGGGAACTACATCTAGCTGCTGCGCGAAGCGGGAGCCCAGGGACCGATACACGGTTGCGCCGGCCCACGAAACGAGGATCAAGAGAGCGGGTGGCGCGCCAAGGGCAAAGACGACAATCCCAGTAATGAGCGCGATCCCTGAGCTGGTCGTAAAGGTCCCCCAAGGGAAGCTGAAGAGGAACCGGATCATGCCCATAGCTCGATGATAAGGACAAAGGTCGAAAGCGGCCAGCCCCAGACAAAACCTTTCCCGAGCCCCTCGTTCACCCGCTGACTCAAGGCTCGGCTTGCTGGTCTTCTGCCGCCGCCTCGGCAGCGGCGAAACCGCTTTCGTAGGCCATCGCCCCTCCCAGGATCGAAACTGCGGTGACGGCTGCCTCGAGCAGATCAGGAGCGGTTGCCGGATCGAGCGAAAGCATGTTCTGAAGCTATCCCGTCCAGGCGAACGGATGGCGCGCACGACATGACGAATCTTTCAGCTCTCTGGGAAGAGATCTGCGCGGGGCAATGCGGCGATGCGGGCGTCGGCGCTGACGCCGCCGATCTCCTCGGGCAGTTGCGAGAGCTGCACGTTGGAGACGAACTCGAGCTGTTGGCCCAGGGGGCGGAAGAAGTTGTCGTAATGGGTGGGGACGACGACCTTGGGGTCGAGGAGCGGCAGGATCCGCCTCCAGTAGTCCTCGGTGAAGTTGCGACCGGCGACGCCGGCGAGGAAGACGTCGACGCCGCGCTCGCGCACCGCGCCGTCGATCAGGTTGGCGCTGCCCTGGTGGTAGAAGCGCAGGCCGGCGACCTCGATCGAGATGCCCCAGACCTGCCCGCAGCGGTAGGCGCTGGGCGTCAGGGAGTCGAGGTGCTCGCAGGTGAGGTCGCCGTCATAGGGGACGGCAAGGCCGAGCAGCAGCTTCGAGTGGACGCTCGGCGTGAAGCGGATCGCAAACGGCCCGAGCTCGTAGGTGCGGTACGGCTCGACCTCGACGGCGCGCTCGGCTAGGCCGTGCAGCGCCATCAGCTTCAGCAGCGAGTCCGAGCCGTAGGCCCTGCAGCCGAAGCGCCTCGCGATCGCCGGCGCATCGACGGCGTGGTCGAAATGGGTGTGACCGACGAGGACCCCCACCACCTCGCCGGAGGCCCGCACGAAGCGATCGAGCGCCGCCGGGTCGGGCAGCGTCGGCCGCCTGCGCATCAGGTCGCCGAAGGGCACCCGCGAGACGTAGGGATCGATGAAGACGGTCTGTCCCCTGAAGCTCATCCGGTAGCCAGAGACACCGAGCCATTCGACTTCGAGACCAGGTGGCAAATCGAGCGGCCGAGCCTCCAGCTCGCTCATCGCCTGTCCGTCTTCGCGTGCAGCCGTCCTTCTGGTCAGCCGTGCCCTGGCCAGCTCGCCGAGGTGTCGCAGCGGTCCTGCCACCGGCCGGCCTATGCCTTCACGGCGCTTGGATCTGACGTAGCCGCTCGCTCTCCACGCCCGGAGGTTACGCCCGCTCGGCGAGAGCCGCATAGTGTCAGGGACATTCATGGCGATCGCCACGGCGACAACGATCGACGTCTACGCGGGTGGGCAGCTGCTCTTCGCCGAGGTCTCCTTCAAGCTCGAGCTGCGGGAGCGGATGACCCTGTCCGGCCGCAACGGCGCCGGCAAGTCGACGCTGCTGCGGATCCTCGCCGGGGAACGGCCGCCCGACGCGGGCAGCATCTCCCTGCAGAAAGGGGCGCGGGTGGCGCTGCACGATCAGCGCCCGCCACGCGAGGCCCAGGTCTCGCTCGGCGAGTACGTCTTCTCCGGGCGAGCCGAGATGCTGGATGCGGAGGCGGAGCTGGCGCGCCTCGAGGCTGCGATGGCCGCCGGCGACCCCGACGAGGAGACGATGCGAGCCTACGCCGCCGCACAGCAGCGGCTCGAGGCCGGGGGCGGCTACCGCTGGCGCGATGACGTGCTCGCCGTTCTCGGAGGGCTCGGTTTCGGTGAGGAGGCGGTGGAGCGCCGGCTCGCGACCTTCTCCGGCGGCGAGCTGACCCGCGCCTCGCTTGCCCGGGCGCTCGCCGCTCGCCCCGACCTGCTGCTGCTCGACGAGCCGACGAACCACCTCGACATCCCCTCGCTGGAGTGGCTGGAGCGCTACCTGGTCGAGCTCGACGCCGCCGTGGTGCTCGTCGCCCACGACCGCTGGTTCCTCGAGGCGGTCGGCACCTCGGTGCTGGAGCTGGAGGCCCAGCGCGGCCGCTTCTTCGCCGGGCCCTGGCACGCCTGGCGCAAGGAACAGGCGGCTCGGGAGATCGCCCGGGGCAAGGCGATCGAGCGCCAAGAGGCAGAGATCGCGCGCATGGAGCGCTTCGTCGAGCGCTTCCGCTACAAGGCCACCAAGGCGCGCCAGGCGCAGTCGAAGCTGAAGCAGATCGAGAGGATCAAGCGCGACGGAGTGACCGAGGAAGCGCGCGACAGGCGCAACCTGCGCTTCTCGTTCGTGAAGCCGGAGCGTCCCGGCCGCGTCGTGCTCAAACTCGTCAACGGCACGATCGAGGTTCCCGGCCGCATCCTGCTCGAAGGCGCCAGCCTTGAAATCGAGCGCGGCGAGCACGTCGCCCTGGTCGGCCCCAACGGCGCTGGCAAGACAACCCTGATCGAGACGCTTGCCGGCCAGCGCGAGCCCGCCGCCGGCTCGGTGCGCAGCGGGCACAACGTCAAGCTCGGCTACCTCTCCCAGCATGCGGAGACGGCAGCAGGGGAGGGGACCGTGCTCGACGCCGCTCAGCGCGAGACCGGGCTCAGCGGCCAGAAGGCACGGGATCTGCTCGGCGGCTTCCTCTTCTCGGGGGCCGACGTGGAGAAGTCGCTCGACGACATCTCGGGCGGGGAGCAGCGGCGCCTCTCGCTGGCGATCCTCGTTGCCTCGGGTGCCAACGCGCTGATCCTCGACGAGCCGACCAATCACCTCGACCTGGAGAGCCGCGAGGCGCTCGAGGACGCGCTACTCGCATTCGAAGGCGCCGTGATCCTCGTCTCGCACGATCGCGCCCTGCTCGAGGCGGTCGGCACCCGCACCATCGTTTGCGAGGACGGCCGGCTCGAGAGCCACCCGAGCGGCTGGGCGACCTACCAGCGCCGGCGCGACGAAGCCGCAGAAGCGGCGGCCACCTCGGTTGCCGCCGCCAAGCGGGAGGGCAAAAGAGCAAGGCGCCACCGACCGGGC
>DATNHC010000127.1:0-41946 GCA_035605155.1 Solirubrobacterales bacterium
CGATCTCGCGCGGCACCCTGGTCTGGATGCGAACGTGGTTGGGCGCGTCGTCGCGGGTCGCGTTGCCGGAGAGGAAGACCGAGTCGAGCTTGGCGAAGGTCAGCTCGTTGTCGGGCTTGACGTACATGTCGCTGGCCTTGCCGAGATCCATCTCAATCTCGGAATCGTGCTCTTGCTTCCAGTGGCCACCGGGGAAGTTGCCTTTGGTGATCGTCATCGCCGAGGCGAAGGCGCCGCCGACGAAGAATCCCTTCGAGAAAGGCTGGCGCATGTTGCGCGATTCGTAGAGGTCCTTCTCGATCAGCGAGTTATGGACCTTCTCGTCGTAGGCCTCGAAGTTGACCGAGTCCTGCTTGAGCGACTCGACGATCGCTTCCGCTGCGTACATGCCGGCGTGCATCGCGTAGTGGACGCCCTTCAGCGTCGGCACGTTGACCATGCTGGCGGCGTCGCCGGCGACGACCATGCCGGGCACGGCGAGGCGCTTGGGCATCGCGAAGTAGCCGCCGGAGGGAATCGTCTTGGCGCCCCAGGCGACCCGCTTGCCGCCCTCGAGCAGGTTCTTGACGAAGGGGTGGGTCTTGATCAGCTGCAGGGCGTCGTGGACGCTGAAGGTCGCGTCGGTGTAGTCGAGGCCCGCGACCAACCCGATGCAGAGCTTGTCGTCGCCCATCGGATAGATGAAGGTCCCGCCGAACTCGTTGTAGCGGGGCGACTTGCGCAGCGGCCAGCCCATCGTGTGAATGACCCGGTCGAGCGGCTTAGGCACCTCCCAGACCTCCTTGACGCCGAGCTCCCAGCGCATCGGGTCGGCGCCGTGCAGGTCGAAGTAGTCGTAGGCGGCGTAGGTGAGGTGGCCGACCGTGCCCTCGGCCAGAACCGTCGCCTTGGCGACCACGTCGGAGCCCGGCTCGAAGTTGCCCAGCTCCTCGCCCTCCTTGCCACGGCCGCGGTCGCCGGAGCGCACGCCCTTGACCACCCGGTCCTCGACCAGCAGCTTGGTTGCCGCGGTCTCGGAAAGGATGTAGACGCCGGCTTCCTCGGCTTTGTCGGCCAGGAAGCGGCCCAGCTTGGAGACCGAGGTGACGTAGTTGCCGTGGTTGCGGAAGTTCGGCGGCATCGGCTTCAGCGGCAGCGCCGCCTTCGAGGTGAGCAGATAGACGGCGTCCTTGGTCACCTCCTGGAAGACCGGCCACTCCTCCTTGGGCAGGTCGGGGAAGAGCTCTTCCATCGCCGAGGGCTTCATGTTCGCCCCCGAGAGCAGGTGGGCGCCGGCCACCTTGCCCTTCTCAATCACCGCCACCGGGACTTCGCCGAGCTTCTCGGTCAGCTCCGGCTCGTGCTCGAGCAGCTGCATCAGCTTGTTGGCACAGGCGAGCCCGGCCGGCCCGCCGCCGACGATCGCGATGCCGACCTCGATGCGCTCGTCCTCGGGGTCGGTCGGCGGGCCGATCACGTCGGCCGCGTCGAACGGCGGCGGGAACTCGCTCGGTGCTACTGCCGGCATCGCGCTCTCCTTCGTCGTTTGGTGAAACGGCGTCTGGGGGCCGAAGCCCCCGGCGCCATCAGCCCTTCTTCGCCTTGATCGCCTCGGTCAGCTTGGGGACGATCTTGTGCAGGTCGCCCACCACGCCGAGATCCGAGAACTCGAAGATCGGCGCGTTCTGGTCCTTATTGATCGCGAGGATGTTCTCCGAGCTCTGCATCCCGACCTTGTGCTGGATCGCACCGGAGATGCCGGCGGCCAGGTAGAGCTTCGGCGCGACCGTCTTGCCGGTCTGGCCGATCTGGGCGGCGTAGGGGTACCAGCCAGCGTCGACCACGGCGCGGGTCGCGGCAACCGCACCGCCCATCGCCTCGGCCAGCTCCTCGCACTGCTTGAAGCCCTCGGCTGCGCCGAGGCCCCGGCCGCCGCCGACGAGGATCTCGGCGTCCTCGATGTTGACGTCGGCGCCGCGCTGCTCGCCGCGCTGCACCATCGTCGCCCTGGTCGACCAGGGCGAGAGCTCGACCTCGACGTCGACCACCTCGGCCGTGCCGCCGCTCTCCTTGGCGTCGAAGGCGTTGAGGCGGCCGATGATGATCCCAGGCTCACCGACGCACTCGACGTCGGCGATCTTCGAGTCCTGCAGGATCGGACGCTCGGCGATCAGCTTGCCGTCGGCGACCTTGACCTTGGTCACCTCCATCGTCACACCGGCGTTGAGGCGGGCGGTGAGGCCGGCGCCGATCTCGAAGCCGAGCAGGCCGCCGCCGAAGAGGGCATAGGAGAAGCCCTCGTCGCCGATCACCTTGGCCATCGCGTCGACGATCGGCTGGGCCAAGCCCTCGGGAACGCTCTTGGCTCGGTAGATCTTGGTCGCGCCCCAGTTGCCGAGTGCCGCACAGGCGTCGTCGGCGATATCGCCGACGACCAGGGCGGCAGCCTCGCCGCCGATCTCGCCGGCCAGCTTGGCCGCCTCGGAGATCGCCCCGAGCGAGTTCTTGTTGAAGTTGCCCTCGTCGTCGTGGAGGGCGTAGGTCAGGATGCCACTCATCTAGATCAGCTTCCTCTCGTCGAGCCAGGCGACGATCTTTTCGACCGTCTCGTTGGTGTCCTCGTCCTCGATGATCTCGCCGGCCTCTTTGGCGGGCGGATCGCTGAGTCCCAGGACCTTCGTCTTCGAGCCGCCCTCGCCGACCATGCCGCCGTCGATGCCGACGTCGCCGGTCGCCTTCGCGTCGAGGGGCTTTTTCTTCGCCCCCATGATCGCCTTGAGGCTCGGGTAGCGCGGCTCGTTGATCGCGTCGCCGACGCTGATCACGGCGGGCAGCTCGACCTCGACCGTGTCGTAGCCGTACTCGGCCTGGCGCTCGCAGCGCAGCTTGCCGTCGGTGACGTCGATCTTGATCACCTGGGTCAGCGAGGGCATCTTCAGGTGGTCGGCGACCACGGCGCCGATCGTGTAGCACTCGCCGTCATCGGACTGCTGGCCGAGCAGGACCAGGTCCGGGCTCTCGGCCTCGAGCACCTTGGCCAGCGAGTAGCCGGTGGCGCAGACGTCGGAGCCGCTGAGCGCGTCGTCGGAGAGGTGTACGGAGCGGTCCGCTCCGAGCGCGACCGCCTTGTGCAGGGCGCGGACCGCGGAGTCGGGCCCCATCGTCACCGCGACGACCTCCTCGACCGGAATCGCGCCGCCCTCCTTGATCTGCATGGCGGCCTCGATGGCATGTGTGTCGAAGGGGTTCAGGTTCTTCTCGCCGCTGCGGTCCAGGCGCATCGTGTTGGGGTCGATGCGCTTCTGAACGGCGGCGTCCGGAACCTCCTTGACCAGGACGCAGATCTTCAACTTTCAAGCCTCCTTGGCTGAGTTCTAGAGCTGGTTCTCAAGCTGTTGACTGACCAGTCAATCAGTCTACCTATACACCATGTCGTGCGTAGTTCGAAAGGGCCTCTCGTCACGCTTCGTGGCGCTCGGCAGCGCCCTCGCGGATGAACTCGACGATCTCGTCGGTTCCGGCTCCAGGAGTGAAGACGGCGGCCACTCCGAGCTTCTCCAGCTCGGGGATGTCCTCAGCGGGGATCGTGCCTCCAACCGTGACCAGCACATCGTCCACCCCCTGCTCGGCGAGCAGCTCGACCACGCGCGGCACCAGCGTCATGTGGGCGCCGGAGAGAATCGAGAGGCCAACCGCGTCGGCGTCCTCCTGGATCACCGTCTCGGCGATCTGCTCCGGCGTCTGGTGCAGGCCGGTGTAGATCACCTCCATTCCGGCGTCGCGCAGGGCGCGAGCGATGATCTTGGCGCCGCGGTCGTGCCCGTCCAAGCCGGGCTTGGCGACGACGACGCGGATCTTGCGGGCGGTGGCGGCCTCCATCAGCGCGGGGAGCTTAGAAGACGGGGGACTCCGTGTAGGTGCCGAAGACCTCCTGCATCGCCGCGATCATCTCTCCCTCCGTGGTGCGGGCGCGGGCGGCGGCGATGATCGGCGGCATCAGGTTCTCCTCCGTCGCGGCTGCACGTCGCAGCTCGGCAAGGGCGCTCTCCACAGCGCCGGAGTCGCGTCGAGCGCGAGTCGCCTGCAGGCGATCGACCTGCTTGCGCTCCAGCGCCGGGTCGATGCGCAGGATCGGGGTCGGCTCTTCGCCCTCCTGGACGAAGTCGTTGACGCCGACGACGATCCGCTTACGCTCGTCGACCTCGCGCTGATAGGTGAAAGCGGCGTCGGCGATCTCGCGCTGGGGGAAGTTGCGGCGGATCGCCTCGACCATCCCGCCCAGCTCGTCGATGCGGGCGAAGTACTCATACGCCGCCCGCTCCATCTCGTCGGTCTGCTGCTCGACGAACCAGGAGCCGCCGAGCGGATCGGGGGTGTTCGGCGCACCGGACTCGAAGGCGATGATCTGCTGGGTGCGCAGCGCCACCCGCACCGCCTCCTCGGTGGGCAGCGCCAGCGCCTCGTCGAAGGAGTTGGTGTGCAGCGACTGGGTGCCGCCGAGCACCGCCGCCAGCGCCTCGAGCGAGGTGCGCACGACGTTGTTGAGCGGCTGCTGCGCGGTCAGCGAGACGCCGGCGGTCTGGGCGTGGAAGCGCAGCCGCATCGACTCCTCGCGCTTGGCTCCGTAGGTCTCGCGCATCTCGCGGGCCCAGATGCGGCGCGCCGCGCGGTACTTGGCGATCTCCTCGAAGAAGTCGATGTGGGCGTTGAAGAAGAAGGAGAGCCGCGGGGCGAACTCGTCGACGTCGAGGCCGCGCTCGAGCGCCCGCTCGACGTAGGTGAAGCCGTCCTTGAGCGTGAAGGCGAGCTCCTGCTGGGCGGTCGAGCCGGCCTCGCGGATGTGGTACCCGGAGATCGAGACCGGGTGCCAGCGCGGCATGTTCTCGCTGCACCACTCGATCATGTCGGTGACCAGGCGCATCGCCGGCTCGATCGGGAAGCACCACTCCTTCTGGGCGATGTACTCCTTGAGGATGTCGGTCTGGATCGTGCCGCCGAGCTTCTCCGGCGACACCCCCTGCTGCTCGCCGACCAGCACGTAGAAGGCAAGCAGGATCGCCGCCGGCGCGTTGATCGTCATCGAGGTGGTGACGCCGCCCAGCGGGATGCCATCGAAGAGCTGTTCCATGTCGTCGAGGCTGTCGACGGCGACGCCCTCGCGGCCAACCTCGCCGAGGCTGCGCCGATGGTCTGAGTCGTAGCCCATCAGGGTCGGCATGTCGAAGGCCGTCGAAAGCCCCGTCTGGCCGTGGTCGAGCAGGTAGTGGAAGCGCTCGTTGGTCTCCTCGACCGTGCCGAAGCCGGCGAACTGGCGCATCGTCCAGAGCCTCCCCCGGTACATCGATGGGTAGGGGCCGCGGGTGAAGGGGTACTCGCCCGGGCTGCCGATCGTCTCCTCGGGGTCCGCCGGCGCCCGGTCGGGACCGTAGAGCGGCTCGATCGGCTCCCCCGACATCGTCGAGAACCGCGCTTCGCGCTCTGTGTACTCCGGCTTATCGCGCGGCTCGATCGCCATTCGCACAGTCTAGGCGTGACCAGCGGAGCCGCTTGGCGAGTTACCTGGTGTATGGAACGGGAAAGTCGCCATGCACGGCCTAGCGCCACGTCGGGAAGCGCCGTGGCGGTGGCTTGCGGCGAGCGGCGATGCGCGAGCCGCCGAAGCCGGCGACCGTCGCCAGCAGCGTGATCGCGAACGCCACGAGGCGGCGCCCGAGTCGCTCGAAGCGCAGCGTCTGCCAGCCCTCGTCGCGGGCGATCTCGGCCAGCGGTGGATCGGGATTGACGACGACGGGATTGCCGACCGCGCGCAACATCGGCAGGTCGGAGATCGAGTCGGAATAGGCGTAGGAAGAGGCGAGGTCGATGCCGTGATCGGCGGCGAACTCCTGCATTGCCTCCACCTTGCCTGGCCCGTAGACGAAGGGGCCGTCGAAGCGACCGGTGAAGTGGCCCTCAGCGTCGACTTCGTAGCGGGTACCGATGCCGCCGTCCATGCCAAGCACATGAGCGAGCGACTCGACCACGCCGTTGCCGGCCGCGCTGACGATAAAGGTCGCACGGCCGGCGTCCTGATGCGTGTAAACCTCGTCGAGCATCTGCGGGTAGACGCGCGGCAGGATTGCCGCCATCACTTCCGGGCCCATGCGGTCAACTGTCGTCTCCGGTACGCCCGCGATCAGCTCGCGGGCGACGCGCAGCACCTCCTCGGTGCGCGCGTCGGTGGTGCCGTGCAGGCGGTAGCGCAGATGCTCGACCGCCCAGCTGGCCAGCTGCCGACGAGTGACGATGTGGCGCTTGGCCGCGATGCGGGCGAACTGCATCCCACTCGACCCCGCCATCAAGGTCTTGTCGAGATCAAAAAAGGCTGCGGCCCGGCTCACTGCGTCCCTTGAACGGCCGTGAAAACCAAGCAGGTCGGGGGACGCAGGGAGCGAGGTGAGGGGAGCGCACTAGCTGGTGCGTGACCCGATCCGAGCGACCGAGGACCCCGAGATGCGCCGGTTTGCAGCGGCCGCGCTACTGCGCAGCCACCTCCAACACAATTGCGTCGCCCTGGCCGCCGCCGGAGCAGATCGCGGCGACGCCGAGGCCGCCACCGCGACGGCCGAGCTCGTGCACGAGGGAACCGACGATACGGGCGCCGGAGGCGCCGATCGGGTGACCGAGGGCGATCGCGCCGCCGTTGACGTTGACCTTCTCCTCGTCGACGCCGAGCATCCGCATCGAGTTGAGGGCGACCGAGGCGAAAGCCTCGTTGATCTCCCAGAGGTCGACGTCCTCGGGGCCCTTGCCGATCTTCTCCAGTGCCTGCTTGGCGGCGTTGGCCGGCGTTTTGGCCAGGTAGGGGAAGTCGTCGGCGACGGTGCCGTAGGCGAGAACACGCGCCAGCGGGCGGCGGCCCTCCTTCTCTGCCCACTCTTCGGAGGCAACGACGATCGCACCGGCGCCGTCGTTCACTCCCGGCGCGTTGCCGGCGGTATGGGTGGCGTCCTCGCCGCCGATCGCCCGCAGACCGGCGAGTGTCTCGACGGTGGTCTCTGCGCGGATCGCCTCGTCGGCCTCGATCGTGTTCTCGCCCTTGCGCGACTTGACGGTGACGCCGACGATCTCGTCGGCCAGCCGGCCGGCGTCGGTGGCCTCTGCGGCGAGCCGGTGTGAGCGCTCGGCGAAGCGGTCCATGTCGGCGCGCGTGATCTCCAGCTCGTTGGAGACCTCGCTGGCCTCGTTGATCATCTGCTTCTCGGTGAAGGGGTTGGTGAGGCCGTCGTGGACCATCGCGTCGATCGTCTCGACGTGACCCATGCGATAGCCGAAGCGAGCGCCGGGGAGCAGGTGCGGTGCCTGGCTCATCGACTCCATGCCGCCGGTGACCGCGACTTCGGTGTCTCCGGCGCGGATCGCCTGGTCGGCGATGCCAAGCGAGCGCATGCCCGAGGCACAGACCTTGTTGATCGTCTCCGAAGGCACCTCCTTTGGAATGCCGCCCTTGATCTGTGCCTGGCGGGAGGGAATCTGACCCTGGCCAGCCTGCAGGACCTGGCCGAAGACGACCTGCTGGACCTGTTCGGGATCGACGCTGGAGCGCTCCAGCGCCGCTGAGATCGCGTGGCCGCCGAGGTCGGTGGCGTCGAGCGAGGAGAGGGTTCCCCCCATCTTGCCGAAGGGCGTGCGCGCGGTTGCAAGGATGACTGTGCTGGGCATGGCTGCCTTTCTGTCGGTTGTGCCGGATCTCGGCTCGATGACGGGCCGCCTGGCCCAAGGGGAACGATAGCGGGACCTTCCGTCCAGCCACCGTGCGCAACGTCATAGACTCGCCTGCTCGTGAACGTCGCCGTCAGCCAAGTCGAGGTCCCCGCTGTCGACGCCGGCCTGCTTGCCGTCGGCCTCTGCGAGGGCGAGGAGCTCCCCCTGGAGCTGGCTTCCGCGCCGGGCGCATCCGATGCGAAGGGCGGCTTCAAGAAGCTGGCGATGCTGCACCCGGAGCGACCCACCCGTGTCGTCGTCGTCGGCCTTGGCAAGCGCGAGGACCTCGACGCGGAGCGCCTCCGCATCGCCGCCGCGCTGGTGGCGAAGGAGGCCGCCAAGCTGGCTCTGAGCTCGATCGCCTGGGTCTTGCCCGAGTCCGCCAACGACGAGGCGCTCACCGAGGGGATCGTGACCGGCACGATCCTCGGCGCCTACCGCTTCGACCGCTTCAAGAGCGCCGACCCCGAGGATCCGGCTTCGCCGGCGCTCGAATCGCTGACCCTGCTGGCGCCGGAGCGCGTCGCCGTGGCAGCCGAGACGGCGCGGGTCTGCGCCGAGGCCCAGAACCGCGCCCGCGACCTGCAGAGCCTGCCCTCGAACGTCGCGACGCCCTCTTTCCTCGCCCGCCGCGCCCGCGAGATCTCCTCCGCTCACCCGGCGGTCAGCACCGAGGTGCTGGGCCGAGCCGAGATCGCCGCCAAGGAGATGGGCGGCCTCGTTGCGGTCAGCCAGGGCAGCGCCGAGGAGCCGAAGCTGATCGTCATGCGCTACGCCGGCGGTGGCTCCGGGGGGACTCTCGGCCTGGTCGGCAAGGGCGTCACCTTCGACACCGGCGGCATCTCGCTCAAGCCCTCGGCCGGCATGCAGGAGATGAAGATGGACATGTCGGGCGCCGCAGCGGTGCTGGAGGCGGTCGGCGCGATCGCCGAGCTCGAGCTGAAGCTGGACCTGGTCGCGGTCGTGCCGGCGACCGAGAACATGCCCTCGGGCACGGCGATCAAGCCCGGCGACATCATCACCCAGTACAACGGCAAGACGGTCGAGGTCAACAATACCGACGCCGAGGGCCGCCTGATCCTCGCCGACGCTCTTGCCTACGCCGCCGAGCAGGGAGCGGACCGGATCGTCGATATCGCCACTCTCACCGGCGCCGTGATGATCGCCCTCGGCTCGACCTACGCGGCGGTGATCTCCAACGACGACGCGCTCGCCACTGCGGTCGAGCATGTCGGCCACGAGACCGGCGAGCTGGTCTGGCGCCTACCGCTGCACGACGAGTACCGCTCGCTGACCAAGGGCACGGTTGCCGACCTGACCAACGCCGCGGCCAAGCGCAAGGCGGGCACGATCTACGCCGCCGCCTTCCTCGAGGAATTCGTCGGCGAGGTGCCCTGGGCCCATGTCGACATCGCCGGCACCGCCTGGGACGTCGGCCGCCCCTACACCGGCAAGGACGCCAGCGGCTACGGGGTTCGTCTGCTCACGGGGATCGCGCGCGAGCTGGCGAGCTGAGCGCGCCTATTCCCCCTGCGCGCTTCGGCGCTGCTGATCGGCGATGACGATGTACTCCTCGACCGCGACTCGGTCCTTGGGTCGATTCGCGGCGCGCTTCATCGCGATCAGGTGGTCAATCGAGGCGACTCGGATCTCCAGACCGAGGATCTCGCGTACCGAGGCCTCGGACCTCAGCTCCTCATAGCTGGGCATGCCGTCGGCGTGGCCGAGGATGTCGAAGTCGCCATGGGGGGTGACGAACGTGAAGTTCGAGCCGTTCTCTATCGTCCTCGTGTCGAGCAGGAAGGGAAGGTCCGCGGGCGCACCCCGCAACCGGACGCCGATCTCCTCAAGAGCCCCGACCAGCCGCGCAATGTTGACACGATCGCGCGCATAGACAACATCGAGGTCGTAGCTCGGATAGCTCGAGCCGTGACTGATCCCCGCCATGCCGCCAACCAGGACGAAGTCGACCCCGTGCCGAACGAGCGGCGCCAACAACGCGCGCAGGTCGGGAGGCCGAGGGGGAAGCTGCTCGACAGTCATCCCGCTTCCACCCTGACATTGGGGCTGATCGCGATCAGCTGCTCAGCCATCGCCAGGCCATACTCGACACGATCGGACGGCGAGAGCTTCAGGCGCTCGGAGTTCAGCGTTCGGTCGATCCCGAAGTCCCGCACCTCACTGCCCAGCCCCAAATCCTCCCCCAGCAGGTAGAGCAGCTCGCGCAGCGTCTCCACCGAGGGCGACACCCGGTCGCGCTCGATGCGCGAGATCGCCGACTGGGTGGTGCTCGCCCGCATCGCCAGCTGCTTCTGGCTGACGCCCTGCCTCGCGCGGACTTCGCGCAGGAGTTGCCCAGAAGTAGTTTTCACGCCTGAAATATAGCAGATACGTACTTATTGCATATTTGCTATGAGGCGAGGATCATGCACGTTGCGATGCCGTGGGCGAGCAGCTTGCCGCTCTCGGCAGCGGTCAGGTTGGCCTCGACCGTCGCCTGGCGGCGGCCGCCGTAGAGGACGTTGGCCTCGCAGAGGACGCGGCCGGTGTCGCGGGTAATTGGGCGCACGTACTTGGCCTCCAGGCCGAGCGAGGTGTAGCCGACGCCCGCGGGAAGAGTGGTGTGGACGGCGCAGCCAAGCGCCGAGTCGAGCAGGGTCGCGGCGTAGCCGCCGTGGACGACGCCGATCGGGTTGTAGTGCTCCTCCCCCGGTTCGCCCTCGAAGACGGCGCGGCCCTCGCCGAGCTCGATCGGGCGCATCCGCATCGTCACGGCAATGGGTGGCGGCGGCAGCTCACCGGCGACGATCGCCCGCATGTACTCCATGCCGGTCATCGTCGCCCCAGCGGCTGCGGTCGGCATCGGGTCCTGCCATGTGAGTTGGCGGGTGCGGCTGATCTCCGGCTGCTCCGCCGCGTAGGCCTCGGCCACCTCGACGGCGGTGCCGTTTTCCTGGGCCACCTTGGCGACCCGGGCGGCGATGCGCTCCTCGACAGCGCTGTCCTGGCTCACCGGCTCCTCCGGAGGTCGGATCCAAGGCGCTGGCGACTCGCCCGCGGGCCTGCGGGATAGAGCAGATCGGCCGTGATCTCGGCTTGGCTGATCGAGATGCGCGGGGCCTTGACCCGCTGGTGATGCTTGCTTTTCGGAATCAACCTCATCGCACTGCCTCCGTTTCTAGCCACCCGCCGCTGACTTCGCCTTTCTTCGCCATATGCGCGACTAAAGACAAAGTCAGCGAGATGGGTTGCTTGAAGCAACTGTCGTGAAGCGAAACCCTAGCCGACTCAGTTGCTTGACGCAACTCAGTGTGCGAAGATCACTTTCGTGCTGCGCAACGACTATCCCGGTCAGATCTGCTCGATCGCCCGCTCGCTGGAGGTGATCGGCGAGCGCTGGTCGCTGCTGATCGTGCGCGACGTGATGAACGGCAGACGCCGCTTCGACGAGCTGCAGAAGGGGCTCGGCGTGGCCCGCAACGTGCTCTCGACGCGGCTCCAGCGCCTGGTCGAGGAGGACATCCTCGAGCGGCGCGCCTACCAGCGCAACCCGGAGCGTTACGAGTACTTCCTCACTGAGAAGGGCCTCGACCTCTGGCCGGCACTGGTCGCGCTGCTTGGCTGGGGCGACCGGCACTCCCCCAACCCCGACGGGCCGCCGATGGTGATCGTCCACAAGGGCTGTGGCGGCGCGGTCAACGACCGCGGCATCTGCGAGAGCTGCGGCGAGGTCCTGCACGCGCGCGACGCTCGGGCCCTACCGGCCCCCGGCCTCGCGACCGCACTGGCCGCCAGCAAGGCCGCCTGACGCGAACTGCATCAAATTCTCTACCTGCTGGACCGAGAATTTGATGCAGTTCGCTAGCGTCTTGGCTGAGCGGCCAGAGGCAAGCGATCGAGGAGGAAGAGGGATGGCAACAGCGGCGGATACTCAGATCAAGGACAAGATCTTCATCGGCGGCGAGTGGGTCGAGCCGCAGGGCTCCGAGCCGATCGAGGTGATCAACTCGACCACCGAGGAGGCGATGGGCTCGATCCCAGCCTGCACGCCGGCCGACGCAGATCGTGCTGTGGCCGCCGCCCGCAATGCCTTCGAGTCCTGGTCGCAGACCTCGCGCGAGGAGCGCGCCGGCTACCTGAGCTCGATCGCCGCCGGGCTCGGTGAGCGCTCCGAAGAGATCGCAGCGACGATCGCCCAAGAGCTTGGCATGCCGCTGAAACTGAGCCAGATCATCCAGGCGGGCCTGCCCACCGGCCAGTTCGCGGCGATGCCCGGTCTGATGGAGGAAGTCGCCTGGGAGGAGGAGATCGGCAACTCGCGGGTGCTGCGCGAGCCGGTCGGCGTGTTGGGCGCGATCACGCCCTGGAACTACCCCCTCAACCAGATCGCCGCCAAGGTCGCCCCCGCCCTCGCCGCCGGCTGCACGGTCGTGCTCAAGCCGAGCGAGGTCGTGCCGCTCAACGCCTTCATCCTTGCCGAGGTGATCGAGGCCGCCGACCTGCCCGGGGGCGTTTTCAACCTCGTCACGGGCACCGGTCCGGTCGTCGGCGAGGCGATCGCCGGCCATCCTGGCGTCGACATGGTCTCCTTCACCGGCTCGACCCGCGCCGGGCGGCGCGTCTCCGAGCTTGCCTCGGCGACCGTCAAGCCGGTGGCGATGGAGCTCGGCGGCAAGTCGCCGAACGTGATCCTCGACGATGCCGAGTTGAGCAGGGCGGTCCCAGACGGCGTCGCCAAGTGCTACCTCAACTCGGGCCAGACCTGCAGCGCCCTGACCCGCATGCTGGTGCCGCGCGAGAAGCTCGCGGAGGCAGAGGAGATCGCGGCGCAGACCGCTGCGGCCTTCACGCCAGGCGATCCCTTCGAGGACTCGACCCGGCTCGGGCCGCTGGTCTCCGACGTGCAGCGCGAGCGCGTGCGCGGCTACATCGAGAAGGGCGAGGGCGAGGGCGCGAAGCTCCTCACCGGTGGGGTGACGCCCCCGGAGGGGCTCGAGCGCGGTTACTTCGTCCGCCCCACCGTCTTCTCCGAGGTGACGCCCGAGATGACCATCGCCCAGGAGGAGATCTTTGGGCCGGTGCTGGCGATCCAGCCTTACGACGGCGAGGACGACGCGGTGCGGATCGCCAACGAGACCGACTATGGCCTGGCCGGCGGCGTCTGGTCGGCCGACCAGGACCGCGCGATCTCCGTCGCCAGGCGGATCAGGACGGGCCAGATCGAGATCAACGGCGGGGCCTTCAACCCGCTGGCGCCATTCGGGGGCTACAAGCAGTCGGGGCACGGGCGCGAGAACGGGCGGTTTGCGATCGAGGAGTTGCTGCAGGTGAAGAGCCTGCAGCTGTAACGGTTCAGGGCCGGCGGGTCCTGTCACGGTTTTGGTGCCACCACCCCTGCGGTAGCTAAAGCTTCCTCGGGGTGGTCCCCCAAAACCGCGCCACCCGCCGGCAGAAGCGTCTTTCGCTGAACAGCTGGAGCAGCGAAGCGTCGACGAGGCTCCAGGCCATACGCTCCGGCCGTGGATTTCGAGCTTTCTGACGAGCAGAGGCTGCTGCGCGACACGGTGCGGGAGTTCGCGCTGGGGGAGGTCAAGCCGGTCGCGGAGGAGCTGGATCGAGAGAAGCGGTTCCCCTACGAGATCGTGGAGAAGCTGGGGAAGCTCGGACTGATGGGGATTCCGTTTCCGCAGGAGTACGGCGGTGGTGGGGCTGACACGCTGAGCTATGTGCTGGCGGTTGAAGAGCTGGCGCGGATCGACTCCTCGGTCTGCATCACGATGGCGGCGCACACGTCGCTGGGGACGATGCCGATCTACCTCTGGGGGACGGACGAGCAGAAGTCCGAGTGGCTGCCACGGCTCTGCAGCGGCGAGCGGCTTGCCGCCTTCGGACTGACCGAGCCGGAGGCGGGGTCGGACGCCGGCAACGTGCGGACGACGGCGAAGCTGGAAGAAGGCGAATGGGTCATCAACGGCGCCAAGCAGTTCATCACCAACTCGGGCACGGAGATCTCCGGCTGCGTCTCGATCACCGCGGTCACCGGCGAGGCCAACGGGCGCAAGGAGATCTCCAACCTGATCGTGCCCAACGGCACACCCGGCTACGAGGCCGGTGAGCCCTACCGCAAGATGGGCTGGAACGCCTCCGACACGCGGCCGCTCAGCTTCGAGGACTGCCGGGTGCCCGAGGCCAACCTGCTCGGCCGCCGCGGCGAGGGCTTCAAGAACTTCCTCCACATCCTCGACGGAGGGCGGATCGGCGTCGCCGCGATGGGCGTCGGCCTCGCCCAGGGCGCTCTCGACGAGGCAATCGCCTACGCCAGCGAGCGCCAGGCCTTCGGCCAGACGATCTCCAAGTTCCAGTCGATCCAGGCGAAGATCGCCGACCTTTCGGCCCAGATCGAGGCGGCGCGCCTGCTCACCTGGCGGGCGGCGCTGGAGAAGGACGCCGGCAAATCCTTCACGCTGACCGCAGCCCAAGCGAAGCTGATCACCGGCCGGCTCGCGGTGCGTGCCACCGAGGAGGCGGTACAGATCCACGGCGGCTACGGCTACATCGAGGAGTACCCCGTCTGCCGCTTCTACCGCGACGCCAAGATCCTCACGATCGGCGAGGGCACCGACGAGGTGCAGCAGATGGTGATCGCCCGCCAGCTCGGCTGCTAAGTCGGGGCCCGGGCCAACATTCCACCAAGCTCGCGGCGGATCAGGCTGGCTGTGAAGTGATCGAGCCCTCGGGGCGTCCGCAGACCTCGGCGGCGCGGCCGGCCCGCTCGCCGATCCCGAAGTGGGCGGCGATCGCCAGCTCGTGCTCGCGCAGCAGCGGCCGGGTCGGATCGACAACCGGCGCGCTGCGGATTACGGCGCGCTGGTGCGCAACCCAGACACGCTCCGCGGCGGCGGCGCAGTCGCGCAGGGGAACGGCGACCAGAGTGCCCCTTCGCCGGCCCTGCCTGACGATCAGCCAGCTGGCGTCGCCGCTCTCGGCATCGACGAAGAGCCCTTGCACCCGGCCGACCGCGGCCCCGTCGAGATCGTCGACGGCGTGGCCTGCCCAGTCGCGCACCTCGGCCGCCGAAGGCACCGCAGCGGGCGACTCAGTCATCCGCCTGCCTCGCGAGCAGCTCGGTCGCCGCACTCGCCGGATCGATCTCACGTTTCACCACGCGCTCCAGCAGCACCGCGGTCTCGGGATCGCTGGCCGCAGTGGCCTCCATGCGGCGACGCATGCGGGAGGTGGCGATCCCCAAGACCTCGTTGCGCAGGTTGCGGGCCCGCCGCTCCTCGAGGGTACCGGCCGCCTCGATGAAGGCGCGGTGCTCGTCGATCGCGCTGGCCAGCTCGGTCACGCCCTCGCCGCGCGCCGCCTCGGTGCGCAGTATCGGCACCTTCCAACCCTCGGGGTCGTGGGAGAGCGCCAGCACGCCGCGCACCTCGCGCACCATCGTGTCGGTCATCGGGTGATCGGCCTTGTTGACGACGATCACGTCAGGGATCTCCATCACACCCGCCTTCAGGGCCTGAATCGAGTCGCCCGAGCCGGGCATCAGAGCCAGGACGATCGTGTCGGCGTGATCGACGATGTCGATCTCGGCCTGACCGACGCCGACCGTCTCGATCAGCACGTCGTCCTTGCCTGCCGCATCCATCGCCAGCGCCACCTGGAGAGCCGCCTCGGAAAGGCCGCCGAGGGCGCCGCGGGAGGCCATCGAGCGGATGAAGACACCGGGATCGAGGAAGTGGTCTGAGAGCCGGATACGGTCGCCGAGCAGAGCCCCCTGGGTGAAGGGGCTCGAGGGGTCGATCGAGAGCACCGCAACCTGGCGCTCGGCTTTGCGCAGCTCAGCCGTCAACGCCCCTATAAGGGTGCTCTTGCCGACCCCCGGAGGACCTGTGAACCCGACGATCCGCGCCCTGCCGGTGCGCGGGTAGACCTCGCGGACCAGCTCCCAGCCGGCCGGGTCGTCGGACTCGATCAAGGTGATCGCCCGGGCCAGGGCACGCTTGTCCCCGGCGACGAGCCGCTCGGCTAGCGGGGCGGTCTTGGCTGCCTCAGGCATCGCTGCGCCAGTCTAAGAGTTGGGCGGGAATTGCTCCCCAGACTCTAAAGTCCCCGCCGCCGTGATCCGCCTGATCCGCTTCCTGCTCGGTAACCGGATGCTGACGCCGAAATACGCGCGGCTGCTGGGCCGCTACCTGCGACGTCGCCTGTTCACCGCGGCGGGTCGGCGCTGGCGCACCGACGGGCCGGTCTTCTTCGGCCGCGGCCTCGAACTGCAGGTAGCCCGCGGCGCGCGAATCGAGCTCGGCCGCTTCGTCTGGCTCGGCGACGGGACCAAGGTCCGCTGCCACGAGGGCCGAGTCGAGATCGGCGCCAAGACGGTGATCGGCCAGGAGTGCACGATCTCCGCCTACAAGCGGGTGCGGATCGGCCAGCAGTGCGTGATTGCCGACCGGGCGATGTTCATCGACTTCGACCATGGCGTGGTCGAAGTCGAGCGCCCGATCCGCGTGCAGGGCATCTACACCCGCGACGTCGAGGTCGGCTCCAACGTCTGGATTGGCTACGGCGCCTGCATCCTGCGCGGAGTCCGCGTCGGCGACAACTCGATCGTCGGCACCAACTCGGTGGTCACCAAGGACGTTCCCGCTAACGCCGTCGTCGCGGGCATCCCGGCACGCATCATCCGCATGCGCGAGGCGCCGCAGCAGCTGCGCTGGCCCGAGCCGGTCGAACCCGATCCGGAAGCCTGGACCACGATGCAGCCGCCAGCCTCAGCGGAGTGAGTACCACCTCAGGCGATCTTCGATCGAGCACTTAGTCGGACGGGAAGGGTCCGAAGGCCCTGCTCCCGAGCGGCACGGTGCAGCTGGGTGTCCCAGGTGAGAAAGGTCGGATCGTCGTCGGCCAGGGTCAGCGCCGCGGCCAGGTGCAGGGCGTCGAGGGTGCGAAGCCGGTGATGGACGGCGAGAGCGGCGGCGTGCTCTGCCAAGCCTTCGTCAAGCTCGACGAAATCGACGCTGGGCCACTCGCTCCGCATTCTCTCGACATCCTCCGGCCCACCCCCGCGTGCCACGGCACGCTCCGTCTCGACGTAACCGACCCGGCACATCTTGAAGGTGCTCGAACTTCTCATCGCCTCGGCAACCAGATCGCTGCCGACCTCTCTCACGTAGCGCTTGACCAGCGCACTCGAGTCGAGATAGAGGGTCAACGCTCTTCTTCGCGCTCGGCGAGAATGAACGCCGATGCCGAACGACCGGTGTCTCGGGGTGGCGGCGGGTTCTTCGGGAGGGGTCGCGTTGCAGGCGTGATTCGGCCTTCGGCGATCAGCTTCTTCTCCCCCTCGCTCCGCTCTGGCAACGCCGGCACCAACTCCGCTACAGGAAAGCCACGCGAAATGATCCTCACGTGTTCGCCGTCTTCGACTTCGCGAAGCACGCTGTCCAAGTTCGCCTTCAACTCCGTGACTCCGATTTGTCGCACACAACAAGGTTAGGCACAGACTTTCTCCTCAGATCTCTTGCGACGTCTCCCTGCAAGCAGGCTATCAGATATTCGGTGTGTTGTCCGACAGCTGATACGTTGCATCGCAAGCTCAGCCCGCGGAGTGGCCTACGGCGGATAACCGCAGTGATCAGCGTGGAGGCAACCGCCTCGGGAAGGATGACGCCGTGGACATCGCCGCTCGCTTTGGAGACAACCTGGCCCGCTGCCGCAAACGGGCCGACCTCTCACAGGACGAGCTCAGCGTGCGCGCCTCGCTGCACCGCACCGAGATCAGCCAGCTGGAGCGCGGCCTGCGCCTGGCTCGCGTTGACACGCTGATCAAGCTGGTCGGCTCACTCGAAATCTCGGCTGACGAGCTGCTCGCCGGCATGGGCTGGGACCCGGGCGGCACCCGGATCGGCAAGTTCACAGAGGAGGAGTAAGAGCCAACGCCGCAGTTCAGGCCGGGCTCGCTTCGCCGACCAGCTCGGCGTAGACCGCGGCCGTCTGCTCGGCGACGTCGCCCCAGTCGAAGCGGCGCAGGTGCTCGTAGGCTTCGGCGACCAAGCTGCTGCCGAGCTCGTCGTCGGAGAGCACGCGGATCGCGACCTCGGCCAGGGCCTGCGGATCGTGGGAGCGGAAGCGCAAGCCGACCTCCTCGTGGGGGACGACCTCGCGCAGGCCACCGGTGTCGGCGACGATGCAGGGACAGCCCGAGGCCATCGCCTCCAAGGCGACGAGGCCGAAGGGCTCGTAGATCGAGGGAACTACGGTGAGGTCGGCGATCCGGTAGAGCGAGTGCAGCACGTCGTCGCCGATCCAGCCGAGGAAGGTGCCGTGCTCCATCAGGCCGAGATCCTCTGCCTGCTTGTGCAGCTCGGCCTCATGGGTGCCGGAGCCGGCGATCAGGAAGCGAGTGCCCGGTACCTCTTCGATCAGGCGGGGCATCGCCTCCAGCGCCAGCTGGAAGCCCTTCTCGTAGACCAGGCGGCCGATCAACAGCACCAGCTTCTCCTCGGGATCGGCGAACTCCGAGCGCAACCGAGTCAGCTCATCTGGATCCTGTGGCTGCAGGTCGTCCGGATCGATTCCGTTGGGAATCACCGAAACGCGCTCCTCGTCGACGCCGAAGATGTCGGCGATCTGCTCGCGCATGTAGTGGGAGCAGGCGATCACCCGCTCCGACCGGTTGGTTATCCAGCGCTCGACACCGTGGATGTAGGTTTGTGGGTGCTTGTCGACCCAGCCCTGGTGGCGGCCGTGCTCGGTGGCGTGAATCGTCGTCACGAGCGGCGCCTCGAAGCGCTTGGCGAGGTGGTCGCAGGCATTCGCGACGAGCCAGTCGTGACCGTGGACCAGGTCGAAGCGGTAGCGGTCGCCAAGCTCGACGCCGGAGGCGAGCATGTCGGAGTTCATCCGCTCGACCCAGGCGACGAACTCGCCGAGGTCGGTGGGCCGCTGCGGCTCACGGATCCGGTGGATGACAACGCCGCCGCAGTGCTCCTCGGCCGGCGACTCTTCGCCGCCGCGGGTCAGGACGTGAACCTCGACCTCGCGCTCGACCAGCGCCTCGGAGAGCTTGCGCACGTGGCGCGCCAAGCCGCCCTCGATCAGCGGCGGGTACTCCCAGGAGAGGATCAGTACGCGGGTGGTCACGGCTGAAGGAGCGGCGAGAGGCTCAAGTCAGGGGCGAGTGCGCGTAGGCGCGGGTCGGCGATGGCCGGGGAGTCTATGGCCTCCAGCGCCGCTTCGGAATGGGCGGTCGCCCGCTGGTAGGCGTAGTCGCCGGCCTGGCCGCGTTTATCGAGGAAGGCCCAGTCGCTCGCCTGAGCGGCGAGCAGCTCGCGCGTGGCGCGCAGCGCGGGGCCGTCGCGGAGGCCGCCAGACAGGGCCCGCAGCAGGCGCAGCTCCAGGCGGCGCGCTCCCCAGGCGAGATCGGCGACCGCCGGCGAGTCCCAGGTGCTGAGGTCCTTGTCCTCGCCCCAAGTCGAGGCGAAGAGGCGGCGCTCGACCGGCTCGTGCTCGGCGAGCGCTTCGGGAATGGTGAGCAGACGTATGCCCGCCGCCTCTGCGCCGGCCAGCACGTCGCGCAGCCAGAGAGCGCCCTCCGACCACCAGTGGCCGAGCAGCTCGGTGTCGATCGCGAAGACGAGCAATCCCCGGCGGCCCCTGGCAGCGGCAAACTCACGCAGGCGAGCGGTGACCGCGGTCAGGAACTCGCCCGCCTGACGGCGTGCCGCCGCCGCTGCTGCCACCGGGTCATAGCCACCGCCGCCCACCTTCCAGATCCGCACGCCACGCAGCGACTTGCCGGCGAACTGGGCATGAGCCGGGTCGGAGGGGTAGCCGTCGAGGGACCAGAGCCACTGGATCGCCTCCCAGTCGATCGGCAACGCCACCGGCCCCGCCTTGCTGGCGACCGGCGTCAACGCCTCGAGCGACTCCGTATGGGCGCTCTGGTCGACGCAGAACCAGCGCACCCCGTGCTCGGCCAAGCGCCACTCCAACCCCGGGACGTAAGCGCACTCGGGCAACCAGAATCCTCCGTCCCAACCGAAGCGCCGCCGGTGCGAGCGGATCCCGGCGTCCAGCTGCAGGCGCAGTCCCGCAGCGCTCGCCAGCATCGGCAGCACGGCGTGGGTGGCAGCCGAGGTGGCGAGCGCGACTCGACCCTCCTCGGCGGCGCTCTGGAAAGCGCGCAGGGGGCTGCCGTCGTACCCGTCGAGCAGCTCCAGCGCGTGCCGGTAGCGCGCCAGCTCCGCCTCGCAAGCATCGCGGCATTCATCTGGAACCTGAGCCGCGTCGGCCTCGGCGGCGCCGATCCGCCACTCGGTCAGAAAGTGACGCAGCCGCTCATGGACGCCGCCGTCCTCGAGCTGGTCGGCGAGCACCGGGGTCACCGTCATCGTCAGCCTATCCGCGACCTCGAGAACCGGCAGGTAGGAGCGGATCACCGCGTCGAAGAGCCACTCCTCGCCGAACGGGTAGGTGCCGAAGCCCTCGACGTAGGGCATGTGGCTGTGCAGAACGATCGCCAGATCGCCAGCGCTCTGCTCAGGGGGCATGGCAGACAGCGAGGAAATCCAAAGCCCGGTCGAGACCGCTCCGCTTCAGGGCGAAGTCCGAGGCGGCGATCGCCGGGGTGAAGCGGTCATAGAAGGGCTTGGTCAGGTGCAGTGCCTTGTGGAGCCGGTCCCAGCCCAGCCCGATCGCGATCTCGTGGAGGCGCAGCTTGCGCGCGTGGAAGAGGCCGAGCAGCTCGACCCTGGGGAAATGCGCCTCGCAGAGGGCGCGGAACTCCTCGGCGCGGTACTCGTGCACGTGCCAGGGGTTGTCCGACTTCTTTGCCCCCGCCGGGGCCAGCGTGAGCAGGTTGGGCGTTGAGACGTAGGCGACTCCGCCGGGCGCCAGCATCGAGCGAAAGTGGTCGAGGATCGCGCCGGCGTCCTGGACGTGCTCGATCGTCTGCAGGAAGACGACCGCGTCGCAGGGCTCGGCGAAGCTCTCGACCAGATCGCGCTCGAAGCGCAGGTTGGGCCGCACGTAGCGCAGCCGGGCGTGCTCGTGGGCCTCGGGGTTGGCGTCGACGCCGACGACGCTCGCGCCGCTGCCGGCCAGCACGTCCGCGCCGTAGCCCTCGCCGCAGGCCATGTCGACGACCCGCTTCTCGGCGACCCGCTTGGCGATCCACTCGTAAACCACCAGATGGCGCCGATACCAGTAGTTCTCCTCGGGAACGTCGGGCAGGGTGCGCTCTCCGGTCAACGGCAACGGCGGCACCCCGGGCGGCTGGTTTTCTTGCACGTACTCACGCGCCATAAACCGGGACCGTATTGTTCCCGGCCGAATGCCAGCCTCCCCGACGGCGACCCCGGAGCACATCAAGGACGTCAACACCCGCTACCACGACGCGGCAGCCGACGAATACGACGCCAAGTGGGGCATCGACTTCGGTGCAACCGGCCAGGAGCAGGTACGCCAGAAGCTCGTCAAGGCGCTCGGCGGGCGCGACGGCGAGAGCTTCGGCGCCGGGCTGGAGATCGGCTCGGGCACCGGCTATTTCTCGCTCAACCTCCTGCAGCTCGGGGCGATCGAGCGCCTGACCGCCACCGACATCTCGCCCGGCATGCTGAAGCGCCTCGCGACCACCGCCGAGGACCTGGGCCTCGAGATCGAGACCGTGGAGACGGAGGCCGAGCAACTGCCCTTCGAGGACGAGAGCTTCGATCTCGTCTTCGGCCATGCGGTTCTGCACCACATCCCGGACCTAGGCAAGGCTTTCGCCGAATTTCGCCGTGTGCTGCGGCCGGGGGGCGCGATCGCCTTTGCCGGAGAGCCCTCGCGCTACGGCGACCGGCTCGCAGCACTGCCCAAGCGCGCCGGAATGCTTGCTGCGCCGCTCTGGCGCAAAGCGGTGAGAGCACAGCCGCGGGCAATTCCGGAGTCCGAGAAATCCGAGGGCCACGGGCTCGAGGGCGAGGTCGACGTGCACGCCTTCGCCCCTGCCGACCTGCGCCGCCTGCTGCGCGATGCCGGCTTCGAGGAGCGCCGTGTCGGCGGCGAGGAGCTGCTCGCCAACGCCTGGGGCTGGGGGCTGCGCACGGTCGAGTCGACCGCCGAACCCGAATCGGTCTCCTGGAGCTGGCGCAACTTCGCCTTCCGCAGCTACATCGCCCTGCAGAAAGTCGACACCCGATTCCTCGAGCCCCACCTGCCAGCCGAGCTCTTTTACAACCTGCTCGCCTCCGGCCGCAAGCCGGCCCAGGAGATTCGTTGAAGGTTTTTCCGGCCGACTGCCCGGAAAATCCTTCAACGACGTGATTCAAGTCGCGAGGCGACAGCGATCAGCATTGCCTTGGTCCGCCTCGGTTCGAAGCGGACCTGGGCGGCAGTGAACCGCATGGGCATCAAGCCAGCCGCGGAATGGACCTGATCGCGAAGCCGGTCTCTTCTCTGCTGCGATGGGGTGCGGTGATATCGAAGGCCGTCAGTCTCAACCACCAAGCCAAGCTCCGGCCAGTAGAAGTCGACGCGGTATCCATTCAGCAGGACCTGCGTCCTCGGCGGCGGCAGGTGAGTGGCACGAACCAAACGAAGAAATCGCTGCTCCAGCTCTGAATCTGTGAGCGAAAACGTCTCAGACTCGAGCAGTCTGCGTAGTCGACCGGTGCCCGGCCGCCGCGGAATCCCTTCGAGAGTCGTCAACAGCGTTTCGGGATCGACCAGCCCAAGGCGATCGGCCTCGCGAATCGCCTTTTCGAGCGGCGCATCCCGCAGGTCGCACGCCATATCGATGAGCGTGCTGACCGGATCCGTCACCGGTATTCCGTTTACCCGGCGGGCCTGTTCAGGGTCGAGATCGCACCGGCGATGCACCCTTATCCCGGCACGGCGCCGCACCACACGATGGGGCACCACTATGTCGATCACCCCCCTCCAAGCGACCATGCCCCACAGCCAACCGGCGCTGCCGTGACTGGCCTGCGCCTCGGAGCCGCAACTGAGCACTGCGGCCATCAGCCGTCCATGTCTGCTCGTTTCCGGTCGACCGACCGCGTATACGCCCGCCCAGAGGCGATGAAGGCGGCCGCTGGCGATTCGATGTTCGATGGCTTCCCCGCCGAGCCCAAGCGCGAGCAGCTGGCTTCGGGAGACCACACCATGCTGCTGCCGTACTAGGTCCCACGCGTCCCTGGACCATGGTTGAAGCATTTTCCGGGCCATAGCCCCTATAAGGCTTCAACGAACTAGCTTCGCCCCCAGGGGCGGGGTTAGGCCTCGCTGCGGCGCACGCGGTAGAGCTTGCAGCGCGATTCGAAACCCTTGAGGCGGCGCTCGCCGGCGAAGGAGTACTCGAAGGCGTCGGAGGCGGCGCGCTTCACCGTCGGATCGACCAGCACGCTGCCGGGTTTGGCGATGCCGGTTATGCGGCTCGCAAGGTTCACCGGTCGGCCGTAGTAATCGCCGCTCTGGGCCAGAACCGGACCGCGGGCGATACCGGCGCGCAGGCGTGGGAACTCCTCCCCCTCCTCCTCGGAGGCCTCGACCAGGCGCAGCGCAGCGGCGATCATCGCCTCGGTGTCTGCCGAGACGAGCATTGCCGCATCGCCGATCGTCTTCACCAACCGAACCGGCGGCTCGGCCACGGCAGTCGCCATCTCCTCCAGCCGGCCGGCGACGAGACCGAGCTCCTCGGCTTCGATCTCCTCACCGAGCTTCGTGAAGCCGACCAGGTCGGCGAAGCAAACCGAGATCTCCGTGGTCGCCCCCATCTCGCCCGAGGCGAGGTCGGCGGTGCCGATCACGTCGCGGCGGATCTGCTCGAGCAGGTGGGCGCGCTGCGCATAGAGAAGCGTCGGCTCGAAGAGCGGCAGCATCTGCTCAGCCGCGGTCGCAAAGCGCAGGGCGAGGTCCCGCTCGTTGTCGCCCGGCTGCATCAGCGTGCGCCGGATCAGCTCGCGGTTGGCATCGGCGATCCGCGCCGTCCCCATGCCGATCGTGCGAGCGACCTGGATGATCCCGTCTTCGGGCAGACCGGCATCGAGGAAGGCTTTGGTCCGGCGAGCCGCTTCCAGGTCGGCCACGGTGAGGGTGCGCTCGTCGGGGTCCGGGTAGGGAAGGCCGAGCGCCGCGCTCGCCCGTTGCAGGAGGCAGAGATCGCCACCGGAGAGCTCGGCGATCTCACGCGGCGTGTAGCGCGGGCCGTCGCCGGCGATCCCTCGCTCGACCGGGAGAAGGGTGAGGCGACCGGCGGCCACGGCCTCGTGCAGCTCCTCGAGTGGCACGCCTTCGGCGGAGAGCTGTACGAGCAAAGCGAGCCGATCGTCGCGGGCCTCGCCGTCGATGCCGTCGAGCAGGCCCTCTGCCTCGAAGTCGATCATGCCGGCGCCACGCTACCGCCACGGCGGGGATCGCCGCCACCGCGGGGCGCACCCGTAGCGCGCTCGCGGGCGACCGCCTGCACGCCGCCGAAGAAGAGATTGATCGCAGGGCGTCGCAGCACCGGCAGGCCGCGCGCCTCGAGTCGGGCCAGCGCCTCCTCGTCGATGCCGGGCTCGGCCTGGACGACGCCCTGCTCGAAGTGCAGGCGCGGCGCGCGAACCGCTTCGTCGGCGCCCATCTCCTGCTCAACCGCACGCACGATCGTCTGCACGATCGCCGAGCGGATCCGGTTGGAGCCGGCGCTGCCGAGACCTAGCTCGATCTCGCCGTCGCGCAGGACCACGGTCGGCGCCATCATCGACGGGACCCGGCGGCCCGGCGCGATCGCGTGGAAGCCGAGCGGGTTGAGGTCCTCCTCGCCGAGCATGTTGTTGAGGATCACGCCCGTGCCGGGCACGAGCACGCCCGAGCCCGAGCCGTTGGAGCAGGTGACGCTGGCGCACATCCCGTCGCCGTCGAGGACCGAGATGTGGGTGGTCGAACCGAGCAGGTCGCCGGCAGCAAGGTCGAGCGCCGGCGGATCGAGCAGTTGCCGCTCGAGGCCGTCGCCGTAGAGCGCCTCGGCGAAGGCCTCACCGCGGGCGGCATTGGCAGCCCCCATCGCGGCGACGAGCTGCTCGGGACCGCTGCGCTCGCCGAGCCGCTCGAGCAGTCCGAGGCAGTAGGCGATCAGAATTCCGCCCGAGGACGGCGGCGGGTTGGTGAGCACCTCGGTACCGCGGAAGGCGGCGCGGATCGGCTGGCGCTCGATCGCCTCATAAGCGGCGAAGTCGCCGGGGCCGAGCGTGCCGCCGTGCGCGACCACGTGCTCGCTGAGCGCCGCCGCGATCTCGCCGCGGCAGAACGGCTCGGCGCCCCCGGCGGCGAAGCGTTCGAGCCCCTCGGCCAGCTCCGTGAAGCGGAAGACATCGCCCTGGCGCAGGGTGCGACCAGCGGGCGCGTAGAGCTCACGCGTTCCCTCCAGCCGCGCGTGGATCGGCGCGAGGATGTCGAGGATGTAGGCCTGCTCGGGATTGACCGGTGCCCCGTCGCGCGCGAGTCGGATGCCGGGCCCAGCCAGCTCGGTGAGCGGCATCGAGCCGAAGCGCTGCAGGGCCCGCTCCAGGCCTGCGGCGGTGCCCGGCACGCCGCAGGAAGCGGGACCGACGTAGAACGTCTGCACGGTCTCGGCGTCGAAGTGGACGGGGACCGGGACGAGCTCCGCTTTGCGCTCGATCCCATCCTTGCCCGGCGCGGCGACGAAGAAGTCGAGCAGCACCGTCTCCGCATCGCGGTGGACCATCATGAAGCCGCCGGCGCCGAAGCCGGTCAGCGGGCTCTCCACCGCGAAGGAGGCGAGCACCGCGCAGACCGCGGCATCGACCGCGTTGCCCCCCTCGCGCAAGACCTTCGCTCCCGCCTCGGCGGTCAGTGGGTGGCCCGCGGCGACGACCCCGCTCATCGGAGCGCCGGTCTAGCCGGGTAGGAACTCTGGGACGTCGATGCCGAGGTCACCGCCGCGCTGGGAGCCCCTCGAGCGCGGCGCATCGGTGGTGCGGCGAATGGTCGGCTCGACGGCGCGCCGTGGCGGCGCCGGCCGACCGTCGAAGCGGGTGGCGACCACGGTCACCCAGACCTGGTCTGAGAGCTCCTCGTCGACGTTGGCGCCGAAGATGATGTTGGCGTCGGGGTGGGCGGCCTCGCCGACCAGCTTCGCCGCCTCGCTGACCTCGACAAGCGAGAGGTCGGCGCCACCGGTGATCGAAAGCAGGATCGCTCGCGCGCCCTCCATCGAGGTCTCGAGCAGCGGCGAGGAGATCGCTTTTTCGGCGGCGAGCAGGGCGCGGCCCTCGCCATGTCCCATGCCGATGCCGAGCAGCGCGCGGCCGGCCTCGGACATGATCGTGCGCACGTCGGCGAAGTCGAGGTTGATCAGGGCAGGGAGCGTGACCAGGTCGGAGACCCCCTGCACACCCTGGCGCAGGACGTCGTCGGCAACCTGGAAGGCCTCGACCATCGAGGTCTGCTGGTCGAGCACCTCGAGCAGGCGGTCGTTGGGGACGACGATCAGGGTGTCGACCTCGGCGGCAAGTTCCTCGATGCCCTTGCTGGCCTGGCCGCCGCGGCGGCTGCCCTCGAAGCTGAACGGCTTGGTGACGATGCCGACGGTCAGCGCTCCGACCTCACGGGCGAGGCGAGCTATGACCGGCGCCGCGCCGGTGCCGGTGCCACCGCCGGCGCCGGCGGCGACGAAGACCATGTCGGAGCCCTTCAGCAGGCGCTTGATCTTGTCCTGCTCCTCGAAGGCGGAGCGATGGCCGAGCTCAGGATCGGCGCCGGCGCCGAGGCCGCGCGTCTGCTCGTCGCCGATGTGCACGGTGACGTCGGCGACGCAGAGCTGCAAGGACTGAAGATCGGTGTTGACGGCCATGAACTCGACGCCCGGAATCCGCGCCTCGACCATGCGGTTGACGGCGTTGACTCCACCGCCGCCGACGCCGACGACCCGGATCACCGGCTGATGCGGCTCACCGCTCCCCGGCGGCTCGTACTCGGGCTCCTCCCGCCCGTACCTGGGCGTCTCGACAATCGGCTCAATCTCTCGCCGCTGGGCGGGCTCCTCGGAGAAGACCCGCTTGAGCCTCTCGGGGGGAGTCTCCTCGCCGGGTGGGGGTGCCGGCGCCTCGGGCGGGTCTGCCGGCGCATCCTCGGTGGTGGAGCGGAAGAGATCGGAGAGGGGGCCCTCTCTCATGCTGGCGCGCTTGTCACGGCGACTCATGTGCCAGAACCTCCTTGGCCAGATCCCGGTAGTAGCTGGCGGCGTTGCTCTGCGGATCGTACTTGAGCACACTCGCGCCTTTGACCGGCGCCTCGGCGAACTTGATCGCCTTGCGGATCCGAGATTTGAAGACGAGCTCGCCGAAGTTCTCCTCGAGGATCTCGACCGCCTCCTTGGCGTGCACGGTGCGCGAGTCGAGCATCGTCGGCAGGATGCCCTCGATCTTGACGTCCGGGTTGAGGTTCTCCTGGATCATCTTCAGCGTGTTCTGCAGCTGAACCAGCCCGCGCATCGAGAGGTACTCGCACTGCACGGGCACGATCACCTTGTTCGCCGCGGTCAGCGCGTTGATCGTCAGCAGGCCGAGGCTCGGGGGCGTGTCGATGCAGACGAAGTCGTAGTCGCCCGAGACCTCCTTGAGTGCCTTCTCCAGCGAGCGCTCGCGGCCGATCTTGGTGCTCATCGCGATCTCGGCGCCGGCCAAGTCGATCGAGGCCACCGCGATGTCGATCTCGCGCTTCTGGATGATCTCCGAGATCGGCATGTCGTGCACGAGCACGTCGTAAAGGCTTTTTTCGACCTTGTCCGGATCGATCCCCTGGCTCATTGTCAGGTTCCCCTGCGGATCCAGGTCGATGCAAAGAACCCGATGCCCCGACTCGGCAAAGGCAACGGCAAGGTTCAAGGTGGTCGTGGTCTTAGCCACCCCACCCTTCTGGTTGGCAAACGCAATCACCTCGGCGTGCTTCACCGGCCCGTCCGGCTCCACCGCCTGCTCAGCTTCAGCCTCGTGACGAGAGGGCGCGAGCAAATCTTTGGGCATAAACCTTTCGGGCTCCTCAGCCTCAGCTTGCACCTCGGACGCAGCGGGCTCGCCAGCCTCAGGCCGTGGAGCCGGAACGTCAGCCTCAGCCGCCTCTCCTGCGGGTGGCGCTGTAGGGGGGACCGCCCCCGAGGAAGCTTTAGCTACCGCAGGGGGCGGTGGGTCCCCTGCAGCGACAGGACCCGCAGGCCGAAACGGCTCGGGCACTGCCTGCTCCATCTGCTGCAGCTCCTCGACGATCGGATGCTCTTCGTCGGCAGCAGGGGTGGGCGCGAACTTGCTCTTGCGGCTCAGGAATCCCATTGCGCGGGTATTCGCATAGGCATCCGCTTTTCCTGCCGCCCCGCGAAATTGCTAGGAATCACCCGGTAACCGAGCTACTGGACAAGCGACTTGTCTTCGTCACCGGCAAGGGTGGCGTCGGCAAGACCACGGTCGCGGTCGCGCTGGGCCTACGCGCCGCCGCCGAAGGCAAGCGGACGATCGTCTGCGAGGTTTCCGCGCAGGAGAACGCATCGCGCATCTTCGAGCATGCCGAAGTGGGCTTCCACGAGGTCGAGATGGCGGAGAACCTCTGGTCGATCTCGATCGACCCCGACGAGTCGATGCGCGAGTACGTATTGCTCCAGCTCAAGGTGCGGGCGATGCGCGACATGCTCTTTCGCAGCCGCATCTTCAGCTACCTGGCCGCCGCCACGCCAGGGCTCAAGGAGCTGGTCACGATCGGCAAGATCTGGGAGCTGGCCCAGCTGGACCGCAAGGTGAAGAAGGGGCGCAAGTACGACCTGGTGATCGTCGACGCGCCGGCCACCGGCCACGGGATCGGCTTCCTGCAGACGCCGCGCACCTTCGCGGCGATCGCCCGCGTCGGCCCGATCCACGCCCAGGCCCAGCAGCTCGACCGGCTGATCACCGACCAGCAGCACACCGGCGTGGCGATCGTCGCCCTGCCCGAGGAGATGCCGGTCAACGAGTCGGCGGCGCTCGAGCACGACCTGCGCACCGACGTCGGCGTCGCCGTCGACCGCGTCTACATGAACGCCGTCTACCCCGAGCGCTTCAGCACCGAGGAGGCCGAGCGGCTCGACGAGCTGGCCTCAGGCGAGAACGGCGCGCTGCGCGCCGCCGCCCGCGCCGCCGTCTCCGAGCACAACCGGGCCCGTTCGCAGCGTGCCCAGCTCGCTCGCCTGCGCCGCCGCGTGCAGGCGCCGGTCAAGACGCTGCCCTTCCTCTTTGAGCCCGAGCTCGACGTCGAGGCGGCCCAGCAGCTGGCACGGAGACTCGGCTGATGGCCGCCGTCGGCGAGATCCTCGCGGGCAAGGACATCTGCATCTGCGCCGGCTCCGGCGGCGTTGGCAAGACGACGACCGCGGCGGCGATCGCGACCGGGATGGCGGCGAGCGGCCTGAAGGTCTGCGTGCTGACGATCGACCCGGCCAAGCGCCTCGCCGACTCACTCGGGCTGAAGGAGCTCGGCAACGAGGCCAGCCGGGTCGATCCCGCCCTCTTCGAGCAGCAGGGAATCGAGATGAAGGGCGAGCTCTGGGCGATGATGCTCGATGCCAAGGCGACCTTCGACGAGCTGGTCGCCCGCCAGGCGCCCGACGAGGAGTCGCGCGACCGCGTGCTTGGCAACCGCATCTACCAGCAGATCTCCAACGCGCTCGCCGGCTCGCAGGAGTACATGGCGATGGAGAAGCTCTTCGAGCTGCACACCGAGGGCCGCTTCGACCTGCTGGTGCTCGACACGCCGCCGACCCGCAACGCGCTCGACTTCCTCGACGCCCCCAAACGCCTGACGCAGTTCATCGAAGGTCGCTCGCTGCGCGTCTTCATGCGCCCCACAGGGCTCGCCGCCAAGGTCGCCGGTCGCGGCGCCTCGGTCGCGCTCTCGGTCTTCAAGCGAATCGTCGGCTTCGACCTGCTGGCAGACCTGGCCGAGTTCTTCAACGCCTTCAGCGGCATGGTCGACGGCTTCCAAGCCCGTGCCAAGCGGGTCAACAGCCTGCTCGCCGACCCCCATACCTGCTTTCTCGTCGTCTGCGGACCGCAGGGCGAGCCGGTCGACGAAGCCGTTTACTTCCACCGCAAGCTGGTCGAGGCGAAGCTGCCCTTCGGCGGCGTGATCGTCAACAAGGTCCACTACCCGGCCGAGCAGCTGCGCGGCGACGGTGAGGGCCTAAGGGCGGCGCTTATCTCGAAGCTGGGCGACGACCTCGCCGAACGGGTCGCCGAGAACTTCGCCGATTACCAGGCGTTGGCCGAGCGCGACGCGCTCAACATCGAACGCCTCGCCCGTGAGCTGCGCACCCAGAGCGTGATCCGCATTCCCTATCTCGACGAGGACGTCCACGACCTCGGCGGCCTGGCAGAGATCAATCGCTACCTGTTCGCCAGCAGCGAGGAGCGCGAGGCGATCGCCGCAGGCAGGGCCTAGCCACTGACGGCAGCTCGCCAGATGCCGTCAGCCGGCGTGGCGGTAGTGGTCGTAGTTGAGCTCGCGAACCTCCCAGTCCGCGTCCTCGGGGACCGGGAAGAGATGGCGGACGCGAGGAGTGTCGATCCGCTCGCGGTGCCGGAGATCGCCCTCGATCGCCGGGAAGTCGAGTGTGCTGTCAGGCGCCGCCACCTCGTCCAACCAGGGGGTGGCGGTGATGCGGATCTCGTCCTCGCCGGGGATCGGCTCGAGGATGCGGGTCGCCTGGTCGTCGTGCTCGTGCTCCAGCGGCTCGATGCGTGGCTCGCGATGTGCAGTCACTGTCTCCTCCACCTCTCCCATGTCGGGTATCTCCCACTCTGTCTCCGTCGCAACGATCGTCCCGTCGCCGTCCTGCAACCCCGTGGCGATCAGGGTCTCGTCGGCGGCGGTGTTGAGGTCGGCGCCGAGCTCGCCGAGAGCGGCGTCGCGCAGGATGCGGCGCACGCCCTCCTCGATCCAGGTGGCGATTGCCAAGCCCGGCAGCGCCGGCGAGCCGTTCATCAGCGAGTGCTCCAGCTCCAGGGCGCTCTCGATCCGCTCGCGGGCCTCGATCCGGTCGACGCTCTCGTCGGCGATCAGGGCTGAGGCGCGCATCGGCAGCGAGGCGCCTACCGGCCCCTTGCCATCAAGCACGGCGCGCAGCGCCAAGAGGTGGTCGCTGAGGCCATCGAGCGGGTTCTCGCGCCCGCAGCCCAGCTCGAAGCGACCGACGGCCCAGGCGAGGGCGCCATCTGGATCTGGCCGCGCCTCGAGGATCTCGGCGAACTCAGCCAGGGCGACCGCCTCAGACTCGTCCAGCTCATAGCCACCCGGGCGGGTGGCCGGCGCCCCGGTCGCGAGACGGGCCCAGCGGCCCTCCCCGGTGGGCGCGAAGGCATGGGGGCCGAGGCCGACGCTGCCGGTCTTGAAGAGGTGCATGACGCTGATCAACTCGTGCAGCTGGCGCATCGCCGCTTCGGCGCTCTCTTGTCCATCGCCCTGCTCGGCGAGGGCGAGGAACTGGGGCTCCCAGGCGGCCCGGCCCATGCCCTCGCTGCGCATCGCCTCGATCGGCGCATCGACGCCGTCGGCACGGACCACCTGCACGCCGTGTGGCAGCTGCAGGCGCGGCAGCGGCATGCGCAGGCCGACCAGCGGCGCGATCAGCACGTCGGCCTCCTCGGCGCCACGCGTCTCGGCCTCGAGCACGGCGAGCGCGTTCTGCAGATGGGCGTGGTCGAGGGCCAGCTCCGTGCTGCCCTCCCACAGGGAGGCGAGAAAGACGATGAGCATCTGCGCGGCGCGCTCGCCGGGATCGCTCGGCACCGGCTCGCCGCGCGCTTCCAGGTAGGCGGGCGCGATGCCGGCGGCGGCAACCGCGTCGCGGGCAGGCGCAAAGGCGTCGAGCGCCCGCAGCTCCGCACCGCGCTCGCACACGTAGCGGTCGGTCAGCGGCCGGTAGCTGTAGAAGAGCGAGTCGTCGCCACTGTCGGCATCGACGTCGAAGGGGATCTGGTCGCCGGCGGCAACCAGCGAGCTGAGGCGGATCGCCGCCTCAGAGGCAAGACGGGTCAGCGAGTCGTTGAGCAGCCGGTCGCGCACGCCCAAGCCTTCCCGTTGCCAGGGGGCGCTCCTGCGCCTGCACGCTCGCTTGCATGAGGTAACGCCGCGAGTCCGTGGAGCCCACGTATTTCGTGGATGGACTCGGCGCTCGCTAGGCGACGACGGGCTCGCGCTCGGCAGCCTCGTCGGAGAGCCAGCGGCGGCCGTAGCGCCGCATGTCTTCGACCAACGGCACCAGGGCCACGCCCTTCTCGGTCAGCGCGTACTCGACCCGGGGCGGCACCTCGGGGAAGGTGTGGCGCTCGACGATGCCCTCCTCTTCCAGCGCGCGCAAACGCAGCGAAAGCGTACGCGGGCTGATCCCCTCGAGCGAGCGCTCCAGCTCGCAGAAGCGGCTCGAGCCCTCAGCCAGGTCACGAATGACGAGGAGGGTCCACTTGCCACAGACGACTTCGGCCGTGCGGCAGACGGGACAGCGGGAGTTGGAAACGGCGCTCATCAGGCGAAAGACGAAGCGGTTGTGTCAATTGCCTCGCTCCCGCGAGTGTAGCGGACCCCGCTTCACTAACTGAAGCTTTGGGGGCACGTGGTAGTGGGTCAGTTTCAGAATCCGCCCAAATCACCCTGATCTCGCGCTAGCTTCAGCGCATCAGATGACAGAAGCGCCCCCCGCGCAGCGGTAACTGCCGGGGGGCTGGCACCGAAAGGCGGAACCTTCCGATGCAGCCAGATCCTAAGCGGGGGGAGTCGCGGCCGGGCTTTGCTGCCCAGCGCGCGATCCTTGCCCTGGTCCTGGCGGGCGATCCCGTGCCGCGCACCGTTCGGGAACTGGCTCGCGAGATCGGGGACCAAGACGCTGTAGAGCGGGCCGTAGCGGCACTTGTGGACAACGGCTTGCTCGAAATCAGAGGAGGCGAGTCGCAGTCGCTGTGGCCTACGCGGACCGCCCGCCAGGCGCATCGATTGGAGGCGTGGTGAGCATGGACCTAGCCGCCCGTTTTGGGGACAACCTCGGACGTCAGCGCAAACTGGCCGATCTCTCGCAGGATGAGCTGAGCATCCGGGCGTCCCTGCACCGCACCGAGGTAAGCCAGATCGAGCGCGGGCTGCGCCTGCCACGGATCGACACGCTTGTGAAGCTCATGGGAGCGCTGGAAGCGGACGCCGACGAGCTGCTGGCGGGTATCGCCTGGCAGCCGGGCGACATTCGGATCGGCCAGTTCAAGCCCGAGCCGGACGCTACGCTCTGAGCATGGCCAAGCGCTCTAAGAAGCCAGCGGATCTGAACCGGCTTGCTGCCGCCATTGTTGGTGATGCGACCGACGAGACGCCACAGGAGCTGGAGAGCCAGCAGCAGCTTGCGGGGCGAGCAGGAGGCAAGAAGGGCGGCAAAGCTCGGGCGGCCAAGTTGACGCCCGAGGAACGAAGCACGGCGGCTAAGAAGGCGGCTCGGGCCAGGTGGGCACGACAGCCGAGCTAGACGCCCAAGGACAGTGTTCCATCGTCTCCGGTTTGGCCGCGAGCCTGATCCTGTAGCTCCAGAAGCAGCTCCTCTTTGATCAAGCTGTTGGTGACGCCATGCAGCACAACGAACGGCTCTAGCAGCGGATTGCGGAATCGGTAGAAGAAGCTGCGGCTCTTTCCGGTGCGTTCCAAGATCGGGCCGCGCCCGTCCTCCGTGAACTTGTTCAGATGCTTGACAAAGGAAGCGATCTTTCTGGGCTGATCCATGATGCGAGAAAGCGGCTCCCGCACGGCGCTCGCACTGAAGTAGCCGAGGTCGTCCTTTGGCGCGAGTGCGCAGGCGAGTAGCACCTGCTCGAACTGACTCTCTTTCCGGGGACTTCTCACCGCCTTCTGGTAGTCGGTGCGAACGGAGTGCTCCGCCTTATTGACACTCGTCTTGATGGCCTCCTCAACATCGGTCACCGTGACGACGTTGCGGTCTTCCATTACCGCACGCTGGGCGGCATGTAGACAGAGCAGATGCGTGTAAAAGGGCAAGCCCTCTGAGAGTCGAGGGATGCGGGCTTGTGCCTCGTCCTCGATCCCCATTTGCAGCCGCCCCAGCCCATTCGAAACGATTAGCCCTAGCTCGTCCACGGACATACGCTGCATCGGCACCTGGGTCAAGTTCCGCTGGATCGACAGGTGATCTCCGATTAGTTGATCAATGGAGTCTGCAACCCCCACCATGACGATCGTTACGTCCACCGAGTGATCGGAAAGGGTCTTGATCGTGTCGGCCAATTGGGAGAGCGCCTCGTCGTCCTCCAGGCGGTCCAGCTCGTCCATGACAATCAGGAGACGGTGGCCCAGCGATTCAAGGAGGTAGCGAACATCCTCGGGGTCTGGCGGACCTTGAGACCAATAACTCTCGAACTCTTCCTCTTTGCCAAGCGCTCGGAAGATGCTCGACCAGGCTGAGTGATAATCGGCCGTCGTGTGGCAGTTGATCTTTGCCGAGCGAAGCTTCTCGCCTGTTACATCGTCGACAAATACATCGGGGAGGACATTCGCCAGCGATGTCTTTCCTACTCCGCGCTCCCCGTAGAGGACAGCGTGTCGACCACGCTGGTTGATCGCATCCACTACCTCCATGACTTGCGAGGTGCGGCCAGCGAGCAATTCCAGGCTGTCTACGGGTGCAAAGGGGGTAAATACCCGCCCCACCTCTGCGTAGCGGGCGATCTTTCCTGCGTTTCCGTTCCCCTCAGCCATGATTTCGTCAACTAGGAACCCTATAACGGAAACTAAAGCGTTGTCAACGGCAACTTTTGGCGCTTTTCCCGTCCGAGTGCTTACGCATAATGGTCAATATGAACAGGCTGAGCACCGAGAAGCGCGCGCAAATCATCAGCTGCCTGGTCGAGGGAAACAGCATCAGGGCGACCGTGCGGATGACCAGGGCAGCCAAGAACACGATCACGAAGCTCCTGGTCGATCTCGGGGAAGCCTGCGCCGAGTATCAGGACGGCGAGCTGGTCGACCTCCCCTGCCAGGTAGTCGAGGCCCGATGAGATTTGGAGCTACTGCTACGCCAAGCAGAAGAACGTGCCAGAGCAGTTCAAGGGCACGCCTGGCTATGGAGACGTCTGGACCTTCACGGCGCTCTGCGCGGACACGAAGCTGGTCCCCTCTTGGCTGGTCGGGGAGCGGACGATGGACGACGCGGAAGTCTTCCTCACCGAACCTCGCCAGCCGCATGACGGGCCGCATCCAGCTCAGCACCGACGGCCACCGGATCTATGAAGGGACGGTGGGGCCGTCCTTCGCCAACAACGTCGATTGGGCGCAGATCCAAAAGCACTACGCATCGCCGACCGACCTAGGCAAATACAGCCCGCCGGTCTGCATCGGGACGAAACGCCGGGTCCTCAAGGGCAATCCCGATCCCGACCGGATCTCAACCAGCTACGTGGAGCGGCAGAACCTGACGATGCGGATGGGGATGCGGCGCTTCACGCGGCTGACGAATGGCTTCTCGAGGAAGATCGAGAACCTGGCGCACGCCGTTTCGCTGCACTTCATGCACTACAACTTCGCCAGGCCGCATACGGCGCTGAAGGAGCGCTACCCGCGCACTCCGGCAATGGCTGCCGGGGTGGCTGACCACATCTGGTCGCTGGAAGAGATCGCGGCGCTGCTGGATTAAGCCGGTGGATCTAATCGTTCCGCTGACCGCACACGGAGCAGATCCACATCGGGATTGGTCCGTATCCATTGTGAAGTCTCGGAAGCTTGCATTTGGAGCAATACAGGGTCGTCTGGGGCATGACCCGACCGTAGCATCGATCTAGGGATCTTCAGGCAAAGCAGCGGCCACTTCAAACTGACCCACTACCGGGCACGTGATCGTCGTCCCGACAGGCTCCCTAATCGGGACCAGCTTCAAACTGAGTCACCACCGGCCCCCGAGCTAGAGGCGCAATCGAGGATGAGTCGGCCTTCTTGGGCACGTCTATTTCAACGAACCGGATGCGCACGACCACGAGTCGAAAGGTCTGACTCGATTCGAGCCGGAGCGTAACTGCCTGCCCTTCTTCGAGGGAAAGGATCCTGCAGTTGTCAACGCCGCCAACACACGCCCCCTCGCCTTGAACCGACGCCACCTGCGGCGAAACGTCGAACAGAGCGCGTTTGCCGTTCTGCGTTACGCCGATGAAGATCAGGATTGGGTCTTTGCGGGGAAGGAAGCCGCCAAGGTGAAGCTCGTCGTGCTTGGCCAGGTCATTCGATCCTGCGACGCCAAATTGGACGTCGGGTCGGAAGCCGAAGAGCCGCGACCCCGGCGACAGCTCAGACTGGCCGTCACCGTCGCCGCCCGCATTGCCACCGCCGGACGAGGTCTCATCGGGCGAAGCAGCACTCGGCGGCGAGCTGGTCACGGTCGTGCCGGTGGTCGAAGGACCGCTCGTCGCCGGGTCCGTGGTTACCGTGCCGACCGTCGAACCACTCGAGTTGCCGCTTTCAGAGCCAAGCACGGCGCCGCTCCTGGAGGGAGCGGTATAGCGCTGGTGGAAGGGATCGGTGGGTGTGCGGCCGGCGAGCCGCTTGCGATAGTCGCGTAGGCCGGGATTGGCCTCCACGACGGTGAGGCTCGCTGCCCGTGCCGCTTCGCTCGCCGAGCCCCCTGTGACCGGCGCGCCCGGCGGCGGAGCCGCTTCGTCGGAGCCACCGCCGAGGAGGAACGGCGCCGCCGCGATCGCGATGACGGCCAGCGCCACCAGCGGCAGCAAGCGGCGATCGCGCAGGTCCCAGTAGAGGTCCGCCAGCATAGGCGGCGCCTTGACGTTCGGCATCGTCAACCGCGGTCCCTTGAGCCATTTCATGGCGTGCCTCCGATCGTCGTCGCGACCGGGGTCGCGGTCGCCGGCCCGGCCGCCGTGGCGCCCGCAGTGGCGCCCTGGCTCGGCGGCGTCAGGTAGGTGGTGACGCTGAACGTCGCCTTCAAATGTGGGAAGCCCCTGTTCTGGTTGCCTTCCAGCGAGAAGCCGTCGATCGTCATCAGGCGCCCGTCGACGGCGACCTTTTCGCTCTTCGTTTTGACCAATGAGTCAAGGCCCTTGATGAAGTCCGCCAGCTCGAAGAAGTCGCCCTCGAATTCGAGCGTGTAAGGCATAATGGCGAGCCCAGCGGGGCCGACTGCCGCGCCCAGCGGCAACGTCGAGGCGGCAGCCTCGGTTGGAGTGACCTCGCTCGCCGCCACCGAACCCGCTTCTTCCGGCGCCGGAGCTTCTGGCGCTGGCGCTTCCCCGCCACCCGATTCCAACGTGAAGGTGTTGAACTTGACATCGGCCGCGCCGGCGATCCCGTTCAGCTGCACGAGCAGCGACGCCGTATCGTCGTCGGCGGGCACGGCCTTGCCGAGCACGACCAGCTCCCGGTAGTTGCTGGCGAATTCGTCCCGTGCTTCTTCCGCCTCGGCGACCTCGGCTTCGTGCTGGGCAAGCGAGCTTTCGAGCTTTTCGACCTTGGCGTCGAGCTTCTTCAGCTCGTCGCGCTTCGGGCTGAGCGCCAGCATCCAGAAAGCCACGCCCAGCGCGGCGATCGCGAGCATCGCCACGACGACCCGATTGGAGGAGGACATCTTCATCTCAGCCGCCCGCCGTTTCGGTGGAGGTGGTGGCCTGTTCGGCTGCCGGGGCAGGCACGGCTTCGGCTTCGGCGCTCACCGGCGCCGGCGCCGCGTCGAAGGCGACCACGATTTCGAACTGGGCGATGAAGTCGCGCGTGCGGCAATCGCCACCGCTGCTCCCTTCCTCGGAAGCCGACTGACTGGCGTCGCCGGCGCCTTCCTCCTCTTCGGAGAGCTGTGACGATTCGACGCCAACGCGGGTTACGCCGTCGATGTCCTTGAGCGCCGTCACGAACCTCGCGACCGCCTCCTGACCGGTGGCACAGCCGCTCAGTTCCAGCGCCGGCCCGGGCACGGAGCTGCGCAGGCCGCTCCCACCCGAGTCGCCGGCTTCGCCACCCGAGTCCGAAGCTTCGGAGTTGGGCGACGCGGAAGCGTTGAGGCTGACGAGCCACGTGTCGCTGGGCAGGATCAGCGCCAGTTCACGCATCACCCGCTCCCAGTCGAAGCGGCTGTCGGCGAGGCTCGCGATTGTCGTCACGCGCTGTTCGCGCAAGCTTCTGAACTGCGTGTAGGAAGCGAGTTTCGAGGCGCGCGCCCTTGCCACCGCGTCTTCGGCCTGCAAGCTGGCGAGGTCGCTTTCGCGCTCGGAGATCTGGTTGCCGGTGACCACCAACGCGGCGACACCGACAAGCACAGCTACCAGGGCGCCGATGACCAAGTAGGGAAGCGGGCCCGTGCGCAGCGGGGCGTTCTCTCCGCGGCGCTCCTCGGGCGGGATCAGGTTGATCGGACGCATCGCTCAGTGCTCCAGCGCGAGTCCGTAGGGAAGGGTGAGTCGCGCCGCCGCATCCTCGCCATACTCGGCAAGGGCCGGGGGACGTGAGACGGCGATCGGAAGGCCAAGCCCTTCCTCCATCCGCGCGGCCATGCCCGGCACGGCGCTGCCCGGGCCGCAGAGGACGATGCGACCGACGGGTACGGCACTCTCCTGCGCGCCGTAATAGTCGAGTGACAGCCGCAGCTCGTCGACCAGTCCCGTCACACCCTCCTCAAGCACACGGCGAGCGTCGGCGAGCGTTTCTGGGTCGCCATCGACGGTCTCGAGCGGCTGCTCGAGACCGACATGCGAGAGCCACTGCGTCGCATGCTCGGGGCTGAGGCCGCGCTCGGCTGCAAGACGACCGACGATCCCCTCCAGGCCCTCGTTCGAGACGCGCGTGAAGAGACAGGCACGACCCCGCGCGACGGCCAGGTTCATCACGTCGCTGAGGTTGCAGTAGAGCACCGCGCCCTCGGGTCGCAGCACCGCCGTCTCCGCCTCGCTTTGGCCGTCCGCCGCCGCCTGCGCCACCTCGGCCTCGGCGGCAACACCGGCGAGCGCGCGGATCATGCCGAAGGCTGAGAGATCGACACCCACGGGATTGAGTCCGGCGCGCCGGACCGGCTCGAGGAAGGAGCTCACCATCTCCCTACGGGCGGCGACGACGACAACGTCGACAAGCGGCGTCGAGCCTTCCTCCGCCGGCACGCCGCCGACGACCTGGTGCTCCAGCACCGCCTGGTCGAGCGGCATCGGGATCTGCTCCTGGGCCTGGAAGCGGGCCGCGGTCGCCATCTGCTCCGGATCCTCGATCGCGGGCAGACGAACCGTGCGCACGACCACACGCTGGTTTGCGATGCCAACCCGCACGTCCTTGGAGAGCTTGTGCGTGCTGAACAGCGACTTAAGCCCTTCCACCAGCCGATCCGGATCGGTGACCTCACCCTCGTTGAAGGCGCCCGCCGGAAGCGGCTCGATCGCGGCGGCGTTCACTGTCACCGAGCCGTTCGAGCGGATTTCCGTCGCGGCGATGCTGCCGGCCTCGATGTCGATACCGACGCCCGCCTCGGCCGTCTTCTTCTTCCTCGTCAGTTGCAGCACGTCCCGCCCTTCATCGACAGAAGGGCCGCAGACCTTTCGCCCTGCAAGTACCAAGAACTAGGAGAACCTGGACGTCTCTACGAGAAAGTGCCCAGGTAGAGGTCGACCAGCTGATCGCCGGCGAAGAGCGCGACGACGCCACCGAGCGCGAGGAAGGGGCCGAAAGGGATCGCTCGCTTGCGCGCGGCGACGCCGTGGAGCGCGATCATCGCGATACCGACGAGCGAGCCCGCCAGCAGGGCGACCAGGATCGCCGGGGCGACGTCGCGGCCGAGGAACAGCCCCATCACGGCGGCGAGCTTGACGTCTCCGAGCCCCATGCCCCGCGGATAGGCGAGGGCGGCAAGAAAGAGGAGGCCACCGGCCGTCGCCGCCGCGATCGCTCGCTCCGCAAGGCTGCCGGGATCGGTGACCGTCGCGATCGCAGCGCCCAGCAGGGCGGCGACGAGGAGGATCTTGTTGGGGATGAGTCGCTGTTCGAGGTCGGTCACCGTGATCGCGACGAGCGTCGTCACGAAGACGAGGCCGAGCGCGATCTCGCCGCCGTCGTCCCAGAGCGCGGCCACGGTCGCGGCGAAGAGCGTTCCCATGGCGAGCTCCGTCAACGGATAGCGCACCGAGATCGCGGCGCCGCAACAGCGGGCGCGCCCGCGCAGCAGCGCCCAGGAGACGACCGGGACGTTGTCGTAGGCGGCGATCTGGGCGCCGCATGCCGGGCAGCGGGAGCGCGGGCCGACGATCGATTCGCCGCGCGGGACGCGGTGCGCGACGACGGTGACGAAGCTGCCGACGATCAGCCCTCCGAGGAGGGCCACCGCCGCCGCGAAAGCCACCGGCTAGCCGCCTTCGAGCGGCGTGTTGGTGTCGACCTCGAGCCTCGCCGGATATTGCGGGTGGTCGTACATGATCTGGATCGCGGCCGGCGTGTTTTTGCGTTCGAGCCCGAGCGCCACACCGAGGCGGTCGCCGGCCGTGATCGTATAGGGGGGGCTAAGGAACGACATCGTCAGGCGCACCCGCTTCCATTCCGATGCGGGCCAGTTGCCGTTCCCTTCCGGCGTGTATGTCCAGTAGCCGGTTCCGCCTTTGGCGTTGGCGAGGATTTTGTCTTCGGCGGTCGGCGGAGAACCAGTTTCGTGGCGCTGATAGAGGAAGACGCAGGCGGTTCCTTTGTGCTGGGCTTCGTTGATCGTGCGTGTGTAGAACTCGAGCGTGATGTCGCCGGTGAGCGTGAAGCCGGTGGCGAACGGGTCGGTCACCCAGCGGTGGACCTCGGACTCCGGATTCGAGGTGCCTTCGGGCAGTTTGTAGTTGCAGCCGTCGGTTTTCGCGTCGGGGCGGATCTGAAGCCCCCTGTCGGTATTGGGCGAGGGCTCGAGATAGGTGTCGCTCGAGTAGTCGTAGAGCAGCGGGTCGTTCGGGTCTTCCGGGGCGGGGTCGGGCGGGCCTCCGAGCAGGAGGGCGTCGGGCGCTCCCGGGGCCGCTTCGACCTGGGGGCCGCTGGCGCATGTGGCGAGCGTGTTGTGGAGCAGATGGTCGGCGACGGGTGACTGCCGAACCGTCACGCCGCTGCTCGAACAGGGCGTGTCGGTGAGATAGAACTGCTGCGCGGTGACGACTTTGCCATCCGACCCTGGCAGGGGATCGCTTTCGGGGCTGTCTTTCGGATCGACGAAGTCAGACTGCACTTCGACGTAGCCCCGTTCGCTCGCCTCGCTTCCCGGCTTGTTCATCCTGACCGCGACGACGATCTGCTTGAAGTCCTGTTCTCCCGGGCAGGACGTGCCGCAGGTCGTGTCGTTGCGCCAGACGACGTAGCGGTAGACGTTGCCGGTCACATCCCCGCTGGTGAAGGAGGTCGGCCCGGGATTGACGACTCCCCCTTCCACGGTGCCGCCGCCGTAGAGGCTGCCGCCGTTGACCGCCAGGTTCGAGTAGGAGCTCGGCGGCTCCCGAATCAGGGCGAAGGTGTTCCCGGAGACGCGGTAGTTGGGGCTCAGCGGATTCGCTGAGGACGCTGGCGTCGCCGTCAGGGCCAGTTCTTTGTTCGAGAGGCTGCGCAGCGCCTCGATCTCCTGCTGGGCGCGATTGAGGGCGACCTGAGCCCCCTTGGCTCGCTGCGTGTTCTTGGTCGCAGTGGTCAGCAATCCGAAGGTGGCCAGCGCGCCGACCGCGAGGATCAGCGCGGAGACCACCATCTCGATGATCGTGAACCCCGCCTCTCGCCCGACTTGCCTGTCCATGCTCAGTTGGCGAGGGTCGCGTTGCGCAGGCTGGCGCCGTCGGAAACGGTGAAGGCGCTCGGCCCGCTCGGATTGGGAAGTCGCAACGTGACGCCGACGTAGGTCGGGGCCGTCGCACTCGGTTTGTAGCTGAAGACATCGGCGCTGTCGATGCCGGAGAAGATCGTCGTCGCAGTTCCGCTGTACGTTTCGGGGGCCGCCTCGAGCCTCGTGCAGGACGACGCCGAGCAGGTGTAGGTGACCTCGCATTTGATCGAGGGCGTCGTGCTTTCCGGTGGCGCCGTGCCGCCGCAGGTCGTACGGCGCACGTATGTCTGGAACGAGACGGAGGAGGTGGTTGCGTTATCGACTTTGACGCCGTTGCGGATCTCGCGCGTCATCCGCTCGAGCACCCAGCGCGCCGTGGAGATGTTCTGTGCCTTCTTGCTCAGTTCCGGCTGGCTCTG
>DATNHC010000128.1:0-2307 GCA_035605155.1 Solirubrobacterales bacterium
CCGGTCAAAGGCTCGGTCCACATCGCCGACCCCTACCAGAACCCCTTCAACTCCCTGCTGGCCATCTACTTCACCCTCAACGACCCCGAGACCGGCACCGTGGTCAAGCTCGCCGGCGAGGTCAACGCCGATCCCAACACCGGGCGGCTCACCACCACCGTCCTGCACAACCCCCAGCTGCCCTTCGAAGACTTCAGACTGCACTTCTTCGGCGGCGCCGGGGGATCGTTGAGGACACCGGCCACCTGCGGGCAGCACACCACCGCCTCCTCGCTGACGCCGTGGTCGGCTCCCGAATCCGGCCCGCCGGCGACCCCGTCCGATACCTGGGCGATCACCCAGGCCCCGGACGGTGGCGCCTGCCCTGCCTCCCAGGGCGCCCGCCCCCACTCTCCGGACCTTGACGCAGGTTCGGTCAGCCCGATCGCCGGCGCCAGCACCCCGCTGGTCGTCAACCTGCGCCGTAACGACGGCTCCCAGGAGTTCTCAAGCGTCAGCCTCACCCTGCCGCCGGGACTGACCGGCAAGCTCGCCGGCCTCGGCGCCTGCTCCGAGGGAGCTTTGGCTGCCGCGGCGCAGAAGACCGGCAATGAAGAGAAGTCATCGCCCTCCTGCCCGGCCTCGAGCCGGATCGGCACCGTCGACGTCTCGGCAGGAGCCGGCCCCGCTCCCTACCACGCGCAGGGCACCGCCTACCTCACAGGTCCGTATAAGGGCGCTCCCTTGGGGATGGCGATCGTCACCCCCGCGACCGCAGGTCCCTTCGACCTCGGCACCGTGGTGGTGAGATCGGCCCTTCAGCTCGATCCGAACAGCGGCCAGATCACCGCGCAAACCGACCAGCTGCCCTCGATCCTGCAGGGCATCCCGCTCGACCTGCGCACGGCCAGGGTGATGCTCGACCGCCCCGACTTCACCCGCAACGGAACGAGCTGCGACCCTTATGCGTTCTCCGGGCAGCTGGTCTCGACCCTGGGCCAGATCGCGCCGCTCTCCGAGCGCTTCCAGCTTGCCGAGTGCGGACGCCTTGCCTTCAAGCCCAGGCTCGCCCTGCGCCTGATCGGGGCGACCAAGCGCGGTGGCCACCCCGCCCTGCGCGCCGTCTTGCAGATGCCCCCCGCAGGGGCAAACATCGCCAGGGCATCGGTCGCCCTGCCCCACTCGGAGTTCCTCGACCAGGCCCACATCGGCACCGTCTGCACCCGGGTGCAGTTCGCCGCCGAGGAGTGCCCCGCGGCCTCTGTCTACGGCGCCGTCACCGCGACCAGCCCGCTGGTCGACTACGCCCTATCGGGCCCGGTCTATCTGCGCTCCTCCGCCAACGAGCTGCCCGACTTGGTGATGGCGCTCAAAGGCCCGCCGTCCCAGCCGGTGGAGGTGGACGCCGTCGCCCGCATCGATTCGGTAAAGGGCGGCATCCGCTCGACCTTCGAAGGCGTCCCCGACCTGCCGGTCTCACAGGTCGTGCTCTCGATGGCGGGCGGCAAGAAGGGCCTGCTGCAGAACTCGACCAACATCTGCAGGGGCATCCACAAGGCGACGGCCGAATTCGACGCTCAAAACGGCAAGACCGCCGACTTCCGCCCTCCGCTTCGCAACAGCAAGTGCAAGGGCAAGCGCGCCGGCAAGCAAAAGAAGCAAAAGAGCCGTGCGCCCAGCGGCGGCTAGCGGGGAGCGGCACAGACGATGCCTTCTGTCCCAAAGCGCCGTCGCTTGCACAGCGGCGGCGCCATCGCGCTGACCCTCCTGCTCAGCTCGTGCCTGGCCAGCACGGCTCAGGCGGCCGGTCCGCCGATCGTGCTGGAGACCTGGGTCTCGGCGGTCTCCTCGACCTCCGTCCGCCTGGAAGCCCGGGTCAACCCCAACGGCCTCTTTAGCACCTACCACTTCGACTACATCACCGACGCCGCCTATGAAGCCAATCTGGCGGCCGCCAAAGACCCCTTCGCCGGCGCCTCGCGCAGCCCCTCTGTGTCGGACGCAAACATTGGCTCGGGCGAAAGCTCCGTCAAGGTCCTACAGCAGGTCTCCGTGCTGAAAGCAGACACCGCCTACCGCTACCGGATCGTGGCCAAAAACTCGAGCACGACGACCGGCCCGACGCTCGAGCTCCGCACCCGGATCCTGCCCAGCGGGGTCGACAGCTGCCCCAACGCCACCGCTCGTGAACAAAGCGCTGCCCGCAACTCCGAACTACCCGACTGCCGCAGCTGGGAGATGGTCTCCCCGATCGATAAAAACGGCGGCCAGGCGGCGGCGCCGGGCGAGCTCTTCGGCGGCGGCGTGACCCAGGCGGCCTCCCAGGGC
>DATNHC010000129.1:0-38024 GCA_035605155.1 Solirubrobacterales bacterium
GGAGCGGACGATGAAATGGCGCTTGTTGGCGGCCGCGGTCGCTTCCTCCCCCGCCAGCTTGGTGCGGCCGTAGGCGGAGAGCGGCGCGGTCTGGTCGGTCTCGACGTAGGGCGCGCCCTTGGCGCCGTCGAAGACGTAGTCGCTGGAGACGTAGACGACGCTGGCGCCGACTGTGGCGGCAGCGTCGGCGACCTGCCCGGCGCCGGCTCCGTTGACGGCCATCGCCGACTCCTCTGCCTCCTCTGCCCCATCGACGTCGGTCCAGGCGGCGCAGTTGATCACCACGTCGGGCCGCTCCGCCTCGATCTTCGCCTTCGCCCTCGCCCCCTCGGCGACGTCGAGCTCGTTGTGGCCATAGCCGACCACGTCGTGGCCGGCGTTGCCGGCGGCGAGCACGACGTCGCGGCCGAGCATGCCGCCCGCCCCCGTCACCAGCACCTTCATCGCCGACGCCCCATCAGATGATCTTGATCTCGGACTTGTCGCCAACCAGCATCCGCAGCGTCTTCGGCATGCCGTCGCTGCGGGTGAGCTTGACTTCGCGGCCGAGCAGGCTGGCCTCCATGCGGGTGCCGAGGTCCTCGACCACTGAGCCGGTGAGGACGATCGAGTGCTCGACTTCGGAGCGGCAGATGCGCACGCCATCGCCGATCGAGGTGTAGGGGCCGATATATGCCTGCTCGATGTGGGCGCCGGCGCCGATCACGGCGGGCCCGCGCACAACCGACCCCTTGAGGACCGCCCCGGACTCGACCACGACGCGGCCCTCGACCCGCGAGGCGGCGTCGACCTCGCCCTCGATCCGGGTCTCGATCTCCTCCAGCACCAAGCGGTTGGCCTCGAGCATGTCGGCGAGCTGGCCGGTGTCCTTCCACCAGCCGCTGACGACCTCCGAGCGAACCGTCCGCCCCTCCTCGATCAGGCCCTGGATCGCCTCGGTGATCTCCAGCTCGCCGCGCCAGGAGGGCTCGAGGCGGCGGGCGGCGTCGAAGATCGGCGGCGCGAAGAGGTAGACGCCGACGAGGGCCAGGTTCGAGGGCGGGTCCTTGGGCTTCTCGACCAAGCGCACGATGCGCTCGCCGTCGAGCTCGGCGACGCCGTAGGACTGTGGGTCCTCGACCGGGGTGAGCAGGATCAGCGCGTCGGGTTGCTCGGCGCGGAAGCTGGCGACCAGGCCGCGCAGGCCGTCGGCGAGCAGGTTGTCGCCCAGGTACATGACGAAGGGCGAGCCCCCAATGAACTCCTCGGCCGTGAGCACCGCGTGGGCCAGCCCGGCAGGCTTGTCCTGGACGATGTAGGTGATCTGGGCGCCGAAGGCAGACCCGTCGCCGACCGCCTCGCGAATCTCCTCGCCGGTCTCCGGGGCGATGATGATGCCGATCTCGGTGACCCCGGCGTCGACCAGCGCCTCGATCCCGTAGAAGAGCACGGGTTTGTTGGCGACGGGCACCAGCTGCTTCGCCGAGGTGTGGGTAATCGGGCGCAGCCGCGTGCCGGCCCCGCCGGAGAGGATCAGGCCTTTGAGGTCTTGCACTGGCGGGAAGGCTATCGTCGCGCGGATCATGAGCCGGGGCGCCCCGCAGACCGCAATCGACGTGGCGATCGTCAACTGGAACACCGCCGAGGCCGCTTTGGCTGCGGCGCGCGCCTACCGGGACTCGGAGGGGGTCGAGGCAAGGGTGACGATCGTCGACAATGCCTCGCGCCCCGAGCAGCGCGCGCAGCTGCACGAGGAGTGCCCGGAGGGCATCCGGCTCGAGCTGAGCGAGGAGAACCTCGGCTACGGCACGGCAGCCAATCGGGCGCTGCGTGGCGGCAGCGGTGAGCTGGTCTGCGTCAGCAACGCCGACGTGCTGCCCGAGCCGGGCGCCCTGGCGGCGCTGGCCGGGGCGGCGGGGGAGCCCGCAGCCGGGATGGTGGGGCCAGTCTTCGGCAGCGACACCGACCGCTACCACGCCGACCTGCCAGGAGCGGCGGCGATGCTGGCGCGGATCTTCGTCGGCTCCTTCGGCGAGCGGCCGCAGCCGAGCCCGGCGGCGGGCGAGGTGGCCGAGGTGGGCCAGCCCTCCGGCGCCTGCTTCGTCGTGCGCCGCGAGCTCTGGGAGCGGCTCGGCGGCTTCGACGAGGGCTTCTTCCTCTGGTACGAGGACGTCGACCTCGCCCAGCGGATGCGCGACGCCGGGCAGCGCAACCTGATCGCCGGGTCGGCCCGGGTCGGGCACTCCGGCGCCGAGGCCTTCGCCCAAATTGACCCGCAGCGCCAGCAGGCGGTCCGGCTGCGCTCCGTGGAGCGCTACATTCGCCTCCACCACCGCCGGGTCGCGCCAATCGCCGCGCCGCTACTTAGGCTCTCCCGACGCCTTAGAGCGGGCGGCGCCAGATGAACTCGCTTTCGGTCGTCATACCCACCAAGGATCGCGCGCCAGCGCTGGCGCGCACCCTCGACACGCTCGAAGCGCAGGCCGGCGGCGGCGCCTCGCTCGAGGCGATCGTCGTCGACAACGGCTCGAGCGACGGCACGGTGGAGCAGGTGCAGGCGCGGCTCGCCCGCTCAGCGATCCCCCTGCAGCTGCTCGAGCAGCCGAGCGGCGGTCCGGCAGCGGCCCGCAACGCCGCCGCGGCGGCGGCCGCCGGCGAGGTGCTGCTCTTCCTCGGCGACGACACCGAGCCCGAGAAGCCGGGCCTGCTACGCGCCCACCTCGACCTGCACGCGGCGCGGCCACAGGAGACCTACGGCGTGCTCGGTCGAATCACCTGGAGCCCGCGCAGCCCGGTGACCCCCTTCATGCGCTGGCTGGAGAACGGCGGCCCCCAGTTCCACTACTGCGAGCTCGGTCCCGGCCCGGTCGACGCGGCCAGTTACTTCTACAGCTCCCACGCCTCGGTCAAGCGCTCGCTCTTCCAGCGTGTCGGTGGCTTCGAGGAGCGCTTCCCGGGCGCCGCCGTCGAGGACACCGAGCTTGGCGTGCGCCTCGCCGAGGCCGGACTCGAGCTCGACTACCACCCCGAGCTGCTCGTCTTCCACGACCACCCGACGACGCCGGCTCAGTCACTGCGCCGCTCGGTCGCCGTCGGGCGCTCGGCCGCGCTCTACAACCGCCTGCGGCCCGACCGGCCCCACCCGGGCGTGCAGGCGCCGCGCGGGGCCGCCTGGGCGGCGGTCCGCGCCGCGGCCCCCCTGCTCGGCGCCCTTGCCCGACTGCCGCTGCCGCGGGCGCTGCGCGAGCGCGTCTGGCTGGCGATGACCCGCGGCGGCTACGCCCGCGGCTACCGCCTTGGCCCGCTGGAGGCGCGATGACCCTGCGACGCCTCAACGCCTCCGTGCTCTCGCCGTTGCTGCTCTTCCCGATCGCCTGGGGGCTGACCGCGCTCCTCGCCCAGTTCCACCTGCTGCACATCCAGGACGCCTGGTCCACGGTGATGGTCGCCGTGGTGGTCGCCGTGCCGCTGTCGTTCGTCGCCGGCGGCCTGATCGGCGAGGGCGTCGCCCTGGCGACCACGGCAATCGCCTCGACCCACTCGCGAACCCGGATCTCCGAGCGCGCCTTCCGCCTGATCCTGATCGCGATCGTCGCTGTCGGCCTGCTCGAGGTCGCCCATCAGATGGCCCGTGCCGGCACCATCCCGCTGCTCAGCGGCAGCATCGACGACGCCCGCTTCTCGCAGGGGGGGCCGACGATCCTGCTGACCAACCTGCTCACCGTGGCGGCGATCGTCGCCCTGACCAAACCGCGCGACCTGCTCGCCCGCGAGGCCCGCTTCGAGTTGTTGATCGCCGCGGTCGCGATCGGCGCCTTCGGGCTGCAGGCCGGACGCGGCAGCGTCGTCCTGCCGATCGTCGTGGCGATCGTCGCCCGCTGGCTCTACTGGGGCCGCCCCAGCCCCTACCTGCTGCTCGCCGGCGCGCTCTTCGCCTTCCTGGCGATCTGCTTCGGCTTCTACCTGCGCACCTACCAACACCCGACCACGCCCTTCGAGGCCGAGCTCTTCGGCGAAGTGCTGCCGCCGCTGCCCTTCGTCCTCAAGCCGCTGATCCCGGTGTACCTGGCGCTGACCACCAACTTCGTCGCCCTGCAGGGGGTGGTCGACCACTTCCCCACCGCGGCGGCCTTCGGCCATGGCGTCTACGACGCGGTGGCGCTCGACAACTTCGTCTCCGGCGCCCAGCACATCGGCGACGTGTCGGGGGAACTGACCCCGCCATGGGTGACGAGCACCGTCGCCGGCGCCTTCTGGGCGGACGGCGGCTTCGCGGTGCTCGTGCCGGGCGTCGCCCTGACCGGCGGGCTGACGGCGGGCGCCTACGCGGCGGCGGCGCGGACACTCTCTTTCCGCTGGTGCCTGGTGGCGGCCTACCTGCTCTACGTCGCGATCTTCGGCCTCTACACGAACCTCTGGACCCAGCAGATCGAGTGGCTGGTCGTGACTCCCCTGCTGCTCGTCTTCGGCGCCTTCGCCGAAGACCCCAAGGCCCCGCCCGGCATCGTCGGCGCCGCATGGGGCAAGATCCGCCGCGTGCAGGTGCGCCAATCGAAGCCGCCCGAGGCGGCACCGCAGCCCGCCGCCGCGCAGCAGCAGGAGCCCGCGTCCCCCAACGAGCCGCGGCGAAGGGTCCGCGTGGCGATCCTCTCCGGCCTTGCCGTGCTCGCCGTGGTCCTCGTCTCCGGCCTGGTGATCCAGCACACGCTGCCCGAGCCCTTCGCGCTGACGCGGACGATGCCGCTGCCGGCCTCGGTCGCCGACGCCGACGCCGTCTTCACCGACAGCCAGCGCCTCTCCGAGAACACGCCGATCTGGTGGATCACCCGCTCGGGGCGCACCGCCAAGCTGCACAGCTTCGATCCCAGCACCCAGGAGACCGCGATCCAATCGCGCTTCCGATCGCCCCACCGGCCCGGCACGGCGTACTACGACATCGGCTCCTGGGTCCCGCTTCGCACCGCCGCCCTCTTTGAGATCCGGCAGGCTCCAAAGCGCCTCTACGTCACGGTGAGGAGGTCCGACACGGGCAAGGCCATCGGCAGCTACTCGATCCCGATCGAGGCCCCCGGGCCGGGCCTCGACCGAAGCTTTGCGATCGCCTCCTTCGACGAACCCCGCTCAGACCTCGTCATCGTCGATCGCGGCCTCTCGACCAGCCGCGCCCGGGTCGGCATCCTCTCCGGCGAGTCCGGCTTCGAGAGCAGGGCCTTCGGCACCTACCTGCCGTTCCGGGGCGTGCGGCCGAACCGCTGGTCGCTGGAGATCGGCGAACTGGCGGGCAAGACCCTCGAGAACGGCGAGCAGGCCACGCCGCGCCCCGACGTGATCCTCGTCGAGCGCGACCCGGGTCGCGAGCACGCCAACCTCAAGGTGATCCCGGGCGAGGAGAACTACGAGGGCTTCGCCTACCAGCGCGACATCGACGAGCCCGGCGACCTGCCGCCGAGCAGGATCTTCCTGCAGGGCTCCTGGCGGGGCGCGCCCTCGCTCTTCGAGGTGGTCCGCGACGCTCCGGGCGGCCCGCAGCTGAGGATCTTCGACATCCAGGCGCCGGCGGGATTCCTATAGAGGGACGCGACGACGTAGAGCAGTTCGAGGCGGCGCAGGCTCCGCAGCCGGCTGCGCTCGGTGTGACGGCGGCCCGCGGAGTGGGTGTCCTGGTCGGGAGGACCCTGGGCCTGCAGATCTTGACGGCGGGAGTCACCGTGCTCCTGGCCCGCATCCTGACGCCGGCCGACTACGGCCTCTTCGCGATTGCGCTGGCGGTGCAGCTCGTCGGTCAGCGGGCGGCCGAGCTCGGCCTGCCGGCCGCCCTGGTCCGGCTAGAGCAGGATCCATCGCCACGCGTCCAATCCGCGGTCGCGGGCGTAATGGTGATCTTCGCGACGGCGCTCAGCGGGCTTCTCCTCCTGGCGGCCTTCGTCGTAGTGCCTGCCGCTGGGGGGACCAGCGAGACGCTGCGGGTGATCGCCGTGGCTTCCGCCGCGATGCCCCTCTACGCGGCGCGGGCGATGCCGATGGTGCTGATGGAGCGCAAGCTCGCCTTCGGCCGCGTCGCATTGGTCGAGACAGCCGACACCCTGGCCTTCAATGCGTTCGCGCTGCTCGCGGCCCTGGGCGGCCTCGGAGCGTTCAGCCTCTCGGGAGCCGTCCCCGCCGGCGCCCTCGCCGGCGTCGTGGCGGCCTGGGCGATACAGCCATTCTCCCGGCGCCCGCGGCTCGAGCTCGACCCGGTCCGCCCCCTGTTCGGGTTCGGCGTCCGGGTCAGCGTCCTGCAGGGCGGGTACCTGCTGCGCGAGCTGGGCTTCGTGGGGATCATCGCCGCGATCGGAGGAGCGCCGGTGGCCGGCTACTACGCGATGGCCAAACGCCTCTTCTCCTTTCCCATCGCGCTCACCTCGGCGGTGGCTCGGGTCTCCTTCCCGACCCTCTCCCGGGACGCGGAGCTGCGGCCACAGCGAGCCGCCCAGATCGCCACCTACACGGCGATCGTCGCCGGCCTGCCCCTGGCCCTGGTCGCCGGCGCCGCCCAGCCGCTGATCGGCGTCGTGCTCGGCGACGAGTGGATGCCGACCACCGACATCGTGCTGATCGGCTCGCTGGGGATGATGCTGACCGCGAGCGCCTGCGCGACCATGATCAGCAGCTTCATGGCCGCGGGGGCCGCGAGCTTTCCACTGCGCTCGGCGATCTCAGAATCGGCCGTGCTGCTCGCGATGGCGGCTCTGCTGACGGCGCCGCTGGGCGAGGTCGGCGTCGGCCTGGCGCTGACGGTATCGACCGTGGTTGGCACGATCGTGCTGGCGATCGGCTCGCACCCGACGCTGAGGCGCTCACTGCTGGCCGTCGCCAAGGCGACCGTGATCGCCGCCCTCGCCGTCGGCTCCGCGCAGGCCTGCGGGTTTGCCGACGACGTCCAGGGCCTCCTGCTCTCGCTCGGCGTCGTCACCCTCGTCTGGACGGCACTCGAGATCGCCTTCTCACGCGAGGACCTACGGCGGATCGTGCGTCTTGCGAAGCCCCTCCTCCGCCGGGCGGCTCCGGCATGAAGATCTGCCTCTTCGAGTGGAACGCTGGCGGGCACCACAATTTCTACGCGCAGGCCTTCGCCACCGCCCTCGCGCCGCGCGCCGAGGTCGTCGTCGCCGGCTCCGATCCCCTGCTCGAGGCGCTCGGCGAGGCCCCAGGCGAGCGCTACTCGCTGGGTGACGCCCGGCCGCGACCCGGCAGCGGCCCCGGGCTCGACAAGGCGAGCCTCGCCAAGCGGGAGCTGGAGCTGCTGCGCGGCGCGATCGAGACCACCGCGCCCGACCACGCGGTGGTCCTCTTCGCCGACCCGGTGCTGCGCTGGCTGGCCGCCTCCCCCCCGTTCCCCTGCCCGATCAGCATCTTCGTCATGTTCGCCAGCGCCCACTTCCCGCGCGCCTACGGCCTGCCGCTGACGCCCCGCGAAAGGGCCAGCGCCCTGTTCAAGGAGCGCAACATCCGTCGCTGGCGGCGACGCCCGGACGCCCACGAGCTCTTCGGCCTCGACGCGGCAGCGGTCGAGGGCTGGCGGCGCAAGCGGGGGGCGGCGGCCCGCTGGCTGCCGGAGCCACGCTTGGAGATCGAGCCTCGGCCGCTGCCCGCCGCCGAGCGGCACGGCTGCTTCATGTTCGGCTACATCGACGAGCGCAAGGGGATCGGCCACCTGGCGGCGGCGCTGGCGGAAGGCTACGAGGGGCTCGAGCTGGCGATCTACGGCGACGTCGCCCCGGAGTACAGGGACCGCCTGGAGGCGGAGCTGGCGACGCTCCGCAATGGCGGCGTGCGCCTCGACACCGACCTGCGACGCGTCCCCTACGCCGATGCGATGGAGCGCATGGCCAGTTGCCGCTGCGCCCTGCTCTCCTTCGGCTGGCGGCCTTCGGGCTCCCGCGTCCTGCTCGAGGCGGCCGCCGCGCGAACGCCGGTGGTCGTGGGCGACGACAGCGCCGTCGGCCGCCTGGTCGAGCGCCACGGCCTCGGCCTGACCGCCGACCCCACCGACCCTGCGGCGCTGGGGGCGGCGATCATGGCGATCGCCGGCGACCCGGGGGCGGTGGCCACTTACGAGGACAACCTGAGGCGCTACGCGGAGGAGCTGCACGGCGATCGCTTCCCGCTCGAGGTGCGCGCCGCCTTCGGCCTGGGCTGATCCATGCGGCCGACTGTCTACATCCCCACCCTGCGCGCCGGCGAGCGGCTCGCCAAGACCGTCGCGGCGCTCGAGGGGCAGGAGCCGCGACCCGAGGTGGTAATCGCCGACAACAGCGAGGAGGGGGCCGGCGCGGCCCTGGCGCGCGAGCGCTTCCCCTGGGTGCGGGTCGCCGGGTTCGGCGAGAACCTCGGCTTTGGCCGGGCGCTGAACCGCGCGGTGCGCGAGGAGCCCGGCGATCCGATCGTCTTCCTCAACGACGACGTCACGGTCGAGCCGGGCTTCGTCAGCGGCCTGCTGGAGGCGCTGCGCCCAGAGGTCGACATGGTCGCCGCGGTCCTGCTGCGCGAGCGCGAGCCCGAGCGGATCGACTCGGCGGGGGTGATCGCCGACCGCACCCTGCTCGGCTTCGACTACCTGAACGGCGAGCCGCTCGAGGCCTTGGAGGGAGCCGCCGACCCGCTCGGACCCACCGGGGGCGCTGCCCTGTACCGGCGCCGCGCCTTCGAGGCCGTCGGCGGCTTCGACGAGCGGATCTTCCTCTACTACGAGGACCTCGACCTGGGCCTGCGCCTACGCCGAGCCGGCTCGCGCTGCCGGCTGGCGCCGGCCGCCCGCGGCCTCCACGCCTACTCCGAGACGATGGGAGCCAGGACGGCGCGCAAGTACGAGATGACCGGCTGGAGCCGTGGCTACCTGCTGCGCGTCTACGGCTTTGCCGGCCGGCCGGCACTGCTCGCCCGCGCCCTCGCCGTCGAGGCGGCGATCTGCGCCGGACAGCTCGCCTCACAGCGAACCCTGCGTGGCCTGCGCGGCCGGCTGCGAGGTTGGCGCGACGCCCGCGAGGTGCCCCAACGCGAGCTTCCCGCCGACGGCCTCAGCGAGATGTCGCTCGCCGAGGCGCTCGCCCTGCGCCGGCGCCGCCACCGGACCTGAGCGGCGGATAGCATCGCCGGATGGCCAACGCCAGAGGCAAGAGCCTCGTCAAGGCGGCGCTGCGCAAGACGGGCTTCGAGCTGCAGCGCTTCGACCCCGAGGGGAGCTACGCGAAGCAGCGTCAGCGCCTGCTCGACGCGCTGAGCATCGACACCGTGCTCGACGTCGGCGCCCACGCCGGCGAGTTCGGTCAGGCGCTGCGCCATGGAGGCTATGGACAGCGAATCCTCTCCTTCGAGCCCCAGGCCGCAATGTTCGAGAGGCTTCGCCAGACGGCAGCCGCCGATCCGCTGTGGGAGTGCCGGAACAAGGCCGTGGGAGCCGTCGCAGGCAGCATTGATCTGCATATATCCGGCAACGACGGCTTCAGCAGCTCGATCCGTCAGATGGCAGCGATCCACGAGCAGGCCGAGCCGATCTCTTCGTACGTCGGCTCCGAAACGGTGGAGGTGATCACCCTCGACGAAGCATTTGGGAGCCCCGAGAACGCCGGTCGCCGCAGGTTGATGCTCAAGGCGGATACGCAGGGCTACGAGGCAGAGGTGCTGGAAGGCGCCAGCGCCACGCTTCGAGACTGCCAGCTGGTCGAACTGGAGCTCGTGCTGGTCGAGCTCTACGACGGCCAGGCGCTGTTCCCGGAGCTGGTCGAGCGCATGCGTGACCACGGCTTGCTGCTCACCGCGGTCGAGTCTGGATTCAGGGACCCGCGAACGTCGGAGCTACTTCAGATCGACGGCCTCTTCGTCCGCGCCGATCGCGGCTGAATCGCCCTCTCGCACGATCCCGATCATCCCCTTCTGCGCGGCTGACTCAAGCGCCGATATCGCCCTATCGCCTCGCGCTACGAAGGCGGACCCCCGCCGCGAACCCGTCTCCTCAGAGGGTGGGGCCGTGGGATAGGCAAGTAGGGCATCAGCGGGAAGGTCGATCCCTGCAGCCGAGAGCGGTATCCCCGCATAGATGTCGTAGCCGTAGCCAGGCGCTCCCGGGACGTGGAAGTCATCGATCACCGCGACGACCTCCTCCCAGTTGCCGAAGAGACAATCGAGCTCTTCGGCGAGCGGAACCCGCTCCTCCCAGTGGGCGTCCAGATAGGCCATCGGTCGCTCGACGGCGCCCTTGTCTGCCAGGTGCTGGATCCCGGCAACCGAATCGCCGCAGATCATGGTCACGTTCTCCGCCCTGCGCAGCGCCCGGCGCGCAACCGCTTGAAAGCCGGGGTTGACCTCGACGGTGTACGTATCGAGACCGAAGCCGGAGAGATACTTGGTCGTCGACGCGACGAACGTGCCCGTCTCGACGAACGCGGTCGGCGAGAACTGCTCGACCAGCAGCTCGAAGGCCTCGCGCCGCAGCACCTGACCGTTGAACGGCTCGCTGAAGCCCGGCCAAGGAGGGTTCCGGCTCCAACGCAGGCGTCGCAGGAGAGCCTTACGGCCCTTGACCGCCTCCACCAGTTGCTGCGGGCCGGTGCGTGGCTCGAGCCGTTCGACGATCATCGGCCCGAAACCCTACCCATGAGGGCGACGGGGCCCTTCGGTGGCCATTCGTCGGGCCTGCTCGAACCGTAAGATGCCGAGCCGATGCCTTTGGCAGGTTCAAGCAAACCGGTGCTCGTCACCGGCGGCGGCGGCTTCATCGGCGGGCATCTCGTCGCCGAGCTCCTGCGCCAGGGGCGCGAGGTGCGCTCGGTCGACTGCAAGCCGCTCGGGGAGTGGCACCAGACCTTCGAGGACGCCGACAACCGCGTCCTCGACGTCTCCCTGCTGGAGGCGGCCCAGGAGGCGGTCGATGGCGTCGGCGAGGTCTTCAACCTCGCCGCCGACATGGGCGGCATGGGCTTCATCGAGGGCAACAAGGCCCTCTGCATGCTCTCCGTGCTGCCTTCGACCCACGTCCTGATCGCAGCCCGCGACGCTGGCGTGGAGCGCTTCTTCTACTCCTCCTCGGCCTGTGTCTACGCGGCCGAGAAGCAGGAGACGCCCGAGGTCCCCGCGCTGCGCGAGGCCGACGCCTACCCGGCGATGCCGGAGGACGGCTACGGCTGGGAGAAGCTCTTCAGCGAGCGCATGTGCCGTCACTTCATGGAGGACTTCGGCCTCGAGACCCGCGTCGCCCGCTACCACAACGTCTACGGCCCGGAGGGGACCTGGACCGGCGGCCGCGAGAAGGCACCGGCGGCGATCTGCCGCAAGGTGGCCGAAGCGGCGCTGAGCGGCAGCGGCCAGATCGAGATCTGGGGCGACGGCAAGCAGACCCGCAGCTTCATGTACATCGACGACTGCGTGCAGGGCACGCTGACGATCGCCGCGGGGCCGCGGATCGACCCGATCAACCTGGGCAGCTCCGAGCTGGTCACGATCGACAGCCTGGTCGACATCGTCGAGGGCATCGCTGGCGTGAAGCTCAAGCGCAGCTACAAGCTCGACGCGCCGCAGGGGGTGCGGGGTCGCAACAGCGACAACACGCTGATCGAGCAGACCTATGGCTGGCAGCCATCGATCTCTCTGCGCGAGGGGCTCGAGAAGACCTATGCCTGGGTCCATCGGCAGGTGGAGCGCGAGCTGGCGAGAAACGCCGCCTGAATGAACTACGAGCGTCTCTACGCATACCGCTTCCGCGACATCGACCAGAGCGCCCGCCTGCGGGTCTGGGAGGAGATCGCCCCCCATGTCCACGGCCTGATGGGCTCGCCCGAGACGGTGCTCGACGCGGCCGCGGGGCGGGGAGAGTTCATCTGCTCGATACCGGCCGCTGAGCGCTGGGCGGTCGACGAGGTCGCCTATCCGGAGGCGGAGGGCGATGCGGGCGTCAAGGTCGTGACCGCGAAGATCATGGACGCCGAGCTGCCCAGCGAGCACTTCGACGGGGTCTTCGCCTCCAACTTCCTCGAGCACCTGCATGACCAGGAGGCGATCTCCCAGTTCCTCGAACGGATGCGCGGGGCGATGAAGGCCGGCGGCCGGATCGCGATCATGGGGCCGAACTACCGCTACTGCGCCAAGGAGTACTGGGACTGCGCCGACCACTACGTGGCGCTGACCCACGTGGCGATCGCCGAGCATCTCTACGCGGCGGGGTTCGAGCCCGAACGGATCGTCCCCCGCTACCTGCCCTACTCCTTCCGCGGCATCCTGCCGCCCTCGCCGCGACTCACCGGCCTCTACCTGCGCACGCCCCTCGCCTGGAAGCTGCTCGGCAAGCAGTTCCTGGTGATCGGCCGCCGCTGAGCTGTGCGGGTCCTGATCACCGGGGGCGCTGGGTTCGTCGGCGGCAACCTCGCGGTCGCCCTCGCCGAGCGCCATCCCGAGTGGCAGGTCGTCGCTCTCGACAACCTGATGCGGCGCGGCTCGGAGCTCAACCTGCCGCGCCTGCGCGAGGCCGGGATCGAGTTCGTCCACGGCGACGTGCGCGAGCCGGCCGACCTGGGCGGGGCAGGTGCCTTCGAAGCGATCGTCGAGTGCTCGGCCGAGCCCTCGGTCCTGGCCGGCTTCGCCGACACCTCCTACTCGGTTCAGACCAACCTGCTCGGCGCCTTCAACTGCCTCGAGCGAGCGCGGGCCGAGGGGGCCTTCCTCGTCTTCCTCTCGACCAGCCGCGTCTACCCGGTGGACCCCCAGCTGGGGCTGGAGCTGGAGGAGGCGGAGACGCGTTTCGAGCTGGCCGCCGAGCAGCCGGTCGCCGGGGCCAGCTCGGCGGGCATCGCTGAGGACTTCCCGATGGCGGGAGCGCGGACCCTCTACGGAGCCACCAAGCTCTCCGCCGAGCACCTGATCGAGGAGTACGCCGAGGCCTTCGACCTGCGCGCCGTGACCAACCGCTGCGGCGTCGTCGCCGGACCCTGGCAGATGGGCAAGGTCGACCAGGGGGTCTTCTCCTGGTGGCTGCTCAGCCACCTCTTCGACCGCCCGCTCTCCTACATCGGCTACGGCGGCTCGGGCAAGCAGGTGCGCGACCTGCTCCACGTCGACGACTTGGTCGACCTGGTCGACCTGCAGCTCGGCGATCCCGAGTCCTGGAGCGGCGTCACCGCCAACGTCGGCGGCGGTCGCGAGGGCAGCCTCTCGCTGCTGGAGACGACCGAGATCTGCCGCGAGCTGACCGGCAACGAGGTGCCGATCGGCGCCGAGAGCGAGACCCGATCCGGCGACGTTCCCGTCTACCTGAGCGACTGCGCGCTGCTGCATTCTCTAACCTCGTGGCGCCCGAGTCGCGGCCCACGCGACGTCCTCGCCGATCTGCTCGCCTGGTCGGCCGCGCACGAGGACGAGCTGCGCGCGGCGCTGGGTTTCGAGCGATAGCCAGAGGAAACACGGATAGCGATGCCAAAGGCGATAGTCACAGGGTCCGGCGGGTTGATCGGCTCCGAGTCGGTCACCAGGCTGGTCGAGGCCGGCTACGACGCGATCGGAATCGAGAACGACACCCGCGCCGTCCTCTTCGGCCCCGAGGCCTCGACCGCCCAGGTCACCGAGCGGCTCAACCGCGAGCTCGCCGAGTTCCGCACGGCCGACCTCGACATCCGCGACGCGGAGGGCATCGACCGCGTCTTCGCCGAGGCTGGCAAGCAGATCGAGCTCGTCGTCCACACCGCCGCGCAGCCCTCGCACGACTGGGCGGCAAGCGATCCGCAGGCGGACTTCGGGATAAACGCCAACGGCACGCTCAACCTGCTCGAGGCGACCCGCCAGCACTGCCCCGAGGCGACCTTCGTCTTCACCTCGACCAACAAGGTCTATGGCGATACCCCCAACCACCTGCCGCTGGAAGAGCTCGAGACGCGGCTCGAGCTGCCGGAGGACCACCGGTGGTTCGGCGGCATCGACACGACGATGTCGATCGACTCGACCCTGCACTCGCTCTTCGGCGCCTCCAAGGCGGCCGCCGACCTGCTCGTGCAGGAGTACGGGCGCTACTTCGAGATGCCCACCGTCTGCTTCCGCGGCGGCTGCCTCACCGGCCCCAACCACGCCGGCGCGCAGCTGCACGGCTTCCTCGCCTACCTGATGAAGTGCACGGTCACCGGCGACCCCTACACGGTCTTCGGCTACGAGGGCAAGCAGGTGCGCGACAACGTGCACAGCGCCGACCTCGTCGACGCCTTCCTGCTCTTCCACGAGAGCCCTCGCGCCGCGGCGGTCTACAACATCGGCGGCGGTCGCGAGAACGCCTGCTCGATGCTGGAGGCGATCTCCCTCTGCGAGCGGATCGCCGAGCGCGACCTGCGTTGGGAGATGAGCGACCAAGCGCGGATCGGCGACCACCGCTGGTGGATCAGCGACCTCGACCAGTTCGGTGACGATTACGGCGGCTGGCGCCCGAAGCGCGACCTGGAGACGATCCTGCGGGAGATTTACGAGGCCAACGCCGAGCGCTGGGCCTCGACCCCGGCATGAAGCTCTCCGTCGTCATCCCCGCCCACAACGAGGAGGGAACGGTCGCGGAGACCGTCGAAGGGCTCGTCGCGACGCTCTCGCGCGAGGGCATCGAGCATGAGCTGATCGTCGTCGACGACTCGAGCACCGACCGCACCGCGGCAACGGTCGAGCAGATCAGCGCCGAGCACCCCCAGGTGCGCTGTCTGCCCTCGCCATACCCCAACGGCTTCGGCTTCGCGGTGCGGGCCGGGCTCGAGGCATTCGAGGGGGACGCGGTGGCGATCGTGATGGCCGACGGCTCGGACAGCCCGCAGGATCTGGTCTCCTACCAGCGGCTGCTCGAAGAGGGCTACGAGTGCGCCTTCGGATCGCGCTTCCTCCACGACTCGAACGTTGTCGACTACCCGCGCTCGAAGCTGATCATGAACAGGATCGTCAACCTCGGCATCCGCGTTCTCTTTCGTCACGGGTACAACGACACGACCAACGCCTTCAAGGCTTACCGGCGCGAGGTGATCGAGAACGTCAAACCGTTCCTCTCGCATCACTTCAACCTCACGGTCGAGCTGCCGCTGAAGGCTGTCGTGCGCGGCTACAGCTACGGGATCGTGCCGATCTCCTGGACCAATCGCAAGGCCGGTGTCTCCAAGCTCGCGCTCAACGAGATGGGCAGCCGCTACCTCTTCATCGTCCTCTATGTCTTCTTGGAGCACCACCTAAGCCGTGGCGACTACCGGCGCGATGGCCGACCCGCCGTCCGCCCCAGAGGCATCTGGCGTGCTGGGCGGACCCGAAGCCTGCGACGTTGACCCAGGCCGCGACTAGCGCCGCTTGAGCTGGAAATCCGTCGTGTTCCCCGGCGTGATCGGCTCCTGGTTGCCCGCGGCATCGATTGCCAGCGAACCTGCCAGATAACGCCCCGGAGGGAGCGCCACCTTGGCGGCATAGTCGAAGCTCGCAAAGCCATGTGCAGAAAGGAGGATTCGCCGTTGGCAGTCCCGCAGCCGCGACAAGCGGCCATTCGAACGCAGGAACCTGCAGCGGGCGCCGCGGTGGGTCGCGACGTATACAAAGACCCGAGATATGCCAACGACACTAGGACAACTGCGTTCGTCTCCTGCGCGTCCGTGCAGCTGCAGCCACGACCTGTGTACTTCGACGCCACCAGGTCGTAGAGAGCTGCGCGGTGGCATTGGGTCAACGCAGGCGAGCGTAAGGTTGGCCTCGATGTCGTCCGGCTGAGGATGTGCGTAGACGGCCGTGAGGGTCTTGTCTTCTTCCGCTTCGAATGAGTAGACGGGCACCGGATGAGTGAAGCTCCCGTCATCCCAGGAGAGAAAGGTCGCAAAGCTGCTCCCAAGCTGAACGGAGGAGGGTGCGCTGGCCTGTACACGCGAGCCGCGTATCACCTGGCGGGAGAACGGCGCAGCGGCCGAGACCGCTCCGAGCCCAAGCCGCACTCCGGGAGGCTCCGAGCGCAAGTCGATACGCGCGGTGCTGGGGTCGATCTCGATCTCGTCGCTGCCTTGAAGACCACCGGAGTCGCGGGCCGTCAGTCGCAACCGCAAACTTGCCGGGAATTCATGGCTTGGCCCGACGATTTGCCCATTTGCCCCGCTCGTTTTGCTGACGAAGTGCTCATGACATGCAGAAGAGCAGTGATCGAGGATCACGGACCAGATCAGTGCTGGCCCGGCCAGCGGACCATCCTCGGCATCGGTCCCCGCACCGATGAGCTCGATCGACTCGCCGGCACGCCAGCGCATCTCTGCCAGGGGAGCGAGAATGGTCGCCGTCGGGCGTGTGTTGCCAGCGTGGATCGTCGTCGAAGCGGTGTCGTGGAGCTCGCCGTCGGCGACCCGAACACTGACCATCCGGTCACCGATCTCCTCAAACGTAATCGCGGAGTGTGGGCCGAGTGCATCGTCGAATTCCCCGTCTTCGTCCAGATCCCACGTAAATTCAAGCTCAGCACCCTCCGGGTCCGACGAATTGCCGGCGTCCAGCTGCACGTCGAGCGGCACTGAACCCTCCGACGGTTCAGCGACAAGAACTGCCGTGGGAGGCAGATTTCCACTGGAGAAGCTGATCCGACGGATCTCGCCCGCAGCGATATCGGCGTAGAAAAGATCGCCGCCGGGCCCGGCCTGGAGGTCGACGGCACTACCGGCGTCCTGCTCGAAGACTGAAATCAGCGAGGGGTCGGGGTCGCCGTTCTCGCCGGCCTCGATTACCCATATGCATCGTCTTGCGTAGTCACCGAAGAAGAGTGCCCCCTCATATTTGTTGGGAAAGCCGCCCTCCACATAAAAGGCGATTGCCGAGATCGAAGAACCTTGATCCAACAAGCACCTCTCACCCTGAGTCACCGGTTTGCCAGAGGGATATGAGAAAACGGGGGCAGTCACCTGCTCAGGCATCCCATAGAGGTCGATGCAGAGGTTCAGACCGAGACCGGCAAAGACGGCCTGCGGACCCGGACCCTCGTAACAGGGCCAGCCCCCATTTGGGGGCAGCTGACCGAGGCGAGGCGGCTGGAACCTGTTTATCTCCTCCCAGCTGCTCCACCCGACGTCACCGACCCAGAGCTCGTCTGTACCCGGCTGAAGAGCGAAGCGAAAGGGATTGCGCAGGCCGTAGGCAATGATGCGGCGTAGGTTCTTGTCTTCCGCCTCGCCGTATGGGTTGTCGAGCAGGCCGTCTCCGGTGCTCGGATCGACGCGGATTATCGAGCCACTCAAGCCAAGCGGGTCGGAGGGAGTTCGGATGTCCTGGCTGCGCAGCGAGCCTCCCTCCGACGCAGGCGGCGAAAGGTCGGCGCCTACGCCTCCGGGCGGATCCCCGCACGGATTGAGCGGATCGCCCGCCTGCCCGTAGTCGGCTACAGCGGCGCTCGCTCCCTCTCCCGAGCTGGCGTACAGAGCACCCGTGGAGTCAAACGCGAGAGCGCCAATCGAGTGGCCCCAGAACTGCTGACACCAGTCTTCGACGAGGATTCTCTCGCTGCCGACCATCGAGGCGGGCCCGGCGGTAAGACGTGAGAGCCTCCCGCTGACGACGCAGCCATCGACAAAGCCGCCAGGCGGGCTCGGACAATCGTCGCCGCCTTTCCCGCTCCCCCAACGTGGCGCAATGCCTCCGATCTCGGCGTCGTGTGTGTAGAGGACGTAGACGTAGGGCTCGATCGGGAACCCCGGGTCGAGCGCCAAACCGAGCAGGCCGCGGTCGAAGTAGTCGTTGACCTGAAGGCGCAGATCGGCAAACACCGTCGGCTGGTTGTCGGCGAGTCCGTCGAAGACCTGAATCAGGCCGCTCTTCTCGGCTACGAAGACACGCCCGTCGGGAGAGAAGCGAACCGCTGTAGGCAACTCGAGCCCATCAAGGACCTCGGTGTCGGTAAATCCCGCTGGAAGCTCCGCTGCGGCAACTGGACCCGGAGCGACGATCGAGGCCAACAAGGCGACGGCGAAGGCGAGAGAAGCCCCAATCCTGGTCATGGAGCGTTTAAGGTCGCAGCCGCCCGCTAGTCAGGGCAACGAAGGAGCGCCAGGCCGGCTTCGGCTTGAAACGGGACCCTTGGCGAAAGAGGCCGACGGAGTCGCAGAAATTGCAGGCGCCCCGGATGTCCTTCCAGGAGAACCAGTAGGTGCCCTTGAGGTTGAGGCGATGGCGGTTGCCGATCAGGTAGCGGTAGGCGCCCCGCAGTTCTCGGGCCTGGCCCTGGATCCCCTGCTCGAAGGCGACGACGTTGGGATCGCTTTGGGAGCCCCAGCCCATCTCCGTGACGTAGAGCTGGGCACTCGGGTCCCGATTGTCGAGGACCACCTCGCGCAGGTCCTCGATCAGCAGTTCGAGGTCTTCGACGTGGAAGGAATATGGGTGCAGCGCCACTGCGTCAAAATAGCGTTGAATCCCAGGCGCACGGTAGAGGGCGTCGAGGAAGTCGGCCGCGTCCATGCCGCGCCTCCCCCCCTCGTCGGGATTGCCGAAGAGGCCGGTGAGGATCACCTGCGCCCGTGGGTCGACGGCCTTGATCGTCTGGTAGGTCGGCTTCAGCAGCCGTACATAGCGTTGTGGCGAGACCGGGAAGGCGAAGTAGAAGAAGTTGGCCTCGTTCCACACCTGCCAGGTGCGGATCGGCACCGGCCGCGCGATTACGGGAACGTAGTTGACCGCGGCAGCACCGCCCGGCGCCCGTTCGGACCAGAACTCACCGCCCGGCCCGTAACGCTCCACCGCCTCCCTGACGAACGCCTTCCACGCCCTGCGCGCGCGGCCGTTGTCGATCGGCATCGTCGTCGGCTTGCCCGCAATCCAGCGGGGAGTGCCATAGAGGAATGGCAGAATTTCAAGACCGCGGCGCGCGGCCGCTTCGACCGCGGGGTCGATGCTGCTCCAGTCGTAGCCGCTGTTGGCCCTCGCCTGCACGGTCGCCCAGTTGAAGGGCCAGCGCACGCTGCCGATCCTGGCGGCTTTCATGTAGGCGGTGTCGGTGTCGGTCAGTGCCGTCTGGGGCGCGATGCCGAAGAAGCTGCGGGGCAGCGCCTGGGCAGCGGCCGGGGCGATAAGCGCGGTGACAAGCGCCAGCAGGCAGGCGATGGTCTTGGCGGATCTCAAGGCGATTCCTTCTCGGACGGTGGCGGTGGGACCATTCCTAACACGGCCTGGCCGCCTCGGTAGCGCCGGCAAGCTAACTACTCAGTAGGACCCGCCCAGCTTGCGATGATCCCAGCTGGCGACTCGGACTGGCTTGAAGTGGATCGCAACCCGCTTCGGCGCCTGCGCTTCGAGCGCCGCCTTGGCGTCGCCCTCGACCGAGGAGATGCCCTCGGCATAGCGCAGGGTCAGCTCTTCGGCAAAGGCGAGCACTGTCCGCGAGTCGCGGTGGATCCGGGCCTCGGCCTCGATCATCGCGCCGCGCAGCTCGCCGTACTCGTGCCCAGTCTCGAGCAGCAGCGTCGCCCGCGGATCGCGCTCCAGGTTGCGCACCTTCTGCGACTTGGCGTAGGTCCAGATCCAGATCTCGCCATCGCGGGGCACGAACCACATCGGCATCGCGTGCGGCCAGCCGCGCGGACCATGACTGGTGACGATCGCAATCCGCTCCTCCGCGAGCAGCTCGAGCAACTCCCCCTCACTCAGCTTGATCTGGTCGCGGCGACTCACGGTCGGGGAGACTGCCTGATCTGCGCGCGGCGAGCGTTGCAGTCACGCGCGCTTGGCGGCGCCACGCGTCAGATTTCGTTCTTTACCTTGCCCACCGATGACGCCGCTCTTCGAAAGCCCCGCGGCAACCAGTGCTCGTGATATCGTACGTATTGATCTTCAGGAATACGTACGTTCGATTCAAGGAGCGTCCATGGCGACAACGGCTTCACAACTCCGAGCCAACATCTACCGGATGCTCGACGAGGTCCTCGAGACCGGTCAGCCACTGGAGGTGAAGCGCAACGGCAAGATCCTGGTGATCGCACCGAAGGAGGAGCACTCGATCTGGGACCGGCTGCCCCGTCGCGAGGGCTTCATCGTCGGCGACCCCGACGAGCTTGTCCACATCGACTGGTCCTCGGAGTGGAACCCTGATCCTTCTTGACACCCACGTCGTCGGTTGGCTCTACGAGGGCGCTGACAATCGCATCCCCGGCGCGGTTCGCGAGCTGCTCGACTCCGGCCAGCCGTGTGTCTCGCCGGTCGTCGAGCTGGAGCTGACCTACCTCCATGAAGTCGGGCGGGTCACGGAACCCGCTTCCGCACCGCTCGGCTCCCTGCGCAGGAGCATCGGTTTGCAGCTCGCCGACGTGTCCCTCGAAGCGCTCACCCAGGCTGCGATCGATCTGTCGTGGACCCGGGACCCGTTCGACCGCATGATCGCCGCTCACGCAATCGTCGCCAACGCTCCTCTTGTCACCGCGGATCGCGCCATCCTGGACCACCTGCCGCTGGCCACCTGGGCCTGACCCTCGCCTCACTCCTCCTGCCACCCGAAAACGCCGTACGATCGGGCTCCGTGCAAGTCGCGATCCTGATCTTCGAGAAGCTCACCGCGCTCGACGCGATCGGTCCCTACGAGGTGCTGCGCTCGGTCCCCGGTTGGGAGGTCAAGTTCGTCGGTCCTGAGAAGGGACCGCTGCGAACCGACAGCGGCGCGCTCGGGCTGAGCGCCGACTTCGGGCTCGACGAGGTGAGCGAAGCCGACATCGTCCTGGTCCCCGGCGGCGAAGGCAACCGGCCGCTGATGGAGGACGAGACGGTCCTCTCCTGGCTGCGCGACATCGATGCGACGACGAAGTGGACCACCTCGGTCTGCACCGGTTCGCTCGTGCTCGGCGCCGCGGGGCTGCTGCAGGGCAAGCGCGCCACCAGCCACTGGGCCTTCCTCGAGCAGCTGCGCCAGTTCGGCGCCGACCCGGTCGGGGGCCGCTTCGTCGAGGACGGCAAGGTGGTCACCGCGGCGGGTGTCTCGGCCGGCATCGACATGGCCCTGCACCTGGTCGGCCGGGAGGTTGGGCCGGAGGTTGCCCAGGCCGTCCAGCTCGGCATCGAGTACGACCCCCAGCCGCCCTTCGACGCCGGCGCGCCCGCCAAGGCGCCAGACCAGATCGTCGAGCTCGTCACTCAAGTCACCGGTCCCGGCGAGGGGTGGGACGTGGCTAGCGAGCGCGCCTGAGCTCAACCGCGCGCAGGGCGCGGGCGCCGGGAATGGCGACGAGCATCTGCGTCTTGAGAAAGCCACGCCGGGCGAGCAGCGGACGGCCGCGGGCGTTGAGCGCAACCCGGAAGGTGTGCGAGCGGCCGCCGGCAAGGCGGAAGGTGCGGTGGCTGACGCCGACCCGGACGACCCTGGTCGGCGCCCCGGGCCGCGAGCGCAGCGGCAGCCTGGCTTGGGTGCGAAGGATGATCCGCCCTGGGCAGCTTTCGCCTTCCGGCCAGCCGCAGCGAACCCAGACGCGAACCGTGCCGCCTTCGGAGCGCAGGTTCTTGACCGTCAACGGCGGCAGGGCGGGCAGAGCGAGCGTCGCTCCCACGGTCGATCCTTCGACGTAGTTGTTGTCGATATCGATCGTCACGCCGCCGAAGGTCTCGTCATGGCCGCCGCGGTACTGGTGGATGCGCTGGTGGGCCGCCCAGGCGCTGGCCGGCAGGTAGGGATCGACGGTGTTCTTGGCCCCGTTCCAGTTGGCGTGCCAAAGGTCGTCGGGCAGCGGGTAGTCCTCGCCGATCTGGGCGGCGAGGTCGGCGATGCCGGAGGCGCTCGAGCTGTAGACGCCCGAGCTGTAGCCGAGCTCGTGGATCTCTTCGGTCCAGGCGGCGAGGAAGGCGAGGGTCGCCCGCGTCGCGCTCGAGGTCCTGGTGTAGGCCTCCATGTCGAAGTAGATCGGGCTTCCGGGACCCATGCCGACGCTCTGCGCGTCGGCAACTGCGTCGCGAGCCTCCGCGGCGCCCTGCACGCTGGCCAACGCCGAGCTCAACTTGGCGCAGCTCGTGCAGGCGCTGGTCGGCGCCTGCAGGCCGACGTAGGTGGGGATCAGGTGCCAGCCCCCGGCGACCTGTTCGCTGACCCAGCTTGCCGTTAGGTTCGGCTGGGAGCAGGCGCGGTTGAGACCACCGATGTAGACGCCGATCGCCCGGTAGGGCGAGTCCTCCCAGGCTTCCATCGTCCGCGCGGAAGGCGCCGCGCAAGCGTCGAAGCCGAGGCCGGTGTACTCGTCGCTGCCCGCTGCCGCCGTTTCCGGCGTCGGCGCGGCGACGGCGCTGGCCCGCGCAGCTGCGCTTGGATCGACGACGATCGCGCGCTGGCGCCCGATCGCCTGCGAGGGACAGCTCTGGCTGGCGCCCGGTCGGCCGAGGTAGACAGCCCGGCGGTCCATGCGCACGCACATCCGCGGGTGCTCGGCAAGTTTGTAGACCGGCCAACCGGCGGGCACATCGACCGCTTGGCCGCGAAAGTGGATCGTCTTTGCCGCCGCCGGCGTAGCGGCGATCGCGAGCAGCACGACGATCGCCGCGGCGGAGCGAAACAAGCGCATTACCGCCCCAACAATTGCACTGGCCGATCGATTCGGCCCTCAAACACCTCGAACTGCATCAAATTCTGCCCCTGGGAGACCGAGAATTTGATGCAGTTCACCGGGGGTCCTGCTGGGCGCCTGGGCGTCAGGCTGGGATGAGGTCCAGCTCGCGCCAGGGGCCTTCGCCGGCCATCGGCTGCGTGCGGCCCTCCAGCCAGTCGGCCTGCAGGTCGTCGTAGTGGCGGCTGGCGGGATGGCCGGACTGGCCGGTGAACATCTGCCAGCGTGAGCGCTCGGGGGCGGTCGGTTCGGCGACCATGCGCCAGCTCGGCGCCCAAACCGCCTTGTAGGGGTCGTTCGGGTCGTAGGCGATCTGGCTCACCGTCTCCTGGGCGCCACCGGCCTTGAGGCTGCGGTTGAGCAGCTTGCGCAGCAGCGGGTTGGCCTCGCCGAGCGGGTGCGGGAACTCCATCTCGTGCACGCGGCCCCAGCGCCAGGCCTCGGGGTCGGGGCCGAAGCGGTCGGAGAGGTCGTCGAGGGCGCCGCTCAGCGCCTCCAGCACGAGGCCGTCCCAGGAGCGGCCGATCAGCTCCTCGTCGCCTTCCTCCCAGAGCTTCATCAGATGCGAGTGCCAGCGCCAGGGCGAGGTGACGTGCGGCGTGAAGCCGTTGTCGGCACGGTCGAGCCAACGCTCGCAGAGATCGCGGTCGCCAATCGCCGCGCGGGCGACCTCGCGGGCCAAACGCAAGAGGAAGGCCTGGTAGATCGTGCCGGCGATCGAGTTGGGGTCGAGCCTGCCGTCCCAGCTGCGCAGACGCTCGAGCGCGCTGAGCTCACGCTGGCCTTTGGGGGAGAGGCGACCGAGGCGACGGGCCGCCTCGATCCCCGGCAACGAGAGGTTGTCGGACTGCATCGCCTCGAAGCCCTCTATGTCGTGCTCGTCGCTCGCTCGCAGCAGCTGCTCGATGCGCTCGGCGCGGAAGCCGTCGAGCCACTCGCTGGTGATGTGGTGCGGGTAGGAGTCGCCGACGATCCGGTTGTTGGCGGTGACGAGGAGGCCGCTCTCGGGGTCGACGACCTCGGGCAGCTCCTCGTAGGGGATCGTCCCCTCCCACTCGAACTCGCCCGTCCAGCCCGGCTTGGGCAGGTCCGGGCAGCCACCCTTGCGCAGCGGCAGGCGGCCGATCAGCTTGTAGCCGATCGAGCCGTGGCGATCGGCCCAGACCAGGTTCGAGGCTGGCGAGCTGTGGCCCTCGAGCTTGGCGACCAGCTCCGGGCCGGAGCCGATCTCGTGCAGCTCGAACATCCCGCGGAAGGCGGTCGGCTGGTCGAGCGTCTGCCAGCGCAGGGCGAGCGGCTCCCCCTCGTCGGCGCCAAGCGCCTCGTTGACCAGTGGGCCGTGGTGGGTGACGCGCACGTCGAGCAACTCGGGGGCGCGACCCTTGACCGGGATCTCCTCGCGCACGACCTCCAGCGGTCGCCACTCGTCCTCGAAGAGGTAACGGTCACCCTCGACTTGCTCGACGAAGAGATCCTGGACGTCGGCCATCACGTTGGTGAAGGTCCAACAGACGTCGTTGTTCTGGCCCATGTAGACGCCGGGCATGCCGGGCAGCGAGGCGCCGCGCACGAAACGGTCGCCGAGCGTGAGGCCGAGCTGGTACCAGATGCCCGGCATGCTTGGCGGCAGGTGCGGGTCGCCGGCGATCAGCGGCTTGCCGCTGGCGGTGAGGGCGCCTGAGACAGCCCAGTTGTTGGAGCCACTCGCCTCCACCGCGAGGCCAAGCGAGCGACGTACCGCGTCGATCTGCTCGACGATCGCCAGGCCGTCGCCCGACCAGGCTTCCTGTGTGACGACGGGATTGTCGACCGGGTAGGTCGAGTCGAGACGGGCCGCCAACTCCGGGCCGAGCGCCCGGACCAGGTCGGCTCGCAGCAGCTCCCGCTCCCAGTTGGTCGAGAGGCCGAAGGCGAGCAGCTTGCCGAGGCTGAGGATGTCGATCGGGCGCCAGGGTTTCCACTCGAGGCGCAGCAGCTGCATCTCGAAAGGCATCGCCTTGGCGTCGGTGGCCGCAGCGTTGACTCCCTCGCAGAAGCGCTCGAGCAGGGCAAGCAGCTCAGGGTCGAGCGTCGCCGCCTCGCGCTCCGCGGTACGGCGAATGCCGAGCGTGAGCATCAGCCGGTCGACCGGCAGGCCCTCGGCGCCGGCCATCTCGGCAACGCGGCCGCAGACGACCCGGCGGTAGAAGTCCATCTGCCAGAGCCGGTCCTGGCCGTGGCAGAAGCCCTCGGCGAACCAGACGTCCTCCGCGCGCTCGGCCTCGACGTGGGAAACGCCCCAGCGGTCGCGCCGCACCCGCACCGGGCCTTGGAGCCCATCCAGCTCGATCGTCCCCTTCTGCTTGGGCAGCGGCCGGCGCGCCAGCCAGTGCCAGGCGGCGGCCGTCGCAGCCGCGGCAAGCCCGGTCCCGGCCAAGCCGACCACCAGTCCCGCTTTGGCCACCCGTCTGCCGCTCATCGTCGAAGCGTACTGGCCGGCTGGCCAGGACGTTCCGGCCATTTCGTGCCCCTGCACGAGCGGCGGGACATGAAGACCAGCGTGGCTCAGGTGAGCAGATCCCCAGGCAGGCGCCCTTCTCCCTCGAGCTTCTCGAAATGAGCCTGCATGACCATCGTGGCCGCCGGGCGCAGCTCGGCGGGAACGTCGCTCCAGGCCTCGGCCAGCAGCGCCTCGCGCGAGCGCTCGCCGCGCTCCAGAGCGGCGAGCAGGCGACGCTCGCGCATCTCGCGGTGCTCGACGTACTCGGCCAGCTTCGCCGGCGGATCGGTGATCCAAGGGCCATGCCCCGGGCAGATCAGCTCGATCGTCTCGGCCTCCATGCGCCGCAGTGAATCCATGTAGGCAGCGAGCGAACCGCCGTCAGGCGGCACGAAGGTCGAGCCCGTGCCGAGCACGAGATCGCCGCTGAAGCAGACGCGGTCGGCGGTCATCAGGCAGACGTGGTCCGGAGCGTGGCCGGGAGTCGCGATCGCGCGCAGGCCCGCGTGCTCCTCGCCGTCGCGGGGGAGGATCGTCTCGGCGTCCAGGCGATGCGCTCCGTCGGCATGGTCGCCATGGCCGTGGGTGAGTAGCACGAGGCCGATGCCGCCGCGTTTCTCGGCCGCGGCGCGGATCGCATCCAGGTGCCCAACGTCGTCAGGCCCCGGATCGATCACCGTGCAGGGATCGGATCCGTAGAGGTAGGTGTTCGTCCCCTCCAACGTCATCGGCCCGGGGTTAGGCGCCACGACCCTCAAAATCTCCGCGTGCCCAGGCGCCTGGGTCACGTCAGACGTCACGCAGCGCTCGCCGCGACCTCTTTGGCGATCGCTTCGCGGGCCTCGTCGGGCTCGAGCACGACGAGGTCGCCGGCACCGCGCAGAATCTCGCGCACCAGCCACGAGGTGCCGGCGTAGGGCAGCTCGACGACGACAGCGCCGTCGGCCAGCTCCTCGACCACGGTGCGCTCCTCGCGCAGCCAGCGGGCTCGCTCGGGTGAGACCCAGACGCGGGCGACCTGGGCGGTCGGCACCTCGCCGTGTGTCATCCAGCCCTCCACGCCCGCCAGCTCCTCGACCTCAGGCCGCGGCTCGAACTCTTCATCGGAGAGCGTCGCCTCCTTGATCCGGTCGAGCTTGAAGTGACGCACGCCCTCTTTGGTCAGGTCGTAGCACTCGACGTACCAGCCCTCGCGCCCGTTCTCCAGGCGGTAGGGCTCGACCGCGCGTTTGGTGAACTGGTCCTCGTTCTCCTTGTAGTACTGGATCTCGAGCACCCGACTGGCACCGATCGCCTCATTGACCACGCGCGCGACCTCGGCGTCGCCGCCGCCGCCCGAAGCGATCTCCAGGCCCTCCTCGGAGGGATCGTGGCCGAGCGCCTTGACGATCTTGGCGCGAGCGCTCTGCAGGCCGCCCTGTGGCAGGTGATCACCGAAGAGGTCGATCGCGGCGACCAGGGCCTTGGCCTCGAGCGGCAGCAGCCGCGCCGGGCGGGCGAAGTTGTCGCCGTAGGGCTCCGAGTCCACCTCGACCTCGTCACCCTGGATTTCGGCGTAGAGGACGTAGGTGCCGCCGCCGAAGTTGACGACGTTGAGCAAATCGATGTCCTCCTGCAGCTCTTCGTCGGTGAGTTCGAGTCGCTCACGCAGGTCGGCGACGCCGAGTCGCTCCTCGCCCTTGGCGGATTCGATCAGCAAGCCGGCGAGCGTCACCAGGCGGGCAAAGCGCTCGGGGCGGATCGCCGCTTCGCCGCGCCCGTTGGAGCGTGCCCGGCGCGGCATCTCAGGCAGGGGCCGGTCGACCGTCTTCGCCGGCTGGAAGCCGTTGTCGTGACGATCGTGGAGCAGGCCGAGGCGGCTCTCTGCCTCTTCGCGCAGCTCGTCCGGACCCAGCACCTGTGCGTTCTGGCGCCAGCGCAGCACCCAGGCGATCAGCTCGCGCGGCGAGGCATAGTCGGTCTCAAAGACCGAGCCCTTGCCGGGGGCCCCGTCTGACTTCTTCGCCGGGCGCAGCTCGCCGAAGGCGCCAAAGTCGCGCTCGATCAGCCAGGCGATCCGGTCGCGGACGAAGATCCGCGCCGTGCCGCGTATCTCGCCCAGCTGCCAGTCGGCCCGTTGGCCGTAGTCGCGGCGGTCGAAGTCCTCGGGCGGGGCGAAGTCGTGCTCGGCCTTGGAGGCGTAGCCGACTTTGCCCTGGATGCGGGAGAGGCGGAAGACGCGCACCGCGTCGCGCTCATGCGCGTGGCCGATCAGGTAGAACTGGCCGCCGCGGAAGACCAGGTGGTAGGGGTCGACCTTGCGCTTTTCGGTCTCGTCGCGCTCCATCGTGTAGTAGGTGAACTCGATCGTCTTGCGGCGCGAGATCGCCGTCTCGATCTTCGAGAGGCGCTGGGAGAGGTCGCGACCCCCAGCTGAGGCCGTCATCGCCATGTCGACCGGAGCGCGCTCCCCCTCCTTGATCGGGTTGGGGTGGCCCCAGGCGACCTGTTGCAGGGCCAGCCGCAACGGCTCGGCATAGGCGAAGTCGCCTTCGGAGAGCAGTGAGAGCGCCGTGCTCAGCGCAGCCAGCTCGTCGTCGGAGAACTCGATCGCGTCGAGGTAGAAGTTCTCCGGCGGCAGCGAGTAAAGCTCCGCCTCGAAGAACCCCTCGCCGGGCTTCTCGACCCCGAGCTGGATGCCGAGGCTCTCGAGCTCAGCGCGGTCAGCGTAGAAGCGACGCGCGAAGGCGTCGTCGTTCATGTCGCTATAGCCCTCCACCTCGCGCTTGATCTCGAGAGCCGAGACCGGCCTCCCCTGAGCCATCAGGAACGAGATCAACGAGAGCTGGCGGATCAGCTTCTCGGTGTCCTTCGCCACTGGGTCGCAGGATAGTCTGCGGCAGGCCTAATGGACCTCCTGCGCAACCTCTTCGGCAATCTGACTTCGGGCATTATCCGGCTTGCAGTCACGGCCGGCGTGCTCTTCCTCGTCTATCTCTTCCTCGTCAAGCCGGTCCTCGACACCACGAATGAGGCGATCAAGTCGACCGGCCTGGACCGGATCGGCAAGTCGCTCGACGACGTCGGCAAGCAGATCAAACGCCAGGTGCACCGCTCCTTCGAGGCGGCCAAGCCGGGCGCCAAGCGGCAACGACTGGTCAACTGCATCCAGCGGGCCGAGGGCGACGTGCAGCGCATTCAGCGCTGCACGCGGCGCTTCTGAGCTGGGCGCTGCGGCGGCCAGACCGCCGATGCGTCGAGCGGCAGGGCGCTGAAGCGCAACGTCAGCTCAGTGTCCTCGTCGACCCCGGTCAGGAAGCCGGGAACGCGCTCGAAGCCGACGGTTGGCGAGCCGCTGTCGAGGGCGAACTTGCCGGGATAGTCAGCCCAGCGCGGGACGCGCAGAAGAAGCCGGTCGGAGGCCGTGTCACCGACCACGTTCCAGAGCGTGTCGCGGAAGAGCACGTGGCGGTTGGTCGCCCTGAAAAGAAGGGACCGCAGGCGCTCGATGCCTGAAACCTCAAGACCCTCGACGCGAACGACAAGCGCCTCATCGGCGCGGGTCGCAGGTATTGGCAGGCGACCGCCGTTGGGCGTGACGACGGTCTCCAGATGCCGTTCAGGCCCACAGCGGTCGGGGGCGCGGCGCAGCACAGCCCACTCCTCGCGCCAGATCACGACCCGGTAGCGACAGAGCATCTCGACCATCTGGTCCGGCGACTCGAAGGCCGGCCAGCGCGCGTCGATCGCGCCGGGATAGTTGATCGTCGCCGGATCGAAGACCGTCGTGTTCTCCCAGAAGATCAGCTCTGGCGCGCTCTCCCCTTCGAGCTTTGCGGCGTTGAGACGATCGAGATTCTCTGTATAGGCGGTGTACTGCTGGAAGACCGGAAGCGGATCCCAGTCCAGGTCGTATGCCCAGGCGATGCCCGCCTCATAGGGAGCCATGTGGACCGTGCCGGAGCGCAGCAAGGCGATCTCCCGAGGCGTGAGCGCATATGCCGCCTGCATTTCTTCCCTCCCGCGTTGCTGCTCGTCCTCGGCGCGGCCCGGAAGCGCAACGATCTTCGTCTGCGCGACGAAGTCCTCGGCGTGGCGCTGCAGATCGAAGCGGATCCCGAAGATGTCCTTGTTGCCGACGTAGGTGAGACAGACGAGGACGAGCACCGCGACGATCGCAACCGAGCGCCGAACGTACGGCACGAGCACTAGGGCAATCGCCAGCAACGAGGCAAGGAAGAGGCCGCTGCTCCCCGGCGAGGTTCGCACCACCGCGTGCTTGAACATCAAGAAGGCGACCGCCGCGATCATCAGGGCGAGCGATGTGCGCCTCACGGAGTCGAGCCGCCAGCCCGCCGCCAAGCACAGGCCGGCGAGCGTGAGGATCCCGACGATGAAACCCGGGACGTCCCACCAGGTGCCCGGTTCGATGAAGACCATCGAGGCCGAGTAGCCGCTCACGACTTCCCCGGTGTGGATCGCGTACTCGTCCAGATTGCCCAGTGGCTGCCCGGTAATCAGCCAGAAGACCATGAAGGTGAGGACGGCCGCCCCGCCGAACGCCGGCAGGGTCCTGCGCCGGTCGGGCAGGCCGAGCAGGACAACGACGCCCATCGCGACGAGCGTCGGCCCCGCCCGCAGGGAGCCCAGCAGCTGCATGCCGGAGAGGGCGCCGGAGCCGACGGCCAGCGCCATGCGGGCACGCAGCGACCATTCCCCCATCAACGCCGCGGCGCCCAGAGCAGCCGCGGCGACAAGGATGGAATCCCCGAAGGAGTTGACAGCGGCGAAGACTGTGATCGCGCAACCGGCGATCGAGCCGAAGGCGCGGCGCGACCCCCAGAGCAGGGCGATGCAGAAGGCGAGGTGCACGAGAGCCGTCCAGGCGAAGGCGATTCGCCCCGGCCAGATCTCGGACAGGTTGGGCAGGCCGAGAAAACCGAGGGGCCCGTAGGTGAAGACGATTTCCGTTCCCGCGTCCATTCCCCGGTCGACGGCCATGTAGAGGCCGGCGACCCAGGAGGGATCGAGGCCGGGGGCCGGCGCGATGCCCCCCAGCGGCCAGGTGAGCACCGCGAGGAACGCCCCGAGCAACGGAGTGGAGAGTGCGATGGCCTTGGCGCGGTCGAGCACCGGCCGCCACCTGCCAGCTCCTCCGGACCTGGCGGGCCTGCTGAGCGGCCGATTAGCCTGGACAGGCAAGGGTCTTCGCCTCGGCTTGTAATTCGGCTCGCCAGGGCACCGGGCTGGCGTCCCTCGGTATCGCCACTTCCGCCGGGGCGGCGATAGCCGGAAGCTCGGCGGCGGGCACGTCCGCGAAGCGGCCCAGCGTCACTTCGACTGGCGCGCCGGCAGCAGCGCGGTAGGAGAAGCCCCCAGGCGGCAGCTCAAATTGGAGAGAGCCCGTGGTGCCCGGTGCCGGCACCAGGGCCAGGCAGGCTCCCACCGGCCTTGCGTGCCCGCCGCTCACCGTTAATAGTTCGAGGGGTGACCCGGAGCGACCGATCGCCGGCCCGGCGGCCGGCCGAGGGCTGAGAGCAAGAGCACGCACCAGCTCCTGGTCGGCGGCTTCGCGGGCCTGGGGGCCTGTGGTCTCAAGCTGCTCGATGGAGAAAGCAGGCGAGCCGAAATCGTCGCTGGCCTGGAAGTACGCCCAAGCCGGGAAGAGCATGTCGGGATGGGAGTGGGTGGTGCTGGAGTCCTCCACGGCAAGGTTCGGATCGACCCGATCCCGGCTCAGCTCCAGGGTCGCAAGCGTGGCGCGATTTGTGGCGCCCTCTGCCTCGAAGAGCCTGCCCCCGACCCGCAGCTCGGCGACGTTGGCCATCAGCGACAGGCCGAAGAGGACCGCTGCGGCAAGGCCCGCCGGAGTCCTCCAGCGGATGTCCCGGGCGAGCTCTGCCACCAAGAGCAAGGTGAGGATGCCACCCATGTAGACATAGCGGCTGGCGCTTGGGGCACGGGCCGGGCTGAGACCGATCGCGACGAGCGCTAGGTAGGCAAGCAGGATGGCGGCCACGGTCCAGAAGCGAATCGAGCGAACGGAGCGGCCGACGTGCAGCACGACCAGCCCAGCCAGAATCACCGCCAGCGGATATCCCCACTCGGACCGGACGTTGATCAGGTCGGGTAGCTCGGCGCTGCCCGGGGCGCGGAAGAGGCCGGTAATTGCCGCACAGATCCCCGCCAGCTGATCGGCCATGCCGCTGAAGAGGCTGCTGATCCCCTCAGCGGTTACCTCCGACTGGCCGAACTTACGCGCCCACAGGAACCAGATCGCGTAGACGGCCACTGGGACGAGCATCGGCCACGCACGCCGCCACTGCTCGCGGCCGCCGAGCCAGATTGCCAAGAGGGCGCCGAGAGCAAAGGCAATGCCAACGCTGAACGAGGCGAGCGAGAGTCCAAGCAGTAGAGCGGCGACGAGATCGCCCACGACCGTGCGCCGCTCCAGCGCAACCAGCATGCCCAGCCCCGCCGCCATGCCGGTCAGGTTGGGCAGCTCGTAGGCGCCCATGATCGTGTCCCAGCCGGCTCCGAAGAAAGCGACCAGAGCCGCGAGGGCAACCGCCACGGCAAGCGGTAGCCGCGCCCGGACGAGGACAAAGAAGAGCGATGCCACTGTCAGGTGCATGACCACTGTGGTGACCTGGAAGGGCAGATGCGAGTCCGCGCCTACCGTCGCGAAGAGACCCTTGTAGACCAGCAGCGGAGCGACGATGAGATGGCCGTTCTGCGGCGTCAGCAGGGTTTCGAGTGACCAGCCGCCGCGTGAGACCAGGTAGCTCCACTCGTCGTTGACGAAGGTCTGGCCCTGGCCCCAGGCCAGAATCAGCGCGGCAGCGAGGGCGAAGGAGAGCGTCAGCGCAACGTAGGCGACCCGCTCCTCGCCCGCCCGGTGCGCCGCGCCGGCGAGGCTGCCGACGAGCGAGTCCAGGGCTCCAATCGGGTCCACGGCCGGGCGCACCTCGGGCCCCTGCTCTGACTTCAGCGAAGCCATCGAGCGGCGCAGTCTACGGTCGCGATCAGGCGGCGCGCTGGCCGAAGTACGCCGACCCCGAGAGCGCACGGTCGAAGCCCGACCAGGACTCGCCGGCGGGGAGCTGGCGCTCGAGGCGGTCGAAGCTGCCGAGGCGGCCGCCGAGGTTGTCGATCATGTGAACGAGGACCGCCTCGCGGGTGGCCGGGACGACCGGCGAGCCGTGCTCGAGCGAGCCGTGGTGGGCGAGGATGATGTGCAGGACCGCCTGGGCGAGAGCGGGGTCGAAGCCGGGGATCTCCTCGATCTCGCGGCGCACCTTGTAGTAGCCGAGCGGGATCTCGCCCTGCAGGCGGCCGGCGTCGGTGAGGTCGATCGCCAGCGGGTCCTCGTTGTAGGCCTCGGTCTTGCCGATGTCGTGCAGGAGGGCTCCGGTGACGGCGACGTCGCGGTCGATGCCGGGGAAGAAGGCGGCGGCAGCGCTGACCGCCTGAGCCACCGAGACGGTGTGCTCGAGCAGGCCGTGACGGTAGGCCTGGTGGTAGGTCTTGGCCGCCGGCGCATCGCGGAAGCGGGGCCAGATCTCCGAGTCCTCGCCGAAGAAGCGATCGAGCAGCTGGCGCAGCTGCAGATCCTGCACGGTGGCGAGAAGAGCGCGCAGGTCCCCCTCCAGACGCTCGAAGGAGACCTCCGATTCGACCGCGAGGTCCTCCGGCCTGTACTCGCCGTCGGCGGCCGCCCGCAGCGCGTTCAGCTTGATCTTCGGCCCCCACCTCTCGCTGACCTCGAAGAGCCCGGTGATGTGGACCGGGGTGCCCTTGGCGGCCGTCGCGTAAAGCGCCTCGGCCTCCTCCCAGGCGACCGCCTCGCAACTTCCGGTGGCGTCGCCGAGGCTGAGACGCAGCCAAGGCTCGCCGTTGCGCTTGCGGCGCAGCTCACGCTCACGCACCGCATAGACCCCCCCGACACGCTGCCCGTCCTGTAGCCCGGCAAGCGGTACGCGCACCTCGATCAGGGTGTCCGTGAGGGCCTGCTGCTCCATCTGAGATCCAAAGTAATGGCAGCCGCGGACGGCCCGTCGCTGCTGCAGTTTGTTCCTGCTACGCGGGGAAAAGCGCAAGATCGCGAGCGCCGGGGCTAGAGGGCTGCGCCGAGCCAGTGGCCGAGGGCGACCGCGGCGAATCCCGCCACCAGGGAGAGGCCCAGGTTGAGCCAGACGAGGCGCATGTGGCCGGCGTCGGCAAGACGCTGCGAGTCGAGCATCCAGGCGGAGAAAGTCGTGAACGAGCCGAGGACGCCGCCGGCGACGATCGCCAGCGCCTCACCGCTCAGCGCCGCGCCGGCGATCAGCCCAAGCACCAGGGTGCCCGTCAGGTTGACCGCGAGGATGCCCAGCGGGAAGGGATGGTCGACGCGGGACGCGAAGGCCGAGTCGATCAGGAAGCGGGCGGTGGCAGCCGCGCCCCCGAACAGGGCGACGGCAACCCAAGCGGGAGCGCTCACCCGGTCGCCTCCCGCGGCCGCTGCTCGAACGCCATCCCAGCGCGCACGCAGAGCAGCCCCAAGCTCAGAGTGGCGCCGACGTAGGCCGCCGCCAGGCCGAAGTGCCCGGCATCGACCATTTCGAACAGCTCCAGCTGCAGGGTGGCGAAGGTGGTCAGGGTGCCGCAGATGCCGGTGGTGAGGAACGGGTGGGCGAGACTGTCCTGCGGATGGTCGCGAAGCCGCGCGACGAAGTAGCCGAGCAGCAGCGCCCCGACCATGTTCACGACGAAGGTCCCCCACGGCCAGCTGCCGGCGCCATGCGGAGCGGCCTCGGCCAGCCCGATCCGGACGAGCGCACCGATCGTCCCTCCGGCGTAGATCGCTCCCAGGCGCAGCAGATCGAAGCGGCGTGCTCGCATCCTCACAAGCTCCTATCAGGATTGGCAGGTGCGAGGCCGGCGGATGTGGAAGAGTCGGCGCGGATGAAGGTTTGTAAGTTCGAAGCAGCCGGAGGAAGGGCCGCGATTGGGGTCGTCGAGGGCGACGAGGTCATCGACCTCTCCGGGGCGGGGCTTCCCGCCGAACCGGCGGCGGCACTCGACGAAGTTGGCCGCGGAGGGCTGGAGGACGCCGCCAACGACGCTCCGCGCCTACAGCTCGCCGACGTTCGCCTGCTTGCCCCGGCCGTGCCGCGCAAGTACCTGGGCATCGCGCTCAACTACACCGACCACATCGCTGAGCTGGGCATGGAGGCGCCCGAAGTGCCTGTTTTCTTCAACAAGCAGGTGACCTGCGTGGTCGGTCCCAACGCCGAGGTGCACATGCCCAAGGTCTCGACCCTGCTCGACTACGAGGCGGAGCTGGCCCTGGTGATCGGCAAGCGCTGCCGCCACGTCGCGGTCGAGCGCGCCCACGAGGCGATCGCCGGGTACACCTGCGCCAACGACCTCAGCGTGCGCGACTGGCAGGGCCGGGCGCAGACGATGACGATCGGCAAGTCCTTCGACACGCACGGCCCGCTCGGGCCGTGGCTGGTCACTCCCGAGGAGGTCGGCGACCCGCAGGACCTGCGCATCCGCAGCTACGTCGACGGGGAGCTGCGCCAGGACGCGAGCACGGCCGAGATGGTCTTCGACTGCTTCCAGCAGGTCGCCCACCTCTCCGAAGCCTTCACGCTGGAGCCCGGTGACGTGGTCGCCACCGGCACGCCGGCGGGCGTCGGCATCGGCCGCAAGCCGATCCGTGAGAATGTGCTGCACGTCGGCGAGACGGTGCGGGTCGAGATCGAGCGCGTCGGCGAGTTGGTCAACACCGTCGTCGAGGAGCCCGAGGGCTTCCTGGCGCCGGGTCCAGACGCGATCTGAGCAGCCGGCTAGCGGCCGCGCCGGTGCACCTCGGTCGCCGTCGCCTGGTCGCGCGGGCGAACGACGATCTCGTCGACGTTGACGTGCGTGGGCTGGGAGAGCGCCCAACGGATGCACTCGGCGACGTCCTCGGCGCACAGCGGCTCCATCCGCTCGTAGACACGGCTGGCCGCCTCCTCGTCGCCGCCGAAGCGGACCAGCGAGAACTCGGTCTCGACCATGCCCGGGGCGACCTCGGTGAAACGCACCGGCTCCCCGAGGAGCTCCAGCCGCAGCGTGCGGAGCATCGCCCGCTGGGCGTGCTTGGCGGCGGTGTAACCGGCGCCGCCGCGGTAGGTCTCGAAGGCAGCGATGCTGGTGACGCTTACCACGTGCCCGTCGCCGGATGCGATCAGCGGCGGCAGCAGGGCGCGGGTCATCCGCATCGTCCCCAGCACGTTCGACTCGTACATCTGCAGCCACTGCTCTTCGTCCGCTTCGGCGACCGGGTCGAGGCCGAGGGCCCCGCCGGCGTTGTTGATCAGCACGTCACAGGCCTCGACGCGCTCGGCGAGCGCGTCGACCGAATCCGGATCGGCGACGTCGAGCGGGACGGCCACGCCGCCGATCTCACCGGCCAGCGCCTCGAGCCGGTCGACCCGGCGAGCGGCCAGAACCGTGCGATAGCCCTCCCCGGCCAAGGCCCTTGCCGTGGCGGCGCCGATGCCGCTGGAGGCGCCGGTGATCACCGCGGTTCGCATCGCCCGACCCTAGCGGCCGACACGGGTCCGTTTCCCCGCGACTCGACGCTACGAGGTCGCTTCGGCGGCGAGTCAGTGAGTCGGCGGCCTAGGATCGCCGCCGTGACACGGTTCTCCGCAATCGTCCTGCTCGCTCTGTTCAGCCTGCCGTCAGCCACGGTGGCGAAGCCCGGCATCGGACCGCAGGTCGCCGTCACCCACGCAGAGACGAGGCTGGGCTTCTGGGCGGGGGAGGCCGTTCCCGGCACCGACTGGAGCGTCCCGGAGACCTACTGGAACCGGCGCGACACTCACGCCTATACCCCTGGCCTCTGGCGCGTCCTGCGCCATCACCGCATCCCGCTCTACTTCGGCCTGCGTTACCGGCGCGACTTTGGCCCGGTCCCCAAGGGGATGCCCCAGCGCACCGACGGGCTGCGGATCATCCGCCGAGCCAACCGGCACCGGGTGCCGGTCTGGGCGTGGATCCTCGTTCCCTACACCGAGGGCTACTGGGCCTGGGAGGGAGCGGCGGCCGAGCACTTCGACGCCGTCAGGGCGGTCTTGCGCTGGGCCCGCGCCAAGCGGGTCAGGCTGCGCGGTCTCGCGCTCGACCCCGAGCCTCCCCTGCGGACGCCCTTCGAGGCGCAGGCGGCAATCCTCAGCGGCGGCGCCGGATCCTCGCCCTTCCTGCACCAGGCGATCGACCCCGCCGGCCAGTGCCACGCGTGGAACGGATACACGCGCATCCAGCGCTGGGCCGCACGGCACGGCGTCGCGATCGCAACGGCGCCCTCCGCGCTGGCGCTCGACGACGTCGCGGACGGCCGCCTCGCGCTCCAGGACTCCGCCCAGTTCATCGTGCCGGATGCGCCGTGGGAAGGCGTCTTCTTCCAGGCCTACCGCAGCGTCTTTGCCTACTACGCGGGACGCGATCCGGGACCCGGCGTGGTCGCCTCCTACTTTCGCTCCTCCCAGCGCGAGTTCGGCAGCGCCGGCCAGATCAGCCTGGGTAGCGCCGGCCGCGGCCCCTACCGGCGCTTCTCGACTCTTCTCCACGACGTGCGTCTGGCTGCGACGCTGGGTGTCCGTGAACTGCCGATCTACTCGTTGGAGAGAACCCTGCGTTCATACGGCGGCCCACGGGCGGTGATCCGCCTTGTCCGCGCCGCGCAGCACCCCTTTGCCGGCCCCAGGGCGACCAAGGCCAGCGCCCCGACTCCACAAGCCACGACATTCCGGGCCGCGATTCGCCGCTCGGACAAGGGAACCACGAGGGCGACGGCTGTGGCAACGGCCAGCCGCGGTCCCGCACAGCACCCCAATCCCTGGCCAGACGCCTGCCGACGTTAGCGCGGAGCGACGATCGCGAGGGCCGCAGCACGGCCTTGACTTGGTCGGCGCTTGCCTTCGGCGAGGCGAGAGCGGGCCACAGAGCGACAACGGATAAGAAAAGAGCAGGAGGAGATGAACGAATGAATGGCGAGGGCCGGAATCGAACCGGCGATACCACGATTTTCAGGCGTGTATCCGGGCCAGCAAAAGCCAGCCCGAATACGTCGTGAAAACCGCATTGCCATGCGGAATTCGGGGCTACCTCCAAGGAGCATTGTAGAGGGTCCGAGGGGCCTGGATACCGTTTGGTTCCGGGTGGATTCCGGTGGATTTGGGCTATGGAGGGTCGTCTCGTAGCCCAATCAAGCGCCAAGGCCCCATGCAGCGACGTACTGGTCCGACGCACCGAAAACGAGCCGCTTGTCGCGCAAAGCGGGAACGCCGGTGCTATCGATGCCTGCTTACCCACACCCGACTTAGCTTTGACTCAGGGTGCCGATCGCAGCCAGGACGGCAATGCCCCATAGGCTCGCTGGTCCCCGACGACCGCCAGAACCGCGCGAGCTCTCGAGACGCCGACGAACAGATGATGCATGAACTGCGGCGCATCCCCTTGCAGTACTAGGAGCACCGCCTTTCTCTCAAGGCCCTTGATCTCCCCCAAGTGATACACAGGAATCGCTTCAGGATCCCCGCTGTGATGAGGAGCAAAGCGTAAACTCGCCGTCTCTGGCAGCGACTTCGCCCAAACATCGCAGCGGAATGCGTTGAGGATTTCCACGCGCGGCGTCTTCGGCGTCGGGCTCCTCAGCCGCCAGTTAACCCGGCGGGTGTCGCTGGTCGAAATCGCCTTCCAGCGCACATCTGGTCGTCGAAATTGCGCTTGCCGCTTCGACAACACTCCCGCGATGGCTGCCGCGACATTCCCCACCACCCTGATATCGGCTGCAGTTGGCTTGAGATTTCTACTGAGTCCGAACAACGCAGCTACCGCATCGGGATCCATGCCGGCTGACCGAAGCTCGTTTGACCAACCGGTCGTCAGCTTTCGCATTTCCCGCCGCACCAGCCCCTGCCAATTGACCGGCTCTTCGTAAGCGAATGGCCCGCGGGCCAGCACGGAATCGTCGAAATCAGCTCCCC
>DATNHC010000130.1:0-16977 GCA_035605155.1 Solirubrobacterales bacterium
GCGATCCGCACCCTTGGCCGCGCTTGGATCAGGGTCCTTTGGCGTTGCTGGCAAGACAAAGTGCCTTATGACCCCTCTCTCCATGGAAATTTGCGCGGCCTGCAAGCTGCAGGGGGTTGACACAGGGCGTCTCGCGTGCAAAGTACGCCGCGCTCCCTGCGTCCTTGCCTGCCGGCACCTGAGCCTCGTCACCCGGTAATAGACTGATTTCCATGGAGGCAGCCACAAAGGAGCGTGAGCTCAGCGGTGAGAAGGCGCAGCGCATCGTCGACGCGATGCGCGAGAGCGTCGCCAAGCGCGGCGCCGCCGGCTCGACCTTCGAGCACGTTGCCCGCGAGGCAGGAGTCAGTCGTGGGCTGCTCCACTACTACTTCGGGACGAAGGAGCGCCTGCTGGTCGAGGTCGTGCGCCGTGACGCGGAGATTCGCGTTGCCCGCCTCGACGAGCCGCTGGCCAAGGCGCAGACCGTCGATGACGTGATCGACGTCCTGCTCGCCAGCCTCACCGACCTGATCGAGAACGAGCCGGCCTTCTTCCTGCTCCTTTACGAGCTCTTCAGCGCCGGCCGCCGCAATCCAGAGATTCAGCATGAGGTCGGCCAGCTCTTCGAGCGCACCCGCTCCCATGTCGCCGACGTGCTCAAGCAGAAGGAGCGCGAGGGCGTGCTCAAGCTGCGCCACGACGCCGAGGAGATCGTCTCCTACCTCTTCGCGATCGCTGACGGCTTCGCCCTGCAGGCGCTTTCCGATACCGAGCGCGACATCAGCGGTGGCCTCGCCGTCGCCGCGGCCTCGGGCCGCTACCTGCTCACCGACGACTGACTTCTCTCTTTGGATTCTCCGCCGCCGTCAAGGCGAACGGTTCGTTGAAGCTTTTTCCGGGTCCTGGTCCCTAAAAAGCTTCAACGAAGGGCGGGAGTGACCGGGCTCACAGACGCTTGACCGTTCGTTCGAAAGGCTGGCCAACCAGCCAATGCGCAATTTCATGGTCAAGCTCGCAGGGTTCCTCGGCCGTCGCCGCCGCTGGGTGCTGTTCGTCTGGATCGCGATCGTTCTCGCTGCACTGCCGCTTGCCGCACGCCAGACCGAGCACCTGACCGGGGGTGGCTTCGACGTGCCGGGCAGCCAGTCGAAGGCGGTGAGCGAAGCCCTGGAGAAGAACTTCGAGGCGACGTCGGGAGGGATCGCGGTGCTGTTGCGGGCCCAGCCCGAGGCAAGCGCAGAGGCCCGAGGCGCGGCGATCGACCGCGTTCGCCGCTCGGTCGCGGAGATCGACGAACTGGCGCTGCCGCCTGCGATCGCCCGGCGCGCTGAGCTGGCGCTGCGGAGGAGCGGCTCGGCGACCCTGGCGCTGCGCAGCGAACAGTCTTCTGACCGCCAGGTTGACAGGGCCGTGACCCTGCGCGAAGACCTCGAGCCCGGAACGGCTGAGGCCGGCGTCACCACTTACCTCGCCGGGCAGCCGACCGTCTGGGCGGGGATGCAGGAGCTCTCCAAGGAAGACCTCGCCAAAGCCGAGGCAGCCGGCTTCCCGATCGTCGCCGTGATCCTGCTGATCGTCTTCGGCTCGTTGGCGGCGGCGGCGCTGCCGCTGGCGCTCGGCTTCGTCAGCGTGATCGTCACCGGCGCGTTGATCTACTTCCTTTCGCTCAATATGGGCATGTCGGTCTTCGTCACCAACATGGCCTCGATGATCGGTATCGGCGTGGCGATCGACTACTCGCTCTTCATCCTCGCCCGCTACCGCGAGGAGCGCACCCGCGGACGCGACCCCGAGCACGCCCGCGCCGAGGCGTTGGCCACCTCCGGTCTAGCGGTCACCTTCTCTGGCCTCGCCGTGATCGTCTCGCTGGCGGGGCTCTGGATGGTGGACAACCAGGCGCTGCGCTCGATGGCGCTGGGGGCGATGACCGTCGTCGCCGTCTCGATCCTCACCGCCACCACCTTGCTGCCGGTGCTGATCGCGATGCTTGGCGACCGGGTGATGCCCGGCGGGATCATTGCCAAGGTTCTCGCTTGGATTCGTCGTCCGTTCCAAGGTGGAGCCGCCGCCCCCGGACGCGGGAGCGAGGGCCTGTCCATATCTGATTCTTCAGGTTCTCGTGGGAGCAGAGGAGGCGGCGGTGATTTCTGGGTGCGCTGGACCAACCGCGTTATGGCCCGACCGTGGCTTGCGGTGATCGGCGTCTCGGCGGTCCTGCTCACGCTCGCGGCGCCGCTGCTCTCGGCCGAGACCGGAACCGAGGCGATCGCCCAGTTCCCCAAGGGCAGCGACGTGCGCGTCGGCAACGAGCTCGCTGCCGCAGAGCGCGACGGCGCCGCCGATCCTGTGCAGATCGTCGCCAGCTTCGACGGTGGCGGACTCGACGACGGCGATCGGGTGGCCGTGACCGGCTTCCAGCGCACGATCGCCGGCACGCCGGGGGTCAGCTCCGTCGCCCCGCCGAGCTTTGCCGACGATGCCGTTCTAATCCAGGCCCTGCCCAGCACGCCGAGCGAGTCCGACGCCACCCGGGCCCTGATCGACCGCTTGCGAGACAACATCGTTCCGGCGACCGAGCTGAGCGCCATCGCCACGGTCGCCGTCGGTGGCGAGTCCGCCCGCAGCCACGACGTGCGCCAGCAGATCGACGGCTCGATGTGGATGATCGTCGCCTTCGTCCTGGCTCTCAGCTTCCTCGTCCTGATGGTGATGCTGCGGTCCGTGTTGTTGCCGCTAAAGGCCGTGCTGATGAACCTGCTCTCGATCGGCGCGGCGTTCGGCGTGCTCGTCGCGATCTTCCAGTGGGGCTGGCTCGACAGCGTGCTTGGCTTCGAAAGCCTCGGCGCCCTGGACACGATCAACGTGCCGCTGATCTTCGCGATCGTCTTCGGCCTCTCGATGGATTACGAGGTCTTCCTGATGTCGCGCATCCGCGAGCACTATCTCGAGCACGGCGACAACGAGCGGGCGGTCGCCGAAGGCCTCTCGACCAGCGCCCGCACGATCTCCTCGGCGGCGCTGATCATGACCGCGGTCTTCGCCGTCTTCGTGCTCACCGGCGTGCCCTCGATCAAGGAGCTCGGCGTAGGCTGCGCGGTGGCGATCGCCCTCGACGCGACCCTGGTGCGCCTGATCCTCGTGCCCGCCGCGATGAAGCTCTTCGGTGACTGGAACTGGTGGATGCCTTCCTGGCTCGACCGCGCCCTGCCCGACCTGAGCTTCGAGAGCGGCACGCGTGAGCCCGAGCCCGAGCTGACCTGAGCATCCAAGGGTCTCCGCGGGTAGGCTCCCCACGTGCCCACCCGAACTGCATCAAATTCTCGGTCCAGCAGGTAGAGAATTTGATGCAGTTCGCTGGAGACGACGATCTGGCCTTCGCTGGGGCGGCGAAGCAGGCGCAGATGGTGCGCGACGGCGAGATCTCGCCGAGCGAGTTGGTGCAGCTCTACCTGGAGCGGATCGCGCGGCTTGAGCCTCAGCTCAATGTTTTCCGCGCTGTGCTCGGCGAGCGGGCGCTGCTCGAGGCTCAACAGGCGGAGGGACGGCTGAAGGCCGGCGACGAGCGGCCCCTGCTCGGTGTGCCGATCGCGCTCAAGGACAACCACGGCCTGGCCGGCGAGCCGACCTGCAACGGCACCGACGCCTATCCCGATCCGGCGCCGGCCGACGACGAGATGGTACGGCGGCTGCGCGAGGCAGGCGCGATCGTGATCGGCAAGACGCACCTGCCCGAGCTGGCGATCTGCGGCTTCACCGAGTCGGCCACCTGGGGGGTCTCGCGCAATCCTTGGAACTCACAGCGCAGTCCGGGGGGCTCCAGTGGCGGCAGCGCCGCGGCGGTCGCCGCCGGGCTGGTGCCGATCGCCTCGGCCTCCGATGGAGCGGGCTCGATTCGCATTCCCGCAGCGTCCTGCGGAATCTTCGGGTTGAAGCCGCAGCGCGGCCGCATCTCTCTGGCGCCCCTCACCGAGCACTGGAACGGACTCTCGGTCAACGGCTGCGTCAGCCGCACGGTGCTCGACACGGCGCTCTACCTGGACGTGGTCGCCGGCGGCTCGACCGAGTCGGGCGCACCGCCGCCTCCGCAGCGGCCTTTCGTCGAGGCTGCGCAGTCCTCGCCGGGCAAGCTGCGGGTCGCCTGGTCGACGGCTCCGCCGCGGGCCGCCGCCCCGCCGACCGTCTCCGACGTCGCCAAGGGCGTTGTGGCCGACACCGCCGAGCTGTTGCGCTCACTTGGCCACGACGTCGCCCAGCAGGACCCGGCCTGGGGCGCCATCGGCAACAACATCACGCCGCGCTACCTGTGCGGGATTGCCGAAGACGCCGCCAAGGTGCCCCGTCCCGAGCGGCTCGAACGGCGCACGCGTGGCTTTGCCCGGCTGGGTCGCCTGATACCCGATGGCCTCTTCCAGCGAGCCCTGGCGGCGCGCGAAGCCGACGCCACCCGCGTCAACGCGATCTTCGACAGCCACGACGTGCTGATGACGCCGGTGATGGGCGACACGGCAATCCCCGTGCGGCGCTGGGAGAGCCGCGGAGCGATCCCCACCGTGCTCGGCATGAGCCGCGTCTATCCATACTGCGTGCCCTGGAACCACCTCGGCAACCCAGCGATGTCGGTGCCCTCGGGAATCGCCGCCGACGGCATGCCGCTGGCCGTGCAGATCATCGGCCGCCCCGGCGACGAGACCACCCTCCTCTCCCTCGCCGCTCAGCTAGAAGCCGAGCGCCCTTGGGCCAGCGCCCGTCCCCCTATCAGCGAGTCCCAGAAAAGCTGCACGAGAGGAGGGTCGGGTTCCCCTCCCCCCTGAGGCTCTGTAGCAACGCCTGAACCCTGGCCCACAAATCAGCTGCGCGACGGCCTCAGGGGGGAGGGGAACCCGACCCTCCTACCCAAACACTTTGCGCATCCGCACGAGCTCGCGGATCGGCCCGCGCGGGCGGATGCGGCGCTGCAGGACCATCTTCAGCGGGTTGGCTTCCGGCTTGCCGGTGGCGACAAAGTCGGCCCAGCTTGCCTCGAGGGTCAGCGTCGGGTTCGGCGCTTCGCCCGGCTCGGCCCGGGTCGAGCCGTTGTCGATCACCAGGTGCCAGGGGTCGGCGTCGGTGAAGCGGTACTGGTAGACGAGCGGCGAGCCGTTGGCGGCGGCCGGATCGACCACGCGCTTGACCACGTCGAAGTAGAGACGCTGCAGCTCAGGCGAGGTTTCCGGCGTGGCATCGGGCGGGCCGAGGATGCCGGCCATCATCAGCTTCACCTGGCGCTCGGCGATCTCGCGCTCGTCGGCTTCCGGGTCGAAGGGGAAGACCCCGGGCGGCATCTCCTCGGTCGGATAGCCGATCGTGCGCCAGCGCTGGCGGATCAGCTTGAGGCCGAAGGCGAAGATGTCCTCGAGCGAGAAGCCGTAGCATTCGGTGTACTCGCGGTCCATGTTCGGCGGGTAGAAGACGGCGGGGCCGTAGGGCAGCACTTCGCGCAGCAGCTCGACCACCGCGGCTTTGCATTCCTCGGATGCCGGGTGCTCCTCGGCGAGCAGCTCGGCGAGCACCTTGACGCCGAAGCCGATGTGGCGCTGCTCGTCGCGCGAGACGTTGGCCATGCCGGCGCTGAAGCCGGGCATCGTGTCCTCGGAGGCGAAGAAGTCCTCGATGAAGTGCTGGCCGGGCTGGGCGAGGGAGCCCTCGACGATCAGGTGGTAGAGGGTGATCGCCTGCGCGTACTTGGGCAGCGAACGGTCCTTGCGCAGTTCCTCGGCCATCAGGTCGAGCCGGTCGAAGATGCCGCGGTAGCCCCAGTTGAGCTGCGGCAGGGTGGCGGAGAGGGTCTGCTGGATCGAGTCGCCGCCGACCCCGATCACCTCCTTGAAGAAGCGGTGGAAGAAGACTGAGTGGCGCACCTCGTCGACCTGCTGGGTGGCGAGGAAGTAGGACTGCTCCTCGGTCGGCGCAGCGGTGATGTAGGGGGCGAGCGTATCGGCGACCCGGTCCTCGCCGTAGAAGAACATCGAGTAGATCCACATCGCCGAGCGCTTCTGGATCTCGCTGAGCGACTCCCAGCCGGCCCTGTCCCCGGAGAGGTCGATGTCGTAGGCGCTCCAGTTGCCCTGCTCCCAGCGCTGGTACAGGTCCTCGTAGGTGACGTTGTCCATCAGGCTCTGCGACGCGACACTCATCTCTCTCCTTCGTTCGTCCTCCGGCGGCTGCTCGGGAAGGTTACCGCCAAACTGGCCAGTCAGCCAGTTTCAGTGCGTGATGTCGTCACACAGAGGCGGGCGGCTCGATCTCGCGCTTGAGGATCTTGCCGGTGGGGCCCTTGGGCAGGTCGTCGAGGAACCAGACGAGGCGCGGGTACTTGTAGGCGGCGATGCGCTCCTTGACGTAGGCGCTGACCTCCTCGGGGGCGATCTGCTCGCCGTCGTGGAGGACGACCGCGGCGCCGATCTCCTCGCCCCACTCGTCGTGGGGGACGCCCAGCACGGCCGCTTCGCGGATCTTGGGGTGCTCGAAGAGCACCTCCTCGACCTCGCGCGGGTAGACGTTGTAGCCGCCGCGGATGATCATGTCCTTCTTGCGGTCGACGATGTAGAAGTAGCCCTCCTCGTCGGTGCGGGCCATGTCGCCGCTGTGGAACCAGCCACCGCGCATCGCCTCCTCGGTGGCATCGGGTCGCTGCCAGTAGCCCTTCATGATGTTGTGGCCGCGGATCACGATCTCGCCGACCTCGCCCTGGGCGACCGGCTCGTCGTTCTCGTCGACGACCATCATCTCGACGCCTTCGATCGGCGTGCCGATCGAGCCCGGCTTGCGCTCCATCTCGGGGTGGTTGGAGCTGGCGACCGGCGAGGTCTCCGAGAGTCCGTAGCCCTCGAGCACGATCGCGTCGAAGGCTCCCTCGAAGCCGCGCAGCACCTCGACCGGCATCGAGGCGCCGCCGGTTACGCAGGTGTGCAGCGAGGAGGTGTCATAGCTTTCGCGCTCGGGGTGGTGGAGGAGGGCGCCGAACATCGTCGGCACGCCGTAGAAGTGGGTGACCTTGTCGCGCTGCATCGTCGCCAGCGCCTCGGCGGGGTCGAATTTCGGCACCAGCGTGAGGCAGGCGCCGACCTTGAGCGAGGCGTTCATGCCGACCGTCTGGCCGAAGGAGTGAAAGAGCGGCAGGGCGCCGAGCACGACGTCGCCGGCGGCGACCTCGCAGGTCGTACGGCTGGAGACGTCGGCATTGCGCAGCAGATTCATGTGGGTCAGCTCGGCCCCCTTGGGCTTGCCGGTCGTGCCCGAGGTGTAGAGGATCACCGCGGTATCGTCCTCGGCGGTGTCGGCGAGGCCTGGCGTTGGCTCGAGCTCACCCAGCATCGCGGCGAAGGAGCTCGGCTCGACCTCGACCATCTCGGCCCCGGCATCGGCGGCGCCCTGGCGCGCCTCCTCGGCGAAGCCGTGCCAGGCGAGCAGCAGCTTGGCGCCGGAGTCCTCGAGGTAGAAGGCGATCTCGCGCCGCTTGAGCAACACGTTCATCGGCACGACGACGCCGCCGGCACGCAGCACGCCGTAGTAGGCGACGGGGAATTGGGGCACGTTGGGCAGCATCACCCCGACCCGATCACCGGGCTCGAAGCCTTTCTCGCGCAGCAGTGTGGCGAGGCGGGCGCTGAGCTCGTCGAGCTGGCCGTAGCTGAGCTCGACCTCGCCGAGGCGGATCGCCGGGCTGTCAGGAGTGCGCTCGGCGCTCTCGGTCAAGAGCGATGCCAGGTTCATCCCCATGATCCGTTGGGCAGTCTATGCCTCGACCGGCTTTGGCTGTGGTTCCTCCTCGAGACCCGCCTGGTCCGCGTTGTGGCGGCTCATCGCCCAGGCGAAGGCGCCGCCGGTGCCGAGCATGAAGGACGCGTAGACCGCGGCCGGCACACCGACGTCGGCGGCGAGCGGCGCGGCGACGGCGATCGCCAGCGCCGAGTTGTGGATGCCAAGCTCGAGCGAGATCGCCGTTGCCTGGCGGCTGTCGAGCCGGGCGAGCCGTGAGATCGCGAAGCTGATCGACATCGCGGCGACGTTGAGGGCGAGCGCGGCCGCCGCCACCTCGGCCAGGTTCTCGGTGACCGTATCGTGCTCGCTGACGATCGCGCCGACGACGACTGCGGCAAAGATAGTGAGGGAGGCCGCGCGCACCCGCGGATAGGCAGCCTCGACCCCGGCCGGGTACCGCCGGCGCAGCTCCATGCCGATCCCCACCGGCACGATCGTGATCGCGAAGACCCGCGCGACGACGCCGAGCATGCTCACGTCGCCGACGCTGGTGGCATCGAAGTGGTTGGTGGCGAGCGTCAGGAAGAGCGGCACGGTGACGATCGCGCCGATGCTGCTGATCGCCGTCATCGTCACCGAGAGCGCTGTGTCGCCCCGGGCGAGGTGGGTCAGCATGTTGGCCATCATGCCCCCAGGCGAGGCGCCGAGCAGGACCAGCCCCACCGCCAGCTCGGGGGGCAGGTTGAAGAACTCGGCCATCGCGAGGGCCAGCAGCGGCGAGATCAGCGCCAAGTTGAGCATGCCGATCAGCACGCCGCGGGGCGCGGTCAGCACCCGGCGGAAGTCCTCGCGGGTGAGCGTCAGCCCGAGGCTGCCCATGATCACGGCGATTGCCGCGGGCAGGACCGCAGAGGTGAACAGCGAGTCCTCCATGCGATGAGCCTAGTGTGATTCGTTCGATAGGCTCGAACCGAGATGGAGGATCTAGGTCAGCCAAGCTCCTACCACGCCCTCGCGCCAGGCGTGCCCGTGTTCTCCAGCGACGGCGAGAAGCTGGGAGAGGTCGAGCGGGTGCTCGCCGATCTCGATGCCGGCGTCTTCGACGGCATCGTCTTCGACACGAGCGCCCTTCCCGGCGGGCACCGCTTCGTCGACGGACCCGAGGTGGACGCGATCTACGACCTCGGGGTGGTGCTGAAGATCACGGCGGCCGAAGCTGCCGAGCTGAAAGCGCCTACCGCCAACCCGGGCTCGATCTCGGTCAAAGCAGGCGACCTCGGGAGCGGTTCGCGCGGCGGCCTGCGTCGCGCCTGGGATCGTCTCACGGGTCGAGGCTGAGCGCGGGCCGCTGCCGCGGCCCCCCGCTTCGCTCCGGACTTCCGTAGGATGCCGCGACATGAAGGCCCCCGCTCTGATCGCTGCCGTTTGCCTGGCGCTGCTCGTCGCCGGCTGCGGCGACGATGACTCGACTACCGAGACGACCGCGACCACCACGGAGCAATCCGAAGCGCCGCAGTCCGAATCGGCTGCCAACAAGACGAAGCCGAAAGTGGCCGTCCCTCAAGGCGCGCCGCCGAAGAAACTCGAGGTCAACGACCTCGAAGAGGGCAGTGGCGCCGAAGCGAAAGCCGGGGACGAAGTAACCGTCCAATACGTCGGGGTCAACTACAAGAGCGGAAAAGAATTCGACGCCTCCTGGGACCGCGGCGAACCGTTCCCCTTCCAGCTCGGCGCCGGCGCGGTGATTCCAGGCTGGGACCAGGGGATCGAGGGAATGAAGGTGGGCGGCCGGCGTGAGCTGATCATCCCGCCCGCAATGGCTTACGGGACAGCGGGATCGCCGCCAGCCATCCCGCCCAACGAAACCCTGATCTTCGTGGTCGACCTTCTCGCGGTCAAATAGACCGCTCGGAGACCGCTCGGGCGCGTCTTGCACGCGTTCCCTAAGATCGTTGCATGAAGTTTCTAATAGCGATCAGTGCAGTTTGCGCAATCCTGGGCTTGGTCGCTTGCGGCAGCAGCGACGACAGCTCGAGCACGACCGCCGACTCGGCTTCGACGGTGGCAAACAAGCCCGAGCCAAAAGACAAGAGCAACGAGCCAGAGGACAAGGCCACGGCCATCCGGTCGCCGCAGGCCAAACCGGTGCTCGTCGTGCCAAAGGGCCCACCCCCGAAAGGGCTCGTGATCAGAAACCTCAAGGCGGGCAAGGGCACCACGGCCACCGCCGGCGACAAAGTCACCGTCGAATACACCGGCTACAACTACGTCAATCACGAAGAGTTCACCAACCACGCACACAACTGGGACAGAGGAGAACCGCTCGTATTCCAGCTTGACGGCGGCGAACTGATCCCAGGGGTGGAACAGGGCGTTGAGGGGATGAGAGTAGGCGGCCGCCGCGAACTGGTCATTCCCCCTGACCTCGCCTACGGCAACGTAAACCCCCCGCCCGAGGTTGGGCCGGACGAAACGGTTATCTACTACGTAGAACTGCTCGGCCTCGATCAGGGCCAGTGAGGGTCCTCGTCGTCCTCGGCGCGGTCGGCGTAATGGCGGCATTCGCTGCCTGCGGCGACGACGATTCGATCTCTCGTTCCGGCGAATCTGGTGATTTCGACACGGCCCGGTCGAGCCTCGCGAAGCCGAAACCGAAGGTGCGGATTCCCAATCGACCGCCGCCGAAGAAGCTCGTCGTCAGCGATCGGCGAATCGGCACGGGGAAGGTGGCGAGGGTGGGCGACGAGCTCAGCGTCGAATACGTCGCTTACAACTACCGAACCGGTAAGGAGTTCCATCTGGAGACGCGCCATTGGGGTCACGACGAACCAGCTGTATTCGAGCTTGGGGCCGGTGAGGCGGTGCCTGGCTGGGACCCCGGCCTGCGGGGGATGAAAATCGGAGGTCTACGCGAACTGACGATCCCGCCCCGGCTCGCGTACGGCGCCGGCATCTCGCCCCCGGGGGTGCGCCCGAATGACACCGTCGTCTTCGTGATCGAACTGCTCGACGCAGATTAGGTTTCGCAGGCGATCATCTCAGTGTCTGGGCGGTTCGCGCCGGCAGCGAGTCCCTGGAACGCCGGCCCCGGGTAGCTACCTGCCTGCCTTCCGAGCGCGATACGACGCGGTTCCCTAAGATCTTTGCGTGAAGTTTCTTGCGCTAATCAGCCTTAGGTCGGCACGAACCGATCATCGATCACTTTTCCCGTCCGTGGCGATCTGCGTCGCGCTGGCGCTCAGCGCCTGCGGCGACGAGGGCTCATCGCAGGAGGCCAGCAGTCCTCCCCGGGAGACAACCCAGGCCACGGCGGCCACACCTACCACACCGCCCAGCAAACCCAAATGCGGGCCGCAGCCGAAGAGCATCGCCTCCAACGAGATCGGCGAACCCGGGCCGGAAGAGTTCCCAAAGCCAGACATTCGACCTCCCTGCGGTCCGCCCCCCAAGAAGCTCGTCGTCATCGACCTCAAAGAGGGCTCGGGGCGGCCCGCCGCGCCGGGCGACGAAGTCATCGCCCGCTTCGTGGGAGCCGACTATGAGACCGGCGAAGAGACCTATGGCTCCTGGTTCTCGGACGGAATAGGCCTCGAGTTGGGATCGAGAGAGCAGATGCTCGGCCTCGAAATTGGCTTCCGCGGGATGCAGGCCGGCGGCCGCCGTCAGCTGATCGTGCCCCCAAAGCTCAGCGAAGGGCATGACACGGTCATCTACATCGTGGATTTGCTCAAAATTAATCGGGGTTGAGCAGCCTTCGCGTCATTGCCGCTGGCAGACGCCCGACCCTGAGTAGACGCAGCACGCAATCATCCGGTTGTGCCGACTCGTTCGATCTTCGCCGAGAGGTTTGCCGCTCAGGGCCTGGCCGATGCCGCCGGGCGCAGTCCAGAGGCGATCGCCGAGCGACTGCTCGCCATCCAGGGACAGGATCCGCGCGGCGCGCGACTCGCCGTCCGCGCACGCAGCTCCGGCCTCACCGCCGCCGATGTCGACCGGGCGCTGAGCGAGGAGCGTTCGCTGCTGATTGCTTGGCTCAACCGCGGCACGTTGCACCTGGTGCGCAGCGAGGACTACCCGTTGCTGCAATCGCTGACCACGCCGCCGCTGCTCACCTCGGCCAACAGGCGCCTCTCTCAGGAGGGCGTCTCACCCAGCGAAGCCGACCGCGCGGTGGGGGCGATCGAGAAGGCGCTGGCGGCGGAGGGCCCGCTGACTCGCCCGCAGCTGCGCGACCGCCTCGACCGCGCGGGCATGCAGACAGCCGGCCAGGCGCTGATCCACCTCTTCTTCCTGGCCAGCGTGCGCGGCAGCGTCGTCCGCGGGCCGATGGTGGGCAAGCAGCACGCCTACGTCCTCGTTGGCGATTGGCTCGACAAGCCAAAGCCGATCGACCGCGACGTCGCCCTGGCCGAGCTGGCGCGTCGCTACCTGGTCGGCCATGCTCCGGCCAACGATCGCGACCTGGCGCGCTGGGCCGGCCTGCCGCTGCGCGACGCCCGCGCCGGCCTCAACGCGATCTCCAAGCAGCTGGTCGAGCGCAACGACGGCCTCCTCCACCTCGCGGCCCACCCGCCGACTCCGGAGGTCCCTGGACCGAAGCTGATCGGCGCCTACGACCCGCTCCTGCTCGGTTGGACCTCGCGCGAGCAGATCATCGGCCCGCACAACCATTTGGTCACCGACAACGGCCTCTTTCGCCCCTTCGCGATGGTCGATGGCCGCGCCGTTGCCACCTGGAGGCTGAACCGCGGCAAGGTCGCCGTCGAGCCACTCGGCCGGATCGCGAAAAAGGCGACCGTCGCTCTCGAGGCCGATGCCGCCGACGTCGAGCGGTTCATGGCCTCCTAGCCGTCCGGCGCCGGGCCGGGCGGCTCGCCGACGCCGCTCGCCAGATCGATCGGCGGGCCGACCGGGCCGGTCGGGACCCAGCCTCCGTACATGCGCAGCAGGGCGAGCAGGCCGAGGGCGCCGGCCAGGGCGGAAAGCCCGCCGGCGTAGGCGAGCGTGCCGCGGGGGCCGATCGTGGCGACCAGCAGGCCGCCCGCGGCGAAGGCGCCGAGCTCGGCGCTGTTGCGGATGCCGTTGTAGGCGGCGAACGCCCTGCCGTGCAGGTGGTCGGGAACGCGCACGTGAATCAGGCTGCGGAACATCACGTTCTTCAGCCCGTGCGCGAGCCCGCCGAGCAGCGAGCAGGCGAGGAAGAAGCCGAAGCTGAGCCAGAGGGCGGGCAGCGCCAGCCCGACGCCCTGCGTCGCCGCCGCGACCAGACCCGCGGCAGCAACCGCTATGGGAGCGATGCGGCGGGAGATCAACATTGCGCCGAGCGCCATGCCCACCGTCCAGATCGAGAGCATCGTTCCGTAGGCGACGTCGCCGCGGCCGAGCACGTCCTCGACGAAGAACAGCTCCGCCACCCAGACCGCCGACATGAAGAGCAACGAGGCGAAGGCGACGGTCATCACCAGCGCCAGGACCCGGTCGCGGAAGAGGAAGGCGATGCCGTCGCGAGCGCGGGGAGAACGCTCACCGTCGGCCAGCTCCTCGGGCCGGCGCCGCACCCGCAGCGAGAGCGCCGCCAGGGCGACGAGCGCGAAGGTCGCGGCGTCGACGAGCATCGCCAGCTCGAGCCCCCCGGCGGCGAAGAGCAGGCCGCCGAGCAGCGGGCCGATGCCGAAGCCGAGGTAGCGCGCGGTCTCGATGTGACCGTTGGCCTCCTGGATGCGATCGTCGCCGGCAAGGGGCGGCACGAGCGAGAACTCGGTTGGCTGGGAGGTCGCGAAGACGACGCCGAGCGCAGCGGTGAGGACGAGGACGGGAGCGAGCGCATCGCTGAAGGCGAGCGCCGCCGCGGCAAGGGCGCCGAGCGCCGAAACGCCGGCGAGCAGCCGGGTGGCCTCGATCCGGTCGACGAGCAGGCCGACGTGGCCGGCGACCGCGACCGAGGGCCCGAAGAGGCAGACCCAGAGCGCGGCAACGGCAAAGCCCGAGTCGGTCAGCTCCTTGACGTGCAGCCCGAGCGCCACGATCGCGACCCAGTCGCCGAGCGCCGAGAGCCCCACCGATCCGGCGACGAGGCGGAAGTCCCGGTCGCGGAAGAGGCTCGATTTCACGGTAGGTCAGTCCAGCTTGGGCGTGCGCCAGGGTTGTGCGAGGCGGGCGGCGAGGTCGTCGGCGAGGCCGGCGATCGGGACTCGGGTCTGCTCGAGGGAGTCGCGGTCGCGCAGGGTGACGGTGTCGTCCTCCATCGTCTGGTGATCGACGGTGATGCCCCAGGGAGTGCCGATCTCGTCCTGGCGGCGGTAGCGCTTGCCGATCGAGCCACCCTCGTCGAACTCGGCGGGCACGCGGCGGCGGATCTCCTCGAAGGCCTCGCGGGCCTTCTCGGGCAGGCCGTCCTTGGAGACCAGCGGCAGGACGGCCGCCTTGACCGGGGCGAGCCGGGGGTGGAGGCGCAGCACCGTGCGCTGGCGTCCCTCGATCTCCTCGACGTCGTAGGAGTCGACCAGGAAGGCGAGCGTCGCGCGGTCGGCGCCGGCCGCCGGCTCGATCACGTGCGGCACGTAGCGCTCCTTGGTCTGCTGGTCGAAGTACTCGAGCTTCTCGCCGCTGAACTTGGCGTGCTGGGTGAGGTCGAAGTCGCCGCGGTTGGCGATTCCCTCGAGCTCAGACCAACCGATCGGGAAGAGGTACTCGATGTCGCTGGTTGCCGACGAGTAGTGGGAGAGCTCCTCGGCGCCGTGGGGGCGAACGCGAAGGAACTCGGGCCGGATGCCGAGCTCCGTATACCAGCGCTCGCGCTCCTCCATCCAGATTTGGTGCCAGCGCTCCGCCTCTGCCGGGGGGACGAAGAACTCCATCTCCATCTGCTCGAACTCGCGCGTGCGGAAGATGAAGTTGCCCGGGGTGATCTCGTTGCGGAAGGACTTGCCGATCTGGGCGATGCCGAAGGGTGGCTTCTTGCGGGCGAAGCCGAGCACGTTCTTGAAGTTGATGAAGATGCCCTGCGCCGTCTCCGGCCGCAGGTAGACCTCCGAGCCCTCGCCGGCCACCGGCCCGACGTGGGTCTCGAACATCAGGTTGAACTGGCGGGGCTCCGAGAGCTCCCCGCCGCACTCGGGGCAGCGCAGCTCGGCGGTCTCCTCGCCACCTTCGGCTTCGACCGCCTCGCGCAGATGGTCCTCGCGCCAGCGCTTCTTGCACTTGCCGAGACACTGGACAAGCGGGTCGGTGAAGCCCTCGAGGTGGCCCGAGGCCTCCCAGACCCGCGGGTGTTGGAGGATCGCCGAGTCGAGCGCGACGATGTCGTCGCGTTCCTGCAGCATCGCCCGCCACCACTCGGCCTTGACGTTGTTCTTGAGCAGCACGCCGTAGTGGCCGTAGTCGTAGGTCGAGCCGAGGCCGCCGTAGATCTCCGAGGAGGGAAAGACGAAGCCGCGCCGCTTGCAGAGGGCGACGATCTCCTCCATCGAGACCTCGGTTGGGCGCGTTCCGGGTTCGGTCGCTGACATGCCGGAACCGTATCGGCTGCGATAATCGCGCCTCCTGTGCCCATCTACGAGTACAAGTGCGAGAACGGCCACGTCTTCGACGTGATCCAGCGGATGACCGACGAGCCGCTCAGCGAGTGCCAGGAGTGCGGCGCGCCAGCCGAGCGCGTCCTGCACCCCGTTGCCGTCCACTTCAAGGGCTCCGGCTTCTACAACACCGACTACGGCAAGAAGAAGAAGGGCGCCGCAAACGGCTTTTCTGGCGAGGGCTCAGGCGAGTCGAAGCCCTCAGAGCCCAAGTCGGACTCCTCCCCCAGCTCCGACTCGAAGTCGAGCGACTCGAAGCCCAAGGCCTCAACCACCAGCGACTGACCGTTCATCGCCGCTCGATGCATTGACCACACTCTGGTGTGCAAAATGCATCGCGCGGCGCGACGCTAGCCGTTGAGCAGGCGGTCGACGGCGTGCTGGCGGGTCGCGTCGGGGACTTCGATGCTGCTTTCCGGGCCGCTTTCGTCGCAGCCGGAGTTGGCGCCGGCGCAGAGCACGTCGGTTGGGCCGCTGCCGCCGATCGCCGCGGCGAGCACCAGCTGCGGCATGGTCAGGAAGCCCATGTCGCTGACGAATGCCTTGGGAGCGTCCCAACCGATGATCGGTCCCTTGAGGAAGTTGTAGGGCAGGCGCAGGGGGTCGGTGAGGCGGCCCTTGATGCCGTTGATCACCTCCTGCTGCGCCTGCGCGCGGTCGAAGTCGCTGTAGCCGATCGAGTAATAGCTGCGGCCTGTGCCGGGACATTCGACCGGCTTGCGCACACGCGCGTAGGCGAGCGCCTTTTCGCCGGTCAGCGTGCTCTCGCCCTTGGGCAGGCGCAGCGTCACTCCTCCCTGGCCGCCGCCGGCGCCGCCGGAGATGTCGGCGCAGAGCTTGTGCTTGAGATTGACCTCGATCCCGCCGACCGCGTCGATCAGGTCTTCGAAGCCGGTGAAATCGACGATCGCCACGTGGTCGATCTCCAGATCGAGGAACCCTTCGACTGCTTCGATCTGCGCCGCGGCGCCGCCGTAGGCGTAGGCGGCGTTGATCTTCTGCGGACCGTGGTTGGGGATCTCGGCGTAGGCGTCGCGCGGGATCGAGAGCTTGCGGAAGGCGCCGCCGCCAGCGCGGATCAACATCAGCGTGTCGGCCCGGAACTGGCCGACGGAGCATTCGCCGTGCGGCGCGTCGCCGTGGGCCTGCTGTTCGAAGCACTCCTCGGAGGGCGCCGCGCCCGGCTCCAGGGTGTCGGGCGGGCGGGCGTCGGTGCCGATCACGAGGATCGTCTGCGGGTTGACCAGCAGCAGCGGGTCGCCGTGAAGGGCATCCTTGGCGTCGCCGGAGAGCTTGAACGACTGCAGCTGGGCGGAGACGGCGAAGGCGAGGAAGCTGAGCAGGATCCAGCCCAGCGCCGCCAGGCCAACCCACTTGAGGATCCGCCTGCCGCTCCAGCGCCGCGTCGGTAGCTCTGGTCGCTCGCCCTGTGGGGGCTTGCGCCGCCACCACTTCGGCGCGCGCGGCGTCCGCTCTCTGAGACCTGAGAGATCGGGGGACCGAAACCTCGACAGAAGGCCTTTCCGGGACCGGTAGACCTTGTACTCGGGCGGCCCGGAGGGCTGCTGCTCGCCATTGTCGGCCATGAAAGACTGCGGCAATCATGCCGATGCTTGCGGTCGCTCGTTTCCAGCCCACCCTGAAGCTCGCATGAGTGCAGGGGAAATCATCGGCGTGGATC
>DATNHC010000131.1:0-9881 GCA_035605155.1 Solirubrobacterales bacterium
ACCGGACTCAAAGACCAGGCGGGCGCCTCGGTCAAGCAACTCCTCGGGGTACTTCCTCTGTCGTGGCATGGCTCGGGAGAATCTCCATTCCCCAGGACAAGATCCTGGCTTCGGAGTCTCCGTGGAACCTGGTCCGGCTCAAGGGGCACCCCACCCCTCGCCACCCCAGTGCGCGGCTCTCGCTCGGTTGAGCTGAGGACGCCGCTGCGCGGGAGGCGCACCACAGCTCACGAACTGCATCAAATTCCCGCGCCAGTAGGTAGAGAATTTGATGCAGTTCGGCTGTGGTGCTCTAGGCTGGCGGTCGTGGTTCTGTTTCGGGAGCGGATTACGGGGGCGCTGGTTCTTGCTCTGCTGGCGTTCGCTGTGCTGATGGCGTCGCCCTTGGCGGTAGCGCAAGGTGAGCCGCCGGGGAGCGCCACTGCCGCGAAGAAAAAACGCGGCTGGCAGACGCTCGATGCGCGGGGCGGGTTTCGGATCCAGGCGCCGCCGGGATACCGGTTGAGGCTGGACAAGGGCGCCTACGAGGTCGCCGGTCGGGCGGGAAAGATGACGCTGCTGGCGGTCAGCACGGCAGGGGCTACGCGGACGGTGGCCGAAGCGCTGCTGGGGCGTGCGCTGCCGGCCACCCCCAACCCCGATCAGTTCGGAATGCGGCTGCCCTTGAAGCGGGGTGGCTTGGCGGAGATCTACTTCAGCCGGCCGTCTCCTGGCTTCGTCGCGGTGACCGCCCTATCGCCGCCGAAGAAAAAAGGCGCCAAAGGAAAACGCGACGGGCGCTCCCGGCTGGCGAGCGCGTCGGCGGCTCAGCTCGGCGGTGCGCAGCGACGGCTCTTTGCGCGGATGGCGCGTAGCGCGCGCGGTCTGCGGGCCGTTGCCTTGCCGACGAGCGCTTCGCAGGAACTGGAAGCGCCGATCCCGTTGAAGGCGTTCACCACCGCGGACGGCAGCGCCAAAGCGATGGTGCCGGATGCGCCGGGCTGGGTTGCCGGAGGCAGCAAAGGGATAGTCGAGGGCTACCACCCTGACTTGGGCAGCTACGCCTTCGGGGTGTTGGGCGGGTTCTTCGAAGCCTGCTTCTTCCCGCCCTGCCCAGGCATTCAGGCGCCCTTCATGCCGGTTCAGCCGGCCCTCGAGCAGGCCTGGCCGCTCTGGCTCAACCAGGCTGGCGCCAACGTCAGCAACCTACGGGTCGTCAGCCAGGTGCCGAACAGCACCGGCGTGCTGGGGCCTGGATACGACTCTGGGATGTTCCAGGTCTCCTTCCTCTCAAACGGCAAACCCGGGACCGCTTATGTGATCGCTGGCGTCTTTACCTTTGGCGAAGGGATTTGGTACCTCTACTACAGCTACATCGCCGCCTACGACGGCGTGTCCGGCAACGTCGGCGATGCCCTGTTGCGCACCTGGCAGAGTTGGGACCCGAGCGTCAACCAGGCCGAACGCCGCGCGCAGACCTTCGTCACCCTGCAGGAAACGACGCAGATCATCCAGTCTGCAAGCGAGTACCGCCGCAAGGTCTTCGAAAAGACCAACTACAACTGGAGCGCCTACATCCGCGGCAACGACCCCGTCCTCGACCCGGTTGCGCCGGGTGTGATCGGCGAAGGCAACCAGACGCTGGTGCAGGGCCCTGACGGCAAACTCTTCAACTTCGCCGGCAGTCAATTCAAGAAACCCGGTGAGTGACGAAGGGCCGGGCATCCCACCGCCGGAACCCGCTCCCTTTGGTCGCTCACAAGTTCCGCCGGTGGGACGCCCGGCCTTCTGTAGTCCGGAAGCTGCCTCATTCAGCAGAGCGGCCCGGGACTTTGCCCGGGCCGCTCTCCGCTTCCTCGCTCCGGTGCGCCTTTTGCGGTGATGGACCGCAAAAGGCGCACCGGAGCGAGTGAGGGTTAGTTGTTGCTGCCGCCTTGGAGGCAGTAGGCGTAGGCGGTGAGGCTGCTGTCGTTGACGTGGTAGCTGTGGGCGTACGCGGCCCAGCCGTTGCCGCTGCGGACGCTGCCGACGAGGGCGATCTTGTAGTTGCCCGCCAGGCCGCCGCCGCTGAGCACCGTTGTGCCCGCGGGGCAGTTGGCAGTGACGACGGCGTTGTCGCCGGCATTGATCGCCGTGGTGTTGGTGACCTGGACGATCGTGCCGAGCTCCGAGGCGCGGACCGAGCCGGTCTGCAGCTCGCTCGAGCCGACCGAGTCGGGGCCGAGGTCGCCAGCGGTCAGCGACTGGTCCGCCACCTCCGAGGAGGAGACCGAGGCGGCACCGAGGTCGCCCGCGGTGAGCGTCTCGGGTGCCACGTCGGAGGAGTCGACGCCGTTCTCGGCGATCTCCGTCGTGTCGACCGCGTCCGGCGCGATCTTGCCGGCCGCGACTGCGTTGTCGCGCAGATCGGCCGTGCGCAGCGTGCCGTCGACGACTTGCGGCGAGCGGACGGTGTTCTTGCCGACGCCGACCGCCAGGGCGCTGCCGGTGAGCGCCATGAACAGCGCGATGCAGCCGATCACGAGGGCGGGGGAGGGGCGGAACGAGCGGGTGCTGTGGGTCTTGCCGGTCATCGGGTCTCCTTTCGTTGATTTCAAATCCCGATGGACCAAGCTTCGAATCGAAAGGCGATCTCAACTACGGACCCCAGGGGTGGACTCGCTCACCCCTGGCCAGCCAGCCAACTCGAGTAGATTGGCGCCCGTGACGCCTGCACAGAAGGTCTGCGTGATCGGAGCCGGCAGCTCCGGCATCGCCGCCTGCCAGGTTCTGAATGCCAGCGGAATCTCATTCGACTGCTTTGAGAAGGGCTCGGAGGTCGGCGGCAACTGGCGCTACGAAAACGACAACGGGATGTCCTCGGCCTACCGCTCGCTGCACATCAACACCTCGCGCGGGTTGATGGCCTACCGGACCTACCCGATGCCCGACGACTACCCGGACTATCCCAACCACTTCCAGATCGCCCGTTACTTCGACGACTACGTCGATCACTTCGGCCTGCGCGAGAAAATCCACTTTCGCACCGAGGTGAAGAGCGTCGCTCCCGCGGAAGGCGAGTGGGAGGTGACCGTAGAAGACCGCGATGGCCGTACCGAGACGCACCGCTACCGGGCCGTGCTGGTCGCCAACGGGCACCACTGGAACCCACGCTGGCCCGAGCCGCCCTTCCCGGGCTCCGAGGAGTTCGAGGGCGAGCAGCTGCACGTCCACCACTACCGCGAGCCCGCGGTGCTGGAGGGCAAGCGCGTGCTGGTCCTCGGGATCGGCAACTCGGCTACCGACATCGCCGTCGAGGCGTCGCGGATTGCCGAGCGGACCTTCCTGGCGATGCGCCGCGGCGCCTACGTCATGCCCAAGTACCTGAACGGCAAACCGACGGACGAAGCGGCGTCGAAACTGCTGACCCTGATGCCGCTTCCCGTGCAGCGCTTCGTGCTGGCACGGATGCTGGGGCTGACCGCCGGCGACATGACCGCCTACGGCCTGCCGAAACCCGACCACAAGCTGCTCGAGGCGCACCCGACGGTCTCCGCCGAGCTGCTCTCGCGGCTCGGTCACGGTGACGTCGAGGTCAAGCCCAACCTCGACCGCTTTGCTGGCGGTCGCACGGTGCGCTTCGTCGACGGCAGCGCGGAGGAGATCGACCTCGTCGTCTACTGCACCGGCTACAAGATCAGCTTCCCCTTCTTCGACGAGAACCTGGTCTTGGCCAGGGACAACCGCCTGCCGCTCTATCGCCGCGTGGTCTCGGTCGAGCACCCTGGGCTCTACTTCATCGGCTTCATCCAGCCCCTCGGCGCGATCATGCCGCTCGCCGAGGCCCAGGCCGAGTGGGTAGCCGACCTGCTCGGCGGCCGCGGAACCCTACCCTCGCCCGTCGAGATGCAAGCTGAGATCGAGACGACCGAAGCGAAGATGCGCAAGCGCTATGTCGCCTCCAAGCGTCACACGATTCAGGTGGACTTCCAGCCTTATCTGCGGGAGATCCGCAGGGAGCGAAAGAGGGCTGCTCAGAGGGTGTGAGGGAGAGAGGTCTGGGTGCCTCTCCCGCTTGCTGGGGTTTTCGCCTGGCGCGCTGCCTCTCTCGCTGAGTGGTCTGTGCGAAGACCAGGACGCCGCTGCGCAGGAGAGGCACCCAGACCTCTCCTCATCGCGCCGCCGTATGGCCCGCTGTGAGGTCCGCGCGGGCGCACGGGCCGGGGTCGCCAGCGCTTGAAGCCCTCGTCGGAGTCGTCGCCAGCTATCTCAGTTTCTGGGGCCTGGCTGGCCCACCAGACCAGCCAGAGGGCGGCGAAGACCGGGATCTTCAGCACGACCAGCAGAAAGAAGATTGGCCAGAATCCCTCCACCTGGCTCAGTGTAGAGACCGGGCCCACTGCCGCAAGGCCTCGACGTGTGCCTCCTCGAGGCCGAGGTGGGTCTCGGTCGGGACGAGCAGGGTCGGCTGCTCTCGCCGCTCAGCCCACTCGTAGCAGCTCTCGTCGAAGTTGTCGTCGATCCAGGCCAATGGTCGGCCTACCGCGTACTCGTCGAGTGGCCCGAGCTTCCAGTGCGCGGTTCCGAACCTGGCCGCACCGTCGAAGCTGAGGTGCGGCAGCTCGGGCAGGCCGAGCAGGGACGGAAGGTAGAAATTGGCCTTCTCCTCCCAGCCGGTGGCCCAGACGAGCTCGAAGTGCTCGCTCAACCGGAGCAGCCGGTCTCCGGTGCTAAGCGAGATGCAGTGGACGACTCCGTCGACCATCTCGAAGCGGGTCTGGTCTGGTGCCTCCTCGAACCCGAAGAGGGAGATGACCCCGTCGACGTCGACCGCGAGGATCGGTCGGTTCATCCCGGAAAGGCTAGCTACCAGCGGTAGTGAGCGAACGCCTTGTTCGCCTGCGCCATGCGGTAGATGTCGTCCTTCCGCTTCCAGGCGCTGCCCTGCTGCTGTGTTGCATCGAGGATCTCGCTGGCGAGACGCTCCGCCATCGAGTACTCACGGCGGTTGCGCGCGTAGTCGACCAGCCAGCGGATCGCCAGGGTGCGAGCCCGGCGGGCCGGCACCTCGACCGGAACCTGGTAGGTGGCGCCGCCGACGCGGCGCGAGCGGACCTCGAGCACCGGGGTCAGCTGCTTGATCGCGCTCTCCAGCGTCTCGATCGGATCCTCGCCGGAGCGCTCGCCGACGATCGCCAGAGCGTCGTAGACGATCCGCTCGGCAAGCTGCTTCTTGCCGGCGCTCATCACCTTGTTGATCAGCTGCTGGACGAGCCGGTTGCGAAAGCGCGCGTCGGGCTCGACCGGGCGGATCTGTGCTGCGGAGCGACGGGGCACTTAGGAAGCCTTGACGCCGTAGCGGGAGCGAGCTTGCTTGCGGTCGGAGACACCGGCCGCATCGAGGGTGCCGCGCACGACCTTGTAGCGGACGCCTGGCAGGTCCTTGACGCGACCACCCCTGACCAGCACCACGGAGTGCTCCTGCAGGTTGTGGCCCTCGCCGGGGATGTAGGTCGTGACCTCCATGCCGTTGGTGAGGCGCACACGGGCAATCTTGCGCAGAGCCGAGTTCGGCTTCTTCGGCGTCACCGTGGCGACGCGGGTGCAGACGCCCCGGCGCTGCGGCGCGGCGACAGCCTTCTTGCGGCCTTGCCCGGACTTGAGTCCCGGCGTCGTCGTCTTCTTCTTCGGGCGCTTGCGGCCCTTCCTGACAAGTTGATTCGTATTCGGCACGGCCGCGCATAGTAGAGCAGACCGCCAATGACCAGCCCCGCCGCCGCTGCCAGCTGAGCGTAGAACCCGGTTTCGAGCACCGCTGTCGCCCCTGCGAAGCGCGAGGCCTGGGCACCGGCGTCGAGGCCGGCCGGCAGGTCGACCAGGAGGATCACCGCAATGCAGAGCAGGCCGAGGCCGACGACTACTCGGCCCAGGCCGTGCCGGCTGGGCCGCAGCGCCATCACGCCGGCGCCGGCGGCGAGCAGCGCGATCGGGATCAGCAGGTAGGAGTGGGCGTCCCTCGGCGTCTCGGCGGCCACCGTGGGCGGCGAGGCGGCCGGCAGGCCGGCGTAGGCCGACTGACCGACCTCGACGCTGCGGTAATCGACGAACTGGGCCGCGATCAGGCAGATCGCCGAGGCGACGATCACTCCGCAGACCGCCCGACGCGGCGTCAACAGGGCGCTGAGCGCCGTTGCCGCCCCGATCAGCAGTGCCGCGAGGCGCTGCAGGAAGCGCTCCAGCCTCGAGAAAGCGCGCAGCGCCAGCACCATGAGTGGGCGCAGCCACCGTCCGATCAAGCGCAGCAAGCGCGTCGCCAGCCCCCAGAAACGGCCGAGCCAGCGCACCGCGATCCCCTGCGCTTTGGTCAAGCGCCGGGCAAGCGGTGGGCGCAGCTTCTCGATCCGCCGGGCCACCGCTCGGTCGAGCTTCTGCGAGCGCCTGCCCGTCGCCAGGAGGATGGCGCCGGTACGGCGCCGCGCCGCTGCTATCATCGCGCGTCGCTCAGGCAGTTTCGAAGTACGTTTCGCCGGGCCCGCGAGGGCCTTTTTCATGCGCCGATCCCGGCTCTTGCCAGATCGCCCGCGTTTGTCTCGTCCCCGTTTCACTACCAAACCCTTACCTTAGGAACCATGGCACGCACATTTCCCCTGGAGAAGACGCGCAACATCGGGATCATGGCGCACATCGACGCCGGTAAGACGACGACGACCGAGCGCATCCTCTACTACACCGGCCGCACGCACAAGATGGGCGAGGTGCACGAGGGCGCTGCGGTGATGGACTGGATGGAGCAGGAGCAGGAGCGCGGCATCACGATCACCTCCGCTGCGACCGCCTGCGAGTGGAAGGACCACCGGATCAACATCATCGACACGCCCGGCCACGTCGACTTCACGGTCGAGGTCGAGCGCAGCCTGCGCGTCCTCGACGGCGCGATCGCCGTCTTCGACGCGGTCGCCGGAGTCGAGCCTCAGTCGGAGACCGTCTGGCGCCAGGCCGACAAGTACAGGGTGCCGCGCTTCGCCTACATCAACAAGATGGATCGCACCGGAGCCGACTTCTTCAATGCCGTGCAGACGATGAAGGACCGTCTCGGCGCCAACCCACTGCCGATTCAGCTGCCGATCGGCAGCGAGGGCGATTTCGTCGGCGTCGTCGACCTCATAGAGATGGTGGCGATGGTCTGGAAGGACGAGCTCGGCACCGAGTTCGAGACGGTCGAGATCCCTGCCGATCTGCAGGAGCAGGCCGAGGAATACCGGACCCAGCTGATCGAGGCCTGCGCCGACTACGACGACGAGCTGATGGAGGCCTATCTCGCCGAGGAGAGCATCCCTCACGAGCGGATCGCCAAATCGCTCCATCGCGCCTGCCTCGACACCAAGGTGACCCCGGTGCTCTGCGGCTCCTCCTTCAAGAACAAGGGAGTGCAGCCGCTGCTCGACGCGATCGTCGAGCTTTTGCCCTCGCCGCTCGAGGTTCCCCCGGTGACCGGTGTGGAGCCGGCCGGCAAGGGCGAGGAGGAGGGGACGGAGGCCGAGCGCCCCGCCGACGACAGCGCTCCCTTCGCTGCCCTCGCCTTCAAGGTCATGTCTGACCCCTACGTCGGCAAGCTGACCTACTTCCGCGTCTACTCGGGCAAGCTCGAGGCCGGTGGCCGAGTCCTCAACACCTCGACCGGCAAGACCGAGCGCATCGGCCGACTGCTGATGATGCACGCCAACAGCCGCGAGGAGATCGAGGAGTGCTACGCCGGTGATATCTGCGCCGGCGTCGGCCTCAAGCAGACCGGCACCGGCGACACGCTCGCCGCCCCGGACGCGCCGATCGCGCTGGAGAACATCGTCTTCCCAGACCCGGTGATCGCGGTGGCGATCGAGCCCAAAACGAAGGCCGACCAGGAGAAGATGGGGACCGCCCTGCAACGACTCGGCGAGGAGGACCCGACCTTCCAGATCGAGTCCGACGAGGAGACCGGTCAGACCCTGATCCACGGCATGGGCGAGCTCCACCTCGAGGTGATCGTCGATCGCATGCTGCGCGAGTTCAAGGTCGACGCCAACGTCGGCCGTCCCCAGGTCGCCTACCGTGAGACGATTCGCAAGGAGGTCAAGAAGGTCGAGGCGCGCTTCGTCCGCCAGACCGGTGGCCGCGGCCAGTTCGGCCACGTCGTGATCAACGTCGAGCCCGCCCCCGGCGAGGGCTTCGAGTTCGTCAACAAAATCAAGGGCGGCGTGATTCCGGGCGAGTTCATCGGCCCCGCCGAGCAGGGCATGAAGGAGGCGCTGGAGAACGGGGTCAAGGCCGGCTACCCGATGGTCGACGTCAAGGTCGAACTCATCGACGGCTCCTTCCACGACGTCGATTCCTCCGAGATGGCTTTCAAGATCGCCGGTTCGATGGCGATCCAGGACGCCGCTCGCAAGGCGAACCCGGTCCTGCTCGAGCCGGTGATGGCGGTCGAGGTGGTCACCCCCGAGGACTTCCTCGGCGACGTGATCGGCGACCTCTCGCGGCGCCGCGGCAAAGTGCAGGGCCAGGACCAGCGCGGCAATGCCCTCGCGGTGCAGGCCTTTGTGCCGCTCGGCGAGATGTTCGGCTACGCGACGGAACTTCGCTCGATGACCCAGGGCCGCGCCACCTACACGATGCAGTTCGAGCGCTACGAGGAGGTCCCCTCGAACATCGCTGAGGAGATCGTCGAGCACCGTTCGGGTGAGCCAGTGGGTGCGAGCTCGTGACCGGCAACGGACCGCATGGATGTTCTAGCTATATTTCCCAGGTTCGCCCGCAGGCAGCTCCGCAAAATGGACTGCCCCAGGATGCGCCCCACAGACTTAAACAGGCAAAGCAGACAGAACCCGACTTCGAAAGGTAGAACGGAGAGAGATGTCCAAGGAGAAGTTCGAGCGCGATAAGCCGCACGTCAACGTCGGCACGATCGGTCACATCGACCACGGCAAGACGACGCTGACGGCCGCGATCACCAAGACCCTCTCCACGAAGGGCGGCGCCGAGGCGAAAAGCTTCGAGGAGATCGACAACGCTCCCGAGGAGAAGGAGCGCGGGATCACGATCGCGACCTCCCACGTCGAGTACCAGACCGACAACCGCCACTACGCCCACGTCGACTGCCCCGGCCACGCCGACTACGTGAAGAACATGATCACCGGCGCGGCGCAGATGGACGGCGCGATCCTGGTCGTCTCCGCCGCCGACGGCGTGATGCCGCAGACGCGCGAGCACATCCTGCTCGCCCGCCAGGTCAACGTCCCCCACGTGGTCGTCTTCCTCAACAAGGTCGACCAGGTCGACGACGACGAGCTGATCGAGCTGGTCGAGGAGGAGGTCAAGGACCTGCTCAACGAGTACGACTTCCCCGGCGACGACACGCCCATCGTCAAGGGCTCGGCGCTGAAGGCGCTGGAGGGTGACGAAGAGGCGCAGAAGGCCATCTTCGAACTGGCCGACGCGCTCGACTCCTACATCCCCGAGCCCGTTCGCGAGCTCGACAAGCCATTCCTGATGCCGATCGAGGACATCTTCTCGATCACCGGACGCGGGACCGTCGCCACCGGCCGTGTCGAGCAGGGCATCGTCAACACCGGCGACGAGGTTGAGATCGTCGGCATCAAGGACACCACCAAAACCGTGGTGACCGGAGTTGAGATGTTCCGCAAGATCCTCGACGAGGGTCAGGCCGGCGACAACGTCGGCTGCCTCCTCCGGGGTGTCGAGCGTGGCGACGTCGAGCGTGGGCAGGTGCTGGCCAAGCCCGGCAGCATCACGCCGCACACGCAGTTCAACGCCGAGGTCTACGTGCTGTCGAAGGAGGAAGGCGGCCGCCACACGCCGTTCTTCAACGGCTACCGGCCGCAGTTCTACATCCGCACGACCGACGTCACCGGCACCATCCAGATCCC
>DATNHC010000132.1:0-10516 GCA_035605155.1 Solirubrobacterales bacterium
GTCGTGGGCGAGCGCGGTGCGGAGCATGTTCACGAGCATCGCCTCGTCGCGGGGCGCCATCAGGACCACGTTCGGGAGCGGGCGGAAGTAGGAGATGTCGTAGGCGCCGTGATGGGTCGGCCCGTCGTCGCCGACGAGGCCGGCGCGATCCATCGCGAAGACGACGTTCAGCTTCTGCAGGCAGACGTCGTGGACGATCTGGTCGAAGGCGCGCTGCAGGAAGGTCGAGTAGATCGCGCAGACGGGCTTCGCCCCCTGGATCGCCAGGCCCGATGCGAGCAGCACCGCATTCTGCTCGGCAATGCCAACGTCGTAGTACTGCTCGGGCATCTCCTCGGCGAGCTTCTGCAGGCCGGTCCCCCCCGCCATCGCCGCGGTGATGCCGATCACGCGCCGGTCACGCTTCGCCTCGGCGACGATCGCGTCGGCGAAGACCTGCGTGTACTGCGGCGGGGCGCTTGGCGCGGGCGGTGTCTCCAATCGCTCCGGCGCGATCGACTCGGGCGCGTCGGACTCCCGCACGGCAACCGGCTTCGACGCCGGCTCCCCGTTGACGATGCTCTTCGGCTTCGCCGCGTGCCATTTCTCCATCCCCTCGAGGCCACCGTCCTCAGCCGGGCCGAAGCCCTTGCCCTTGACGGTGTGGATGTGGACGACGACCGGACGGTCGGCGTCGAAGGCCTCGCGCAGCGCCTCGCGCAGGGCATGCACGTCGTGGCCGTCGATCACGCCCATGTAGGCGAGGTCGAGCTCCTCGAAGAAGAGCCCCGGGGCCCAATAGGCCTTGATCGCCGACTTGATCTCCGGCCCCAGGCGTTCGATCCGCTTGCCGAGGCCGAGCGGCAGCTTGGTCAGCCTGTCCTCGACCCCCTCGCGGGCGTGGAAGAGGCGGGGGTTGAGTCGCACGCGGTTGAAGTAGCGGGAGAGGGCGCCGACGTTGGGGGAGATCGACATGCCGTTGTCGTTGAGCACGATCACGAGCGGCGTCTGCAGGCCACCGGCGGCGTGCAGCGCCTCGTAAGCGACGCCGCCCGTCAGGGCGCCATCGCCGATCACCGCGGCGACCCTGCCGTCCTCGCCGATCCCCTTGCGCATCGCCTCCTTCAGCCCGACCGCATAGCCAATCGAGGTCGAGGCGTGGCCGGCGCCCATGATGTCGTGCTCGGACTCGAAGACCGAGCAGAACGGCGCCAGACCGCCGTACTGGCGGATCGTCGGCAGGCCCTCACGGCGACCGGTGAGGATCTTGTGCGGGTAGGCCTGGTGGCCGACGTCCCAGAGCACCTTGTCGCGCGGCGAGTCGAGCAAGCTGTGCAGGGCAACCGCCAGCTCGCAGGTGCCGAGGTTGGCGCCGAAGTGCCCGCCGATCTCACCGATCGTGTCGATGATGTAGGTGCGCATCTCCTGCGCGACCTGCTGCAGCTGGGCATCGTCGAGGTCGTGTAGGTCGGTTGGGCCGTCGATGCCGTCCAGAAGCCGTGCGGCTCCGTCCTCGTGCCCCGATCCTTGTCCGCTCTTGCTCATTCGTTCCGGGTGTAGATGTAGTCGGCGATTCGCTTCAGATCATCAGTGTCGCCAGTGGCCTCGTCCAGTGCCTGCGTTGCCTTGTTGTGCGACTCGGCGGCGAGCTCACGCGCCCGCTCGAGGCCAAAGAGGCTGACGTAGGTGAGTTTGCCATGACGCTCATCGCTTCCACTGGGCTTGCCGAGCCGCTCGTCACTCCCGGTCACGTCAAGGATGTCGTCGACGATCTGGAAGAGGACGCCCAGCTCGCTGGCAAATCGGCGAAAGGGGATTGTCTCAGGTTCGTCGATGCCTTCGAGCGTCAGCACCACGCCGACGCTGGCGGCGATCAGGCGTCCGGTCTTCAGCGCATGCATTGCCCGCAGGCCCTCGGCGTCGCGCTCCGGCACGGCGACGTCGACGTACTGGCCGCCGACCATGCCGTCGACGCCGGTGGCGGAGGTCAGCTCACGCAGCGCCGCCAGTACCTGCGCCGGCTCGCCGGGCTGCTCGCAGAAAAGCCGAACCGCCTCGGCGAAAAGCCCGTCGCCGGCGAGAATCGCCACGTCCTCCCCGTACTTGACGTGCGAAGTCGGCTGCCCCCGGCGCAGATCGTCGTCGTCCATTGCCGGCAGGTCGTCATGGATCAGCGAGTAGGTGTGGACCAGCTCGAGCGCGCAAGCGACCGGCAGGATGCTCGTCGGGTCCCCGCCCAGCGCCCGCGCCGTGGCCAGGGCCAGGACCGGCCGCACCCGCTTGCCACCGGCCAGCAGCGAGTAGCGCATCGCTTCCTCCAGCCCGACGGTCGGGGGTGGCGCGGGGAAGCGCAACCGCTCCAGCGCGGCGTCAACGAGAGAGCGCAGGTCTTCGGGGTAGCTCACTGGAACGAGGCCGCGCTCAAGCGGAGGACCCCTGGTCCTCGCGGATCCGGCGGTTGGCCTCCTCGACGGCCTCCGAGGAGAGCTCGGCGGCCTCATGGGCGAGCTCGGCAGCGCGCGCGTCACCCAGCTCGCCGCCCTCCAGCTCCCGGGCGATCGCGGTCAGCCGCTCGGAGATCTCGCGCAGGCGGTTCACATCAAGGCCTCGCGCTTCGCTCGCGGCGCGAAGAACCAGAGATGCAGGCTTGCTCGCTCCGCGCTCAAGAGACAGCTCCCCGCTCGCGGGCAATCGCGCCGAGCACGCCGTTGACGAAACCGGGCGCGTCGGCGCCGCAGTACTCCTTGGCGATCTCGACTGCCTCGTCAATCGCAACCTCGGTTGGCACGTCGGAGCTGTGCTCCATCTCATAGAGGGCGACGCGCATCACATTGCGCTCCAGGGGTGCGATCCGCTCCAGCTCCCAGCCCTTGGCGTGGGCAGCGATCGCCGCGTCGAGCTCGGCCCGATGAGCCTCCACGCCGGCCGCCAGCTCCTGGGTGAAGGGGCGTGAGTCGGCGACCAGCTCCTCGAGCGGACGGCTGGTGACATCGCGCTGATAGCAGGCAAAGACGGCATCGCGGCGCTGGTCGGACCTACGCATGGATGCCCATTCTCGCGCTTTGGCCGGTCGGGCCTAGGCGCGCGAGACGTACTCGCCACTGCGCGTGTCGACGCGGACCGTCTCGCCCTCCTCGATGAAGAGGGGAACCTGGACGACCACGCCCGACTCGAGCGTAGCCGGCTTGTTACCTCTGCCCGAGGCCGTGTCGCCCTTGACGCCGGGCTCGGTCTGGGTGACCTTCATCTCGATCGCGCTCGGCACCTGGACGTCGCTGGGCCGTTCGTCGACGAAGAGCACGTCGACCTCGGCATTGGGCAGCACCCACTGCATCGCCTCACCGGCGAGATCGCGTGGGATCTCGATCTGCTCGTAGTCGCGACTGTCCATGAAGACCGCCGCGTCGCCGGAGTCGAAGAGGTACTGCATCTTGCGCGACTCGGTGCGCACCGGCCGGAACTTCTCCCCCGCCCGAAACGTCTTGTCCTGCACGGTGCCGTCCTCGATCTTGCGCAGCTTGGTGCGCACGAAGGCGCCACCCTTGCCCGGCTTGACGTGCTGGAACTCGAGGATCCGGAAGATCGTCCCGTCGATCTCGATGTGCGAGCCATTGCGAAATTCGTTGGTGCTGATCACGGCGGCGAATCCTAGAGAAGCCGAGACGGCCACGGGGGGCGTTAACCTCTGCCTGGCCAGGGATGAAGGGAACGCTCGGACTCGCCGTATCGATTGCTGCCGCGACACTGCTGCTCGCGGTGCCCGTGCGCGCCGAGGAACCGCCGGGCCGGGCCGAATACGTGGCCCAGGTCGAGCCGATCTGCGAAGCGAACACGCTCGCCAACAAACGGATCCTCAAGAACGTCCGGGAGAAGGCTCGCAACGGCAAGATGAAGGAGGCCGGCGCCCAGTTCATCCACGCCGCGGCAGCCTTCGGCTCGACCGTGAGCAAGCTCGCCGCGGTGCCACGGCCGCCCGCCGATGACGCTCGCCTGCTCAGGTGGTTCGACCAGTTGCGCATCGTGCAGGCCAACCTGCGCAAACTCGGCAAGGCGCTGAAGGAAGAGGAGAGAATTCTCGCGGCGCATGAATCGATCCGGGTAGAACGCGCCAGCAACGCCGCCAACAATGTCGGCTTCGTCTTCGAATTCCGCGCCTGCCGAATCACGCCGTCGCGCTTCACCTGAGCGGCCATTGCTAGGCGAGCGCCTGAGACAGGGCAACGTTGACCTGGTCTTCTCGGTCCTCTTCAGGCCTGAGGGCGCGAGGGTGAGGAACCGGCTTCCTCCGCAGTACTCGTCGTGAGCCGCGAAGCGGCGCCACCGGAGAGAACACGACGGACGAGCCGCGGCGCGAGCATGCGAGCGATCCCGGCGAGCGCGTAGGGGCGCGGCACGTAGCGCTCGCCCTTGCCGCGCAGTCCGGTCGCGACGATCGCCTCGGCTACGCGCTCGGGTGTGGAGACCATCCACCGGGTCAGGGCTTTCTCACGCAGCTCGGTCGCCGGGAAGCCCTCGGTTGCGATGAAGCCCGGCAGCACCAGGCCGACGTGGACGCCGTGTGCGCGCTCCTCGGCGTAGAGCGAGTCGCTCCAGCCGATCAGCGCGAACTTGCTGGCCGAGTAGGAGCCGGTCCCCGCGCGGGCGACGCGGCCCGCCGTGCTGGCGACGTTGACGATCGCGCTTGGCGCCGAGGCGCGCAGCGCCGGCAGCAGCGCCTCCGTGAGCCGCACGACGGCATCGAAGTTGAGCGCCATGTGCTGCCGCACGTTGGCGTAGCCGGCCTCGGCGAAGCGGCCACGCCAGGCGCCGCCCGCGTTGTTGACCAACAGTGTCAGCCGGCCGCCCTCGGTGTCCAGATGCGCCCTGACCCGCTCGGGGGCGTGCGCATCGGTCAGATCGAGGGCGAGCCAGGTCGCCCTGCAGGTCAGCGACTCGGCCAGGGCTCGGAGGCGCTCCTCGCGACGGGCAACGAGGATCAGCTCGGCACCCGGCTCGCACGCCAGCCTCCGCGCCGCCGCCTCGCCAATGCCGCTCGAGGCGCCAGTGACCAGTGCCGTGAAACCGGTGGCCTTCATCGAATGGGACGCTATTCGATCGCCGCGCAGTGGACGTCTGTTCGAATCGACATACTGCCCGCCTCTGTGAACGAAACACCCCGACTACTCGACAAGCTCCTCCGCGTCGCCGCGCCCTCCGGATACGAGGCCCCAGCGTCCGCGGTCTGGCGCGAGGCGGCGTCCTTCGCGACGCTCTCCTCGGACGGCATCGGCTCCTCTGTGGCCCGCATCGGCGAGGCGGCGCCGCTGCTCGCGGTCGTCGGCCATATCGACGAGATCGGCCTCGTCGTCCGCCACATCGACGAGAAGGGTTTCCTCTGGTTCGCGCCGATCGGTGGCTGGGACCCGCAGATCCTCGTCGGCCAGCGGGTCGAGGTGCAGGGACAAAGCGGTCCGGTGCCCGGCGTGATCGGCCGTAAGCCACTGCACCTGCTCGACGCCGAGGCGCGCAAAAAGGTGGTCGAGTTGAAGGGGCTGCACATCGACGTCGGCGCCGCCGACCGCGACGAGGCTGCCGAGCTGGTGCGAGTCGGCGATCCGGTCGTGATCGCCGCCGAGCCGCTGCGCGTGGCCGGTGACCGCACCGTCTCCCGCTCGATGGACAACCGGCTCGGCGCCTACGTGGCGCTGGAGGCCCTGCGGCGCTGTCACGAGCGCGACTCCCTGCAGGGAAGCTTTGCGGCGATCGCCGCCGTGCAGGAGGAGATCGGCCTCTTGGGCGCGCGCACCTCGGCATTCGCGGTGCAACCGGACCTGGCCGTGGTCATCGACGTGACCCATGCGACCGACGCCCCCGGGGTCGAGGAGAAGGAGCTGGGCGCCCATCCTCTCGGCTCGGGCCCGGTCCTCTTCCGTGGCGCCAACCTCTCCCCGCAGGTCTTTGAGCTGCTGGCGGAGACCGCGCAGGAAGTGGGCATCGAGCATACCCTGGCAGCCACCGGGAACTCGACCGGCACCGACGCCGACGCGGTCCAGTTCACCCGCTCGGGGATACCGACCGGGCTGGTCTCGATCCCGCTGCGCTACATGCACTCACCGGTCGAGATGGTCGACCTCGCCGACGTCGAGGCCACGGTCGAGCTGATCGCCGCCCTCGCCGCCCGCCTCGATACGAGTATTGACCTATCGCGCTAACCCGTCAGGCGTCGACGAACACGGCGTCGCGGCCTCCAGCCTTCGCCGCGTAGAGCGCCGCGTCGGCACGGGCAACCAGGTCGTCGGTGTTGACCGTCTTCGGCTTGGAGACCGCGGCGCCGATGCTGACCGTCACGTCCACGCCCGCCGGTCGCCGACGACGCACCTCCTGCCGCAAGCGCTCGGCGATCGTCACCGCATCCTCCTCGCCAGCCCCAGGCAGGACGACGAGGATCTCCTCGCCGCCGACCCGATAGATCGAGTCGCCGGCACGCAGCACGGCCCGCATCGTGTAGGCGACGTCCCGCAGCACGGCGTCGCCAGCGGCATGCCCCAGCCGATCGTTCACCCGCTTGAAGTGGTCGAGGTCGCAGAGCAGGAGCGCGTGCGACTGCCCGTCTCCTTCACCGCTCGGCTGACCGTCGAGGTCGGCAAGTCGCTGCTCCAGCGCGTTGCGGTTGAAGAGCCCCGTTAGGGGGTCTAGGGTCGAGCGCCGCCGGTGGGCACGATCGGATTCGACCAGGGCGCCGGAGAGGATCACAGTGCTCAAGATCAGCGCAGCCGTGGCGGTCAGGGTCTGGCTGTGCTCGGCAGCACTGGCCGGATCGACCCCAACCGTGCTGACCAGGAAGCTGGCGAGCAGGTAGACGGTGCCGACTGCCATCCCGCGGGGCTCGAAGCGAGCACCAAGGGTGACCGCGGGTAGGGCGAACCACATCAGCACGGGGCTCGTTGGGCCACCGGTTGCGATCACCGCCCCGGCAAGCAATAGAGGAAGAGCCCCCCAGGCAATTGCCACCCAAAGCCAGGGGCGCGGACTGGCTTGCATAAAACGATCGGCGATGGCGAAACCGCAGAGACCGGCGGCAAGGGGCGCCACCCACAGCCAGCCGATCTCCGGTGCAGCAGAAGCCATCGCCACGGCGAGGATCGCGAAACAGCTGAAGCGGTAGCGGCGCAGTCGCTGCTCCATGTCGAGCAGACGTTCACGGCAAGCCTCCCTGCGAATCGAGCTGAGCGACTCAGCCGCGCCGGGGCCATGCGTGGCGCGCCCGGGGTCCTCGGAGAGGGTGTGCGCAGTCGAGACCACGCCCGACCATCGACGCTGAGACGGTCGCGACTTAACCCTGCAGAGGGACACTCACTCGACGAGCTGCAAATCCTTGGGCAACCCACTGAGGTTTCGGTGGCCGTCCTCGGTGACCACGACGAGGTCCTCGATCCGCACGCCCAGCGCTCCCGGCAGGTAGATGCCCGGCTCGATCGTCACCACCTCGCCGGCCTCCAGCACGTCCTCGGAGTGCGGTGAGACACGGGGCTCCTCGTGCACCTCGAGCCCAACGCCGTGGCCGAGCCCGTGCCCAAAGCGCTCACCGTGCCCGGCTGCTGTGATCAGCTTCCGGGCGACGGCGTCGACCTCCTCGGCCTTCTCCCCGGCCTTCAGCGCGGCCAGCGCCGCGGCTTGCGCCTCGTGGACAAGCTCGTAGACCTCGCGCCCCGCCTCGCCCGGCTCCCCGGTCGCGAAGGTTCGGGTCCCGTCGGAGCAGTAGCCGTCGAGCTTCGCGCCCATGTCGAAAACGACCAGCTCGCCGCGTCCGATCTCGCGCTCGCTCGACTCGGCGTGCGGCAGCGCCCCATTGGGCCCGGCGGCGACGATCGTCGGAAAGGCGGGCTCGGCGCCCAGCTCGCGCATGCGCGCCTCGGCCGCATGCGCGACGTCGAGCTCGCTGCGTCCGGCAAGCCCACGTTCCAGCGACCAGCGCCAGACCTCGTCGGCGAGCTCCGCGGCGGCGGCGATCCGCGCCAGCTCCGCCTCGTCCTTGACTCGGCGCAGCTCCTCGACAGCACCTCCGGCAGGCTGCAGGCTGCCGCCCTCGGCCAGTTTGCCCTTCAGCTTCTCCAGCGTGCGGACCGCCATCCGGTGGTCCTCGAAGCCGGTCCTGCCGATCAGGCGCTCAGCGATCCCGCCCAGCCAGTCGTCCCGCACGGTGACCACCTGCCAGCCCTCGACCTCGGCCTCGGCACGCTCGGTGTAGCGGAAGTCGGTGAGGAAGACGCGCGTCTCGCCACCGCAGACGCAGGCGCCGTTGGTGCCCCCGAAGCCGGTCAGGTAACGGACGTTGACCAGCTCGGTGACCAGCAGGCAGTCGAGCTCGCGCTCGGCGACCACGGCCGCGAGACGGTCGCTGCGCTCGCGCATCAAACCTTGGCGTCCAGCTCGCCGGCGAGCAGCTCAAGTGCCTCGCGGTATCCGTCGGGGCCCTTGCCGGCGATCTTCGCCAGCACCAGCCCGTCGAAGACCGAGAGCCGGCGCCACTCGTCACGCGCCTCGACGTCGGAGAGGTGCACCTCGACTGCTGGCACGCTGGCGACGTCGAGCGCGTCGGCGATCGCCCGGCTGTAGTGCGTCCAGGCGCCGGCATTGACGATCGCCGCGTCGGCCTGCTCCGGCACCCGGTGAAGGTACTCGCAGAACTCGCCCTCGGCGTTGGTCTGGAAGAAAATCGCCTCCAGCCCCAGCTCGCGCGCCCACTGGGTGATCTTGACCTCGAGCTCGAGGAGCGAGAGCCCACCGTAGACCGCCGGGTCGCGGCGCTCGAGGATGTCGAAGTTGACACCGTGCAGCACGGCAACCCGGTTGTGCGAGGTCGTCATGCGTAGAGCTCCTCCACCGCGGCACGGACCTTAGCCGGCTCGACGATCTCGCCATGACGGGGCTTACCTGGCTCCGAGAGCAGGACGAAGCCGACGCCGGCCGCGGTGCGCTTCTTGTCGCGCTGCATGACGTCAAGCGTCGCCTCGAGCTCGACCGCGGGATCCAGCCTGACTGGCAGCCCGTGCCGGGCGAGGATCGACTCGACCTCCTCGCGCAGCTCGGCTGCATCGGAGAGCCGCAGGGCGGCGAGCAAGCCGAGGCCGACGGCCTCGCCGTGCCGGTAACGCTCGTAGCCGCTCGCTGCCTCAATCGCGTGACCAACCGTGTGGCCGAGGTTGAGCACGGCGCGCAGGCCGCCGTCACGCTCGTCGGCGGCGACGACATCGCACTTGTAACGGGCGCACTCGAAGACGAGCTCGTTGAGCTCGACAGCAGCGAGCGCCTCGAGCGCCTTTGCCTTGTCCCAGAGCGCTCCTCCGGCAAGCAAGCCCGTCTTGAGCAGCTCGACGAAGCCCGCGGCCAGCTCCTCTTCGGGCAGGCTGGCCAGCGTCGCGGTGTCGGCGATCACCGCTGCCGGCAGGTGATAGGCGCCGGCGTAGTTCTTGCCCTCGGGAAGATCCACGCCCGTCTTGCCGCCGTAGGCGGAATCGACCTGGGCGACCAGCGTGGTCGGCACCTGAACGACGGCCACCCCGCGCTGATAGGCGTGGGCGCAGAAACCGGCCAGGTCCCCGACGACCCCGCCACCGAGCGCGACCACGTGGTCTTCGCGAGTCATCCCGGCCTGCGCCAGCTCGCGCAGGACACGCTCTGCTTCGGCCATCGTCTTGGCCGACTCGCCCGGCGCGACCTCGACGCAAGCCGCCAGCGGCTCGAGCTGCGCCGCATAGAGCGCTCCGACAGCACTGTCGGTGATGCAGAAGCGACGGCCCGGCAGCGGCCAAGGAGTGGCGCCAAGCAGGCCGGAGCCGACAAACACCGGGTACTCGCCCGAGGCGCTCGCCGCCCAGAGCATTCTCGTGCCCGGCGGCAGCTCGGCGAGCGTCAAGAGCGAGGGCATCGCGCGGCCAACGAGGCCACGGTCGCCCGGCGGCACGATCGCGTCGGCAAGCTCCTCATAGAGCGGTTGTCGCGTAGCGAGCAGCTGCTCGACGTCGTCGGCGCTCGTCGCCAGGGGTCGGTCGCTGCGTGCGATCCGCGTCCAGGCCTGCCCCGCCTCGACCTGCAGCCAGACGACGACGTGGCGAGCGAGAGCCCCGCGGACACGCTCGGCGAGAACGCTACCGCCCCCGAGCGCGATCGCGCCGCCGTCCGCCTGCTCGAGCAGAGCCCCGACGAGCTCGGCCTCGCGGGCCCGGAAAGCCTCCTCTCCGTCACGCTGGAATGCCTCGGAGATCGGCATTCCCAACTCCTGCTCGAGCAGCTGATCCGTCTCGACCGTCTGCAGGCCGGCGCTGCGCGCCATTGCGAGCGCCGTGCTCTTGCCGGCGCCCATGAAGCCGATGAAGCAAATCGCGGGCCGCCTCCTCTGCTCCCGCGCGGGCGCGCTCATCGCACCCGGAGATCTCGCACCCGCGCGTCCGCGTCCGGGGGCAGCCCGATATCGGTCAGGAGCGCCAATCGATCCTCTGCTTGTAGGCATCGAGCGCGGCAAGCACGTCGTCGATGTGGTCGCCGCCGAACTTCTCGC
>DATNHC010000133.1:0-15418 GCA_035605155.1 Solirubrobacterales bacterium
ACCTCGTAGCCGGTTTGTGCAGAGAGGGTGGTCGTCTTCGCGAGATTCGCCCCGTGACGAAAGTACCTGTTGAGCCGGGAGCGCTCATCGTCGGTCCATTCGGCCTCGGCCAGTGCTGGGAACTCGCGCGGATCGGGGATCGGGAAGACGAATTGGAAGAACTTCCAGTGCCAGTCGAGCATTGCGTCCGCGTCCGAGCCGGGCGGGAACCACGACCGAAGCGGCGGAGTCCACCGCTGTTCAATTTGCCGCCCGATGTAGTGGTTCCAGCCTTCGGCACGAATCTCGACCTGTTCATCGCCCGCCGCTGCCATGGGCCTAGCTTCCATCACTTTGCTCGGCCTCGGCCGCCCTGATTTCGGCGCGAGCAGCGTCTCGCTCCTGCTCGACTGACGCCCTCAGAGCTTCCATGCGGGGTCCATGTCGAAGCTCCCAAATCGCCCACCCCGCCCCCGCCGCACCGGCAGCCAGCGCCAGCGCGACGATGAGGCGGCACGTTCCAATCTCCGTGTCAACGCCGCCGATTTCAAGCCCATAACCCACCGCCTGTAGGGCAAACCCGGTCGCTAGGTAGACCATCCCGAACTCGGCATAGACCCGGTTCTGGATGCGGTCAGTAAGCGCTCCCTGGTTGATTCCCCAGAACGTGTTGAGACTGGCAATGGCTCGCGGCGACAGCAAAAGACCTTTAGCGAGCAAAACCGCACCGCAGATGTCGAGAGCCAGCCCGACCAGGAACAGGTCCGTGAGGGAGAGGTAGTTCACGCCGGGGAACGGTGCCAAATCGATCGGCTAGGCAGACAAATGGGACGAGGACGGGACGAGGAGATGTCGGCCGCCGTCGAGAGAAACTTGGACCCACAACGCGAAAACCCCCGATTTGCGGGGGCTTTCGATGCGGCTGAATGGAGTCGAACCATCACGGGTGTTTCCACCCACACGGCCCTCCACGCTGAACAGACACCGCAGTGCAGAGCGGAAAACAGCCTGTAGAGCCAAATCTCCTCCGGCTGTGTCCGACTGAAACCGGCTGTTTCGGGAGCTGACTGGCGCACTACTGGCGCACGAACGCCGGTACTTCGCCGTGGTGGCGGTGCATTGTTCCGCCGGTAGTTCGGCGTAATCTGGCGGTCGTGGCCAGAATTCCTATTCCGCTGGACAGTGACGGATTCCTTCGGCGAGCTTGCCCATCTTGCGAGCGCGAGTTCAAGTGGTTTCCCACCGACGAGGCCACCGACCCGGACCCTCGCGGTTACTGCTGCCCGTACTGCGCGACGTGGGCACAACCTGATCAGTGGTTCACGGAGACCCAGCTTGATTATCTCGAGAAGGCTGGGCCCGCCGCGGTGGCCGACGAGGTTAACGAGGTGCTTTCTGAGTCCAGTGAGTCCTTCGGCTTGCTCAAATACACGCCCAGCAATCCGCCATCGGCACCTGGTGAGATGCCACCCGAGCCGAACGACATGCGCCGCGTCGACTTTGGATGCCATCCGGAGGATCCACTCAAGGTCGCCGAGGAGTGGAACGAGCCGATCCACTGCCTCATTTGCGGCTCATCGACATAGCTGTTCGCTCCCGGCTGGTCAGCCAGGGGTCCCGATGGCGTTAACGAGACTGGTCTGGGTAGCGCCTGTGGAGGCGCTTATGCGCTCGCTCGTAGACGCTGCGGGTGCTGGGGTTCTCCGGGTGGCGCTCGCCGAAGGCGATGAAGTTCCAGACGAGTGTGTTGTCGTCGGACTTGGCCAGTCGGAAAACGAAGCCATACGGGGCGGCTGAGGCCCCTTCCGCACCGAGCGGAACGTAGAGCTTGCTGCACCCCGCCAGCTCCGTGCCGTCGTCGTTCTGCGCTTCGCATCGCTTCCATCCAAGCTTTGCCTTGCCGCCCTCTATCTCCCTGCGGGCTCGTTCGGCTTGAACACGGGCCGACGAACGCGCATCCAAGCGCTCAACCTCTTCCTCCCAAGCAGGCGAGCGGAACTTGATGGCCACCGGCGGCAGATTTCGTTTTGGCGAAGCCACGGGGCGCAGGATATGCGCCTCCCAGGATCGTTACCGCAAGGCGGACCGGAGGGTCCGCCCAGGTCTCTTGGCGATTTAGCCCTCGCCGTCAGTCGGGAAGTCGCCGGCGACTCGCTCGAAGTCTTCGGCGGACGCGGGCTTCGTTCCCCAGTCCTTTTCAAGCTCGGCCACTGGCGTGATCGGCGGCTCAAGCGTGAGGCCGCCCTGCCGATCCGGTACCACCTCGTAGCGACGACCACCAACCTCAACGACCTCGCCGATCTCCAAGTCGAGCTTCTTCACGGCAGTTGCCATAGGGCAATGGTAGCCCGCTGGGAGGCGAGTGCCAATCCACCGAGGCTCGACGGCTACCCCCGACCTACCCGCAAACCCGCGCCGCGCGCAAGCGCTGCGCGATAATCGCGAGGGTCGGGGATCAGAGGCCGATGTCCATCCCCATGTCCCTGCCCGCGTCATGGCCCCGCTGCATCGAGCGGTCGTGCTGCTGGCGCTCAAGACGACGCTGGGCCTCGCGCACGGCATCGCTGGCGCGGTCGTAGGCACGGCGGTCCCGCCCGCCCTCGGCCTCGCGCCCCAAGGCGTTGCCGGTATCCGTGATCCCGTGCTCGTGTCGGTAGGTCTCGATGCTTCGGATGCCGTTGTCCCATGCCTTGGCCTTCGCAGGGTCGTTGGGCCGCTCGCCCAGCTCCCTCAATACGTACTCGGGCGGCGAGAGCCGGGCGGCGAGGATCGCCGGCTCCGCCCGCTCGGCCAATACCTGGCGGGCTATCTGGCGCTCACGCCGGGCCTCATCGCCGGACGGGCCGTGGCGGTCTCGCGCCTGCTCGCGTATCCGAAGCTCCTCGCGAGCATTCGCCTCCCGCTCCAGCGCGACGGGCAGCTCCCGCCTGCGCTCGCGTCGGCCCAGCGCTTCTGCCGCTCCGCGTTGCTTCACGGCGTTCGCGTAGCGCCTTTCGGCAACTCCAGCATCGGCTGTTCCTCGCCGTGGCGCTGCTCGACACGGGACTCCCGCGCAGCCTCCTCTCTTAACGCCTCCCTCCTGGCGATCAGCTCCTCGCTCGGCAGCTTGCGAAGCTCCGAGCGCAACGCCTCGTCGTGAGCGGCGGTCTGGGCGCGGTCGCGCTCGGCGGCTTCTGCGACGTGGCCGATGGCCTCGCGCTCGTGCGGCTTCGGCGCGTACTCCTCGCGCTCGGCCTGAATCTCTGGCGTGGCGTAGAGGTAGGTCTCCTCGCGGCTCCGCGAAGCAGCGAGGCTTGTCCATCGAGGGATCGGCCATCACGTAGGCGCGATCAACCGTGGTGCCCTGAGCGCAATAGGTCGTCACCGCGTAGGCGTGCTGGATCGCGGGAGCCTCGCCGTGCGGCGTCGTGCGGTCGAGGTAGTCCGGGCCGATCTCAACTTGCCTTGCCTGGTCGATGCCTTGAAGGACAAGACTGTGGTTCTCGACATCGACCTCTGCCACCCGCCAGCGCTCGCGGTTGTAGATCGCGTCGGCGTGGTCGTTGACGCGGGTGATGATCTGATCGCCTACGGCGAATCGGGCTTCGCCGACCTCGATCTCCACGTTGCTGAGCCGGCCATCGGCGCAAAGCAGCTTCCTGGCGGTCGCGTTCAACCGCTCGACCTCGGCGTTTCGCTTCGCCACCATCAAGGCGTCCTGACCCTCTGAGTAGGAGCGGTGCCAGTCGGCGACCATCGCCTCGCGTCTCGCCTCAGCATCGGGCGCGACGGTGACCCGCTCGGCCGAGCGGTAGAGGTCGAGCGCAGCTCGTCCCTCGCCTTCACGGATCATTCTCGCCGCCTCGCGGTCAACCGCGTGGTTGTGGCGGATCACCTCATCGAGAACGATGGGGTCGGTGCGCTCGGCCAGGGCGCGGTAGAGGCCGCCAGCCTCGATCTCCCCGAGCTGCTGGTGATCGCCGATGAGGACGAGCTTCGCCCGTGCAACGTCGGCGGCGTGGATCAACGCAGCCAGATCGGCGCTGCCGACCATCCCGGCCTCATCGACCAAGAGCACCGTGCGCGGCGTGAGCAATGCAGAGTCGGTCTCGCTGCCACCACCACCCTCGATCTGGGCGAGCAGGCGATCAACGCTGGTGGCTTCAAGCCCCTCGGCGCGCAGGACGTTCGCCGCCCGCCAGGTTGGGGCGACGGCTCGCAGCTCATAACCCGCCTGCGCCCAGCCTTCGGCTGCGGCGACGATGGCGAAGGTCTTGCCGGTCCCGGCCTCGCCGACGACGACCGCGATGCCCTCCGGCTCTGCAAGCAGGCGGCGGACCATCTCGCGCTGGTCGGCCTTCAAGGTCGGGTGGGCCTGGGTCACCCTGGCGGCGATCAGCTCTCCGGCCTGCCCGCGTGCCTCGCCCTGCATCCGCTCGGCGATGGCAAGCGCCTTGCGCTCCAGCTCCCAGATGCGCTGCGTGGTGAAGCGCTCGGCCCTCGGGGTCTCAGAGACCTTGAGAGCCTGATCGGAGGCAAGGAAGCCATCGACCATGCGCTGCACCTCTGCTGTCGGTGCTCCGGCCCGCTGCGATTCGGCAACCGCCCGGATAGCCTCGCGGCGCTCGAAGTGGGAGGCGTGAGCGGTAACCGCCTCTCCGATCTGCTCATGGGAGACCGGCTGCGGCACGCCCAGGTCGGGGTTGAACAATGCCTTGGGATCGAAGGCGCGCGAGACCGTCTCGGCGTCGAGGCCGATCTCCTCGCCCCTTGAGCGCCAGCGCTCGTGCAACTCCTCGCGGCTGACGCCCTGCTCCTTGCCCTGGCGGGTGGTGAGCGCGGCCACTTCCATCGAGCGCGCCGAGGCATCGGGACCGGCGGCCTCGAGGATTTCAGCCCGCCTGGTGGAGAACTCGCGCAGGTGGGAGTCGGCGAAGCCCTCGATCTCGGCGATGCCCTTGCGCACCTCCTGCCACTCGACGCCGAGGCGACGGCTCAGCTCGTGGCGAAGTTGGGCTTGGTAGAGGTAGCTGGCGGTCTGGGCGTGCTCTGGGCGTGCTCGTAGATCGTCGGGTGGTAGAGGCGGGTCCAGCGCCCGTCCGGCCCCTGGGTCGCATTGGCGACCAGGACGTGGGTGTGGAGCTGGGGATCGCCGTTGCGTGAGGAGCGGTGCTCGAAGGCGGCGGCAAGGTAGCCGTTTCCCTTGACGAACTCAGCGCCGCCCGCTCCTCGCCGGGTCCAGCACGCCTCCTGCTGGAGGTAGCCGAGGGCGGCATCGACGGCTGCCCGGTGCGCGGCATTCACCTCGACGCCCGCCACCGGGCTGCCGAGGCCCCACAGAAGCGAGACCGACTTCGGGGCCGAGAAGGTGAGATCGAAGCCGGGGACCGGGCCGCGACCGCCGACCGCCCGCAGGCCGAGCGGCGAGCCGTCTACGGGGTTGTGGCCGGTGAGCATCGCCGTGAGCTGGTCGGCTCCGACCTCGCCGGAGAGGCCAAGCTCGGCGGCGGCATCGCCCATCCACTGCCCGGCGACCTCGCCCTCGCCGGAGTAGTAGTCCTCCGCGCCTTCGGCGACCTTCTCCAGGTAGTAGGTCTCCTGGCCGGTTCCAAGCTTGCCGATGGACAGCATGCCTTCTCTGTCCAGCGAGGAGGCGTTTTGCCCCGCTCAATTTGGACAGTGATGTGGTGTGAGGGCGGTGGCGGTTCGTGGTTGAGGGCGGCTGGGGCTGCTCTCGGTGGCGCTTGAGAGACGAGCCGATTGGAAGCGGCTCGTCTCAGGTTGGACGAACGTTCGCGGGGCAATTCGGCTTCTTCTTGGACAGGTATGGAGATGGCGAAGAAGCTCTCTACCTCGATCCCCCGGATCGCCCTCACCCCGCCCGAGGCCGCAGCGGCCATCGGCGTCGGCCCCGACTTCTTCGACGCAAACGTCGCGCCCGAGCTTCGCCTCATCCGGCGCGGGCGCAAGCGCCTCGTCCCGGTCAGCGAGCTTGAGCGCTGGACGGCGGAGAACGCCAGTCGCGTTCTGGGGAAGAGCGTGTGATGGGGCGACGGGGTCTAGGCTGGCGGCGATGGGAGACGCCAGGAAGCAAGCCCGGAGCGAGGCCCGACGCGCGCAGGCGAAGTTCGAGCGGGTGCAGGGGCAGCTTGAGGATGCGACCAAGGCCCGCCGAGAGAGCTTCAAGCGAGCGGCGGGCGCTGGCCTCTCGATGGCAGAGATCGCTGACGCCGTGGGCCTGCACCGCACTCGCGTCAACCAGATCATCAACGGCAGGTAGTCTTCGTCCAACTGTAGAGGGTGCCACAACAGTTGGTGGTATCCTCGCCGGACAAGACAAAGCGACCCCCGGCGGCGCGCTAACGCCAACCGAGGGTCTGACCACAAGGAGACAGATCCTCCTCATGGCTGATGAGAACCCTACGGGTCGCGGCAATGCCGTCGTCCTCAAGATCCCCGCCGATCAGGCCCGCTTTCTGCGGGCCACCTTCGCGAGCGCCCAGGCGGGTGTTCGCGAGGAACTGCGCGAGTGGCCCGACGACCTCAAAGACCCAGCGCACCTTCGCCGTGAGGACGCCGCCTACGGGCGGCTCCTCGCAGCGCTGGACGCGTTGGTGATCGTCCCTGATTCAGACGTGCGCGACGTGCTCGGCGACCTCGCCGGAATCATCGACAGAAGCAACGAGCACCGACGGGTCGTCTGCGAGCACGAAGCCCTTCACGGCCTGCTCGGTCAACTTGGGGGAGGGGAGAGCCGATGATCGACATCGCCGCCTGCTTCGGAGGCCCGCTGCCGCAAGCTGGCCGACCTCTCCCAAGACGAAGTGAGTGCCCGCGCATCAATTCACCGAACTGAGGTCAGCCAGCTTGAGCGGGGCCTGCGCCTTTGCCGCATCGACACCCTGGTCAAGCTCAGCGCTTCGCTCGAAGTCGGCCCCGAGGAGCTGCTTGTCGGAATCACCTGGACCACGGGCGACTACCGGCCGGGTCAGTTCGTAGAGAGGGGCGAGGGCTGATGGACCTCGCTGTGCAGTTCGGCCGCAACCTCGCCTACTGCCGCAAGCGCGCCAAGCTCTCCCAGGAAGAGTTGGCGGTGCGCGCATCGCTGCACCGCACGGCTGTTGGCCAGTTGGAGCGTGGCGAACGGGTCGCCCGTGTGGACACGGCCGTGAAGCTCGCGGGCTCGCTCGGCATCCCGCCGTGCGAACTGCTCGACGGGATGGGCTGGGAGCCGGGCGGGACGCGGCTCGGGCAGTTCACGGAGCACTGAGCGCGATGGCCGAGGGGATCAGGAGACGGCACTCGGCGGGCTGCAACTCTCGTAAGGGCGGACGCTGCAACTGCAACGCGGGTTGGGAGGCATCGGTCTACTTGGCTCGGGAGGGTCGGAAGCTGCGGCGCACCTTTGCCCGCGAGGCCGAGGCCAAGACCTGGCGAGCGGACGCGCTGGCGGCAGCCAACGCCCGGAGCTTGCGCACGCCCTCTCAGATCACGGTCGAGCAGGCGGCGTGGCTCTGGCTAGAGGCGGCGCGTACCGGCGCGGTTCGCGACCGCTCCGGCCACCACTACAAGCCGGGCACCCTGCGCGAATACGGACGCGCCCTCAGCTTGCGTGTGCTGCCGGAGTTCGGAAGCGTTCGACTCTCCGAGCTGACGCGCGCCGACCTGCAGGACTTCGTAGACCGGCTGCTCGGTCGCAAGCTCGCGGCGAGCACGATTCGCAACACGATGAACCCGCTCCAAGCGATCTACCGCCACGCCATGCGTCGCGAGCTGGTGGTGGTCAACCCGACGCGGGAAGTCGATCTCCCGGCGGCACGCGGGCGACGGGAGAGGATCGCGACGGCATCCCAGGCAGCGCGGCTGGTCGTCGCCACCCCGGAGTCGGATCGGGCGATATGGGCGACGGCCTTCTACGCCGGGCTGAGGCGCGGCGAGCTGCAAGCCCTGCGCTCCTCCGACATCGACCTCGGACGATCCGAGATCACCGTCGAGCGCTCCTGGGACCAATACGAGGGACCGATTGCGCCGAAGTCGAAGGCGGGTGTTCGCACCGTGCCCATCCTCGCTGTCCTCCGCGACCACCTCTACGCGCGTGCCCTCGGGACCGGCTCAGACTTGGTGTTCGGGCGTGGGCCGGACGAACCCTTCAACCCGAAGGCCATCGCGGACCCAGCCAAGCGTGCTTGGGTAGCGCTCAACGAGTGCGAGCAAGAGGAGGCAGAGCGGGAGGGACGCCGCCCAGACCTTCTCCCGTCGCTCACGTTCCACGAGTGCCGCCACACCTTCGCGTCGCTGCTGATTGACGCCGGGGTCAACCCGAAGGCGATTCAGGAGTTCATGGGCCACGCCACCATCGAGGAGACTTTCTCGCGCTATGGCCACCTGATGCCTGGTGCCCGCGACCAGGCCCGCGAGTTGGTCGATGCTTACCTGGCCGCTTCCGCTGCGTGAGCTACTACCGGATCGACTCAGAACAGATTCCAACCGAACGCCACGTTGGCGATGGCGAAGAGGTCGATTAGGACGAACGCCCAGAGTGTCCACGCCCAAACCATGACCGAAGAAAGTCTGACGACCGGGCGCTGAAGCCAGAAGCGATTCTTCCATCGTGGAAATCGATCCTCGTCCGATTCGTTGGCCAGGTCCGGAAACAACGTGTGCAAGCGCTCCACGCCGCGGTTCGCTCTGCTCTTGTCGAGGGCGATCGAGTACATCTCCTCGTGGTACCGGTGCTTTAGGAGGAGCTGCAGGGTCGCCAGCGCGCTGATCAGTGCTGCTAGCGAGACGACGACCCGCGCTGCATTGCTCGTGCTGGGATCAAACGCGCGCGTATATAGGAACGCCTGGGCTGCGATGCTCAGTGCTGGGACTTGCCACATCATTTGACTAGTCGTCTGACGCCGCTGCTCGGCCAGTTGCTCGAAGCTGTTCAGGTCATCCACTTCTTCAACCTATCTCTCCCTGCTGCGACTGTTGTGGGCGCATAGGTGAGCGGCGTCTGACTGGCGCACGGACTGGCGCACAAGCACTGCCCGACGATTCCCGACCAGTCCGCTCTACAACGCGAAAACCCCCGATTTGCGGGGGCTTCCGAGTGCGGCTGAATGGAGTCGAACCATCACGGGTGTTTCCACCCACAAGGCCCTCAACCTTGCGCGTCTACCAGTTCCGCCACAGCCGCTTGAGGGGCGACGATTCTAGATGTTTGCGTCCGGCGGGTGGGTGCGGTTGCGGGTATCCGGCCGGGGCGGTACGCTTGCGAACAGATGTTCGAACGAGTTGATGACCGAGAGATGGGCGTGGGAGGGGTGGCGTGGAGCTGGATCTGACCAAGAGGCAGAAGGAGATCTTCGACTTCATCCGTCGCTATGCGGCGAAGACCGGTTACCCGCCGACCGTGCGCGAGATCGGCAAAGCGGTTGGCCTGCACTCGTCCTCGACCGTGCATGCCCATCTCGCAAACCTGGAGAAGATCGGCCTGCTCAAACGTGATCCTTCGAAGCCACGGGCAATCGAGTTGCTTTTCGACAAGGCGAAGCGGACGATCCGGCCGGAAAGCGGCCTGCCGTTGATTGGAAGCGTCGCCGCCGGGGCGCCGATCCTCGCCGAAGAGAACGTCGAGGACTACATCGAGGTGCCCGACGTGATCGGTGGCGAGGACGGCGATTACATCCTCAAAGTGCGCGGCGAGAGCATGAAGGACGCCGGCATCTTCGAGGGCGACTACGTGATCGTGCGTCCCGCCGACGATGCGGTCAACGGTGAGATCGTCGTCGCACTGATCGGCGAGGAGGCGACGGTCAAGCGCTTCTTCCGCGAGGACGACCACATCCGCCTGCAGCCTGAGAACGAGACGATGGAGCCGATCCGGACTACCGAGGCGACCGTCCTCGGCAAAGTGGTCGGCGTCTTCCGCAAGATTTAGCGGTCTACCGAGGCCACTTGCCGGCTTCGATGAGCTTCTTGTAGCGCCGCTGTTTGCGCCGAGCGTCGCGCAGCGCCAAGGGGAGCAGGCGCAGGGTGAGGCGGGGGAATAGGTCGAGGAGGCGCAGCTGCAGGCCGCGCCAGCGTGGCAGGACCAGGATCGGCCGCGGTCGCTCCGTCAGCTTGCCGATCTCGGTCGCGACCCGGTCGGGGATGAGCAGCTTGCCGGAGAACGAGCCGGCCGCATCGACGTCGTCGAGCTTGTCCTCCAGCATTGGCGTCCAGATGCCGTCGGGACAGACCGTCGAGAGCTTGACTCCTTCGATTCCCGCACGGCGGAGGTCGAAGAGCGTGCCGAGAGTGAAGGCCATCGCTGCGTGCTTGCTGGCTGAGTAGTTGACCTCGCCAGGGGCGGCGACTATGCCGGCCAGCGAGATGACGTTGATCACGTGGCCGCGGCCCGCCGCGATCATCGGCTCCAACGCCGCGATCGTGCCGTTCATCGTCCCCATCGTGTTGACCTCGAGCATCGCTCGGCGCGTCGCCTCGTCCTGGGTCCAGGATGGGCCGGTCACCAGCACCCCTGCGTTGTTGACCCAGAGGTCGAGCGAACCTTGGTCTTTCGCGACCTGGGCGGCAAGCGCGCGGCAGGCGGCCTCGTCGCGAACGTCGAGGCTCGCCGAGCGTGCTCCGGCGAGCTCGGCCGCGGCCCGCTTCGCCGCTTCGCCGTCGACATCGGTTACATAGACGACGTAGCCGCGCTTGGTCAGCTCGCGAGCGATAGCCCAACCCAGCCCACCGCCCGCTCCGGTGACAACAGCCGTTGCCATGGAGCGCAGGCTATCTGCGCAGGTGCTTCGGGGGTCTACCATTCACAGAGCGGGCCGAGCGACCGCGGGGGGAGAGAAAACCCCTCGAGGAAAGTCCGGACACCACAGGGCGTGGCGGTGGGTAACGCCCACCCGGGGAAACCCGCGGGAAAGTGCCACAGAAAGACACGGCCGATGACGCGGCCACACGTGAGCCGCGAACAGGCAAAGGTGAAATGGTGCGGTAAGAGCGCACCGGCGTCGCGGTGACGCGGCGGCCAGGCAAACCCCGCCCGGTGCAAGGCCAAGCAGGATCGTCGACCCTGCCCGGCGAGATCCAGGTAGGCCGCAGGGCCGTTTCAGGCGGCTCTCCGGGGCTTTCGCCCCGGAAGACAGATGGTCGCTCTCGACAGGATCCGGCTTACAGGTCCGCTAACTGAAAGGCCCCCGCAAGGGGGCCTTTCACAATCTCGTCACGATTTCATGTCTTAGCGTTTGCTAACCTGCCGCCAACTTCCGCTGAATCTCCGCCTACATATCGCGGGGAGCGGGGGACCCAAAGGTTGGGGCGAATCGCCGGCATCTGCCGCGTAGCGCAGCTCTTTCAGCGCGAGCCCGTCAGCTAACCCCGCAAGCGTCGGAAAGAGCTATGAAGGCAAGCTGGAGCCGCCACGGGCGGAAAGACGATTCTCGATGGGTGCGCGCACGCCGCGGGCGCGCTGGCTGGCGGCGGCGCCCGTGCTCGCTGGGCATAACCTTGCTTGCCATGGCGTCGATCGTCACGCCGGCCCAGGCGATGACCGGCGGCGCCGGCGTCCCCGGCGTCGAAGGCGTCGCGCCGGGAAGTGGAGGTCTCGTCTTCAGCAGCCCGATGCGTTCGGCAGGTGCCACCTGGTACGGCCCCGGGCTCTACGGCAACAGCACCGCCTGCGGGCAGACGCTGCTGCCGCGAACCGTTGGCGTCGCTCACCGCACGCTGCCCTGCGGCACCGCGGTCAAGCTCGTCTATGAGGGGCGCTCTCTGATCACCCGGGTGATCGATCGTGGCCCCTACACCGCGGGCAATGCTTTCGATCTCACCAACGGCGCCCGTCGTGCGCTCGACTTCGAAGGCGTCGACCAGGTGCGCTACGCGGTAGCGACGGGCGTCCACAGCCGCGACTAAGCAGGATTTCCCGGTTTGATGGCAAATCTGCCCCCGGAACAGGCAGGTTTCCAACGAGAGGAGCACGGGCAATGTCGAGGTCTTCGCATGCAGCTGTCAACGCCGGGCCGGCGGGAGTCCGCGGGCGCTTGGCGCTTGTCATCTCGCTCGCCGGCCTGCTGACCCTGCTCGTTGCCCTAAGCGGCAGCGCGGGCGCCGCGACGGCCTCGAAGACGACCGTCGTGCTCGGCGACACGGCGACGATGCCCGACCCGTCCTGTCCCGACTCGCCTTGCCAGGCGATCGGCAGCGTCACTGGCTTCCAGGTCAGCACCAGCCAGGGCTCGCTTCCCTTCCGCGTCCGCAAGGACGGCCGGATCAAGTCGTGGACCCTGACCCTGGCGCAGCCGACCGACAGTCAGCGCGCCTTCTTCAACAGCTTCTTCGGCACGCCGCCCCAGGCCCGCTTGGCCGTGCTGAAGCGCGTGCCGGGAACGAACCCGCCGCGCTACAACCTGCGAGCCCAGGGCTCCGTTCACGTGCTCAGCCCCTATCTGGGCCAGACGGTCCGCTTCGGTGCCTCGCTGCGCGTGCGTGCCGGCGACATCATCGGCCTGACGATTCCAACTTGGGCTCCTGCCTTCGCCCAGGGCTTGCCCACGAGCAACTCCTGGCGCGCAAGCCGCGAACCCGGCAAATGCGTCAACTCCACCGACGTCCGTCAGGGGGAACCGCAGCAGAAGGTCGGCACCCACGCCACCTACGGCTGTCGCTACTCAACCGCCCGGCTGCTGTACACCGTCACCGTCGTCGAGGACTAGCAAGGGAAGGGGTCCGGGCACCCATTCTCAAAACGCTCGGCGGGAGCCGCGCTTGAGTGTTTTGAGGACCCCCGCCCGCTCTCTCCTAACGCTTAGGCGACCGAGGGCAGAACCCGCGGGCCGCTCTGGTCTTTGGGCAGCTCCGCTGCGCCAGCGATGAGGCTCTGAAACTCATTCAGCGCCAAGTGGGCGACCGCCTCCAGCAGCTCCTCGTCGGACCAGCCGATCTCGCGCGCCTCCTCATGCAGGTGGAGGGGGGGATGTCCGTTGGCCTCGAGGGCGCTGTGCAGGTACTCGAGCAACGCCGCCTCCTTGGGGTCGGCCGAGCTGAAGCTGCGGGCCCGGGAGACCTCGTCGAGGCCAAGACCGGCGCTGCGCGCCGACTTGGCGTGCTGGGCGATGCTGTAGCTGTCCTCGCGATACTCGGCGACGGCCAGGGCGATCCGCTCACGGGTCGCCTGCGGCAGCACTCCACCGCGCAGCTCCGAGCGCATTCGGGTGTAGGCACGCAGCACGGCCGGGGCCCCGGCCAGCACGCCGACGAACTTGGTTACGGCGCCACCGGCGGCCTGGATCGTCTTGATCAGCGGAGCGCTCTCCTCAGGTGCCGTCAACTCGTCGTGGATCTGGAACCTGCTCACGTCTGTTTTTACTGTCACTTGCATCCGCCTCCGGCTCCGACTTGCGAAATTTCGCTTTACAGAGCCTTTAAGTGGCCTTTACTTTACTTTCAGCCATTTACTTACGTCGAGTAAGTTATACCTGCTTTCGGAGTCTTGTGCAAGCTGTCCGGACAGCAACGGAAGCTCATCCGTCGGTCAGTCCTGCCACCGGCTGCTTACGCCCGCTTTTTACCCGGATACGTAGATCTCTACCCGGGCGGTTCACTGGCCGCACGCTTCGCCTATCGTTGCGCTCCCGAGCCGACAGCGCGAGCCCCAGGAGGACGAATGGCAGATCAACCCACGAGTGCCGCTGACGTCGCCCAGATCGTCAAGGAAAACGACGTGCGCTTCGTCCGCCTCTGGTTCACCGACGTGCTCGGCCAGTTGAAGAGCTTCTCGATCAACTCCTCGGAGCTGGAGGACGCCTTCGAGGGCGGCATGGGCTTCGACGGCTCCTCGATCACCGGCTTCAACCCGATCGAGGAGTCCGACATGATCGCCATGCCCGATCCCTCGACCTTCGCTCTCATCCCCTGGCGACCCGAGGAGGAGAACGCCGTCGCCCGCATGTTCTGCGACATCCAGGTTCCGGGCGGCGAGCCCTACGAGGGCGATCCGCGCTGGATCATGAAGCGCGCCCTGAAACGCGCCGAGGAGATGGGCTTCGACGCTTTCAACATCGGCCCCGAGCTCGAGTTCTTCTACTTCCGCTCGGCAAAGCCACAGAGCGGCGTCCCCGAGGGCCTCGACGAGGGCGGCTACTTCGACCTGACCACGCTCGACGCAGGCTCCGACGTGCGCCGCGACACGGTCCTGGCGCTGGAGAAGATGGGCATCCACGTCGAGTACACCCACCACGAGGTCGGCCCCTCCCAGCACGAGGTCGACATGCGCTACAAGAACGCGCTGGCGATGGCCGACGACTGCATGACCTACCGGATCGTCGTCAAGGAGTACGCGATGAAGTACGGCTGGCACGCGACCTTCATGCCGAAGCCGCTCTTCGGCGAGAACGGCTCGGGGATGCACGTCCACCAGTCGTTGACCAAAGACGGCAAAAACGCCTTCTTCGACGCCGACGACCAGTACTTCCTCTCGCCGACGGCGAAGGCCTTCATCGCCGGGCAGCTCAAGCACGCGCGCGAGATCTCGCCACTCTTCGCCCAGTGGGTCAACTCCTACAAGCGGCTCGTGCCCGGCTACGAGGCGCCGGTTTACCTCGCCTGGTCGCGCCGTAACCGCTCGGCGCTGATCCGCGTGCCGCTTTACCACCCCGGCAAGGAGGGGGCGACGCGGGCCGAGCTGCGCTGTCCCGATCCAGCCTGCAATCCCTACCTGTGCTTCGCGGGCATGCTGCAGGCGGGCCTCGAAGGGATCGAGAAGGGCTATGAGCTGCCCGAGCCGATGGAGCAGAACCTCTACCACCTCTCGCCCGAGGAGCTCGCCCATCAGGGAATCGAGCAGCTGCCGGAGACGCTCGGCGAGGCGATCGAGATCGCTGCCGACTCGGAGCTGGTGCTGCGGACGCTCGGTGAGCACACTTTTCGGCGCTTTGTGGAGATCAAGCGGCAGGAGTGGGACGAGTACCGGGTCCAGGTGACTCCGTACGAGATCGAGAACTTCTTGCCTGTTCTCTAGGAGTGGATGGAGGTCGGGGGGTCCTCGCCAGGGCGCTGGGTTTTTCGCCGGGCGCGTCGCGGCTCTCGCCAAGGGGGATGGTGCGAAAAACATGACGCCGCGCCCAGGCGAGGACCCCCCGACCTCCTCGGTGCTACGGAGCAGCTCGGCAGTGGGAGAGGCGAGCCGGGAGCGGTTGAAGGGTCAGGGGCGGGAGAGCTCGGGCGCTTGGGTTGGGGCTGGGGGCTCGTCCTTTGGCTTGGAGAGGGACGAGGGGGCCCAGAACTTGTCGCCCAGGGTGAGGGCGATCGAGGGGACCAGGACGCTGCGCACCAGGAAGGTGTCGAGGAGGACGCCGAAGGCGACTACGAAGCCGATCTCGGTGAGAAAGGTAAGAGGCAGCACGGCGAGCACCGAGAAGGTGCCGGCGAGGACGATGCCGGCGCTGGTGATGACACCGCCGGTGACGGCGAGAGC
>DATNHC010000134.1:0-8138 GCA_035605155.1 Solirubrobacterales bacterium
CGCTGGGGGCGCATGCACGAGGGGGTCGACATCGCCGTCCCGGCAGGGACCCCAATTCGCGCCGCCGCGGCTGGCTCGGTCGTGCTGGTGCAGTCGGATGCCGAAAGCGGCGGCTATGGAAACTTCACCTGCCTCGACCATGGCGGCGGGCTGCAGACCTGTTACGCCCATCAGTCCTCTTTCGCCGTGACGTCGGGAAGCGTCTCCCAGGGCGAGGTGATCGGCTACGTCGGCTGCACCGGTCATTGCTACGGCGACCACCTGCACTTCGAGGTCCGGGTCGGCGGCGTCGCTACCGATCCGCTGGGTTACCTGTAGGCGTCGGCCTACTCAAAATCACTCGGAAATCCAATTATTAGGTATGTCTTGTGGGATATGCCCTGCGACCCTGGGTAGGAAGCGACCCAGGAAGCGACCCAGGAGGCGACGCCGATGATTCGCCAGGCACACACCTACCTCGCAGGCGCCATCTCGGGCACGGCCCTGGTTGGAGCTGCCGTTGTCGCCTTTGTCCTGCTTGTCTCCCTGGGTGCTCTGCGGGACTGGCCGTTGGCGGAGATCGGCGGTGGAGGGGAGGAGTCCGGCGTCTCGGAGAGCAGCCCGGTCGCTCCCTCGCAGGCAGGTTCGGCTGCCAGCGCCCGAGCCACCGCCGCTCCTGGGTCAGGTGGTCTCGGTGGCAAAGCCGGCGGGGCCGGTCCAAAAGCGGCGCGCCAGGACGTGACGGCAGCACCGGGGGCGCCCAATTCACCGACCGGCGAAGCGCCAAGTGGGGGGGCGCCCACGCCGAGCCCGACCGGTGGCGGCGGACCGAATAGCTCTCCGGCGCCATCGTCGGCGGCGAGCTCGGGCAGGTCCGGGACCGGCAACAAAGGGGGCGCACCGCCGATCGGCGGCGGCCGCGGGGGCGAAAGCTCGGGGGGTCAGTCAACTTCGGGGGCGGTGACCGGCGCCGTTAACGACACGGTCGACGGCGTCGACGGCGTCGTCGGCGGCAGCCTCGAAGAGACCGGAGTTTCCGAAGTCACCGAAAAAGTCGTCGACAGTGTGGCCGGGCCGGAATCGACGGTCGGCAAAACGGTCGATGAGGCAGTCGGCAAAACGGTCGACGAGGCGGTCGGCAAAACGGTCGACGACACGGTCAAAGCGGTCGACGGCCTGCTTGGCGTCAACCGCTAACGGCCCCGGCACTCGAAGCCCGGCCGTCAACCGTCACAATGCCCGCCTATGGCGGAGCGTGGACAGGTGGGCGCCGTGGCCGATTCGATCGCCGGCTCGCCCGTGTACCCGGGGGGAAGCCGCGTCAACGAGCGCGGTCATCTCGAGCTGGGCGGTTGCGACGTGGTCGACCTCGTTGGCGAGCTCGGCACGCCCGCCTACATCTACGCCGAGGACGACATGCGCGCCCGCGCCCGCGCCTACCGGGAGGCCTTCGAGCGCCGCGGCGTCGATTTCGAGGTCCTTTACGCCAGCAAGTCCTTCCCCTGCACCGCCGCCTACCGCCTCTTTGCAGAGGAGGGGCTTTCGGTCGACGTCGCCTCGGGCGGCGAGCTGCACATGGCGCTGCGGGCGGGATTCGACCCGGCGCGCATCCACATGCACGGCAACAACAAGAGCGACGAGGAGATCCTCTTCGCGGCCCGCTCCGGCGTCGGTCACCTGATTCTCGACTCCTTCGATGAGATCGAGCGCTGCGAGCGGTTGCTCGAGCACCGGCAGGACGTGCTGATCAGGGTCACGCCCGGGATTAAGCCATCCACGCACGACTACATCCAGACCGGCCAGCTCGACTCGAAGTTCGGCTTCGGCCTCGAGGACGGCCTCGCGCAGCGGGCGATCGAGCGGGTGCTCGCCTCCGACGTGCTGCGACTCACGGGCCTTCACGCCCACATCGGCTCGCAGATCTTCGAGCTCGAGCCCTACACCCTGGCGATCCGCGCCATCGGCGAGCTTGCCGGCGAGTGGTGCCGGGTCGTCAACGTCGGCGGCGGGCTCGGCATCGCCTACACGGCAGCCGACGAGCCACCGCCGATCGACGCTTACGTCGAGGTCAAGGCGCGCGGCGTCGCCGAGGTCTTCGGCCCCGACGTGCGGATCCTGGTCGAGCCCGGGCGCTCGCTGGTGGGCAACGCGGGCGTCACCGCCTATCGGGTCGGAACCGTCAAGGAGATCCCCGGCGTGCGCACCTACGTCGCCGTCGACGGCGGCATGTCGGACAACCTGCGACCGATGCTCTACGGCTCTCGCTACGAGGCGCTGATCGCCGACAGGGCTGCGGAGCCGCCCGGGACCCTGGCGACGATCGCCGGGATGCACTGCGAGTCGGGCGACATCGTCGTCCGTGACGTGATGTTGCACGAGCCGGCCGTCGGCGACGTGCTGGTGACGCCGGCCACCGGCGCCTACGGCTACGCGATGGCGAGCAACTACAACGGCGTCACACGTCCGCCGGTGATCTTCTGTCGCGGCGGCGAGGCCCACCTCGTCGTCCGCCGAGAGACCTACGAGGACCTCACTTCCCGCGATGCCTAAACCCCTGCGCATCGGGCTGCTGGGACGCGGCACCGTCGGCGGTGCCTTCGCCGAGCTGGTTGCCAGCCGGGCCGACGCGGTCGAGGCCGCGACCGGGCGCCGACCCGAGATCACCGGGGTGCTCACCCGCGAGGGCGGGGACTTCGGCTCGATCCTCGCGGGCTCGGACCTGGTCGTCGAGCTGATCGGCGGCACCGAGTCGGCGCGTGAGCTCGTCCTGCAGGCGTTGCAGGCCGGCCGCCCGGTCGTCACCGCCAACAAGCAGCTCCTCGCCCAGCATGGGGAGGAGCTCTTCCAGGTTGCCCGCGAAGCCGGCGTGCAGCTGCGCTTCGAGGCGGCGGTGGCCGGCGTGATCCCGATCGTCCGCGTGATCCAGGAGAGCTTCGGCGTCACCCAGATCGCCAAGGTCTTCGGCATCGTCAACGGCACGACCAACTTCATCCTCACCGAGATGGCCGCCAGCGGCGCCTCCTACGAGGAGACGCTGGCCCGCGCCCAGGAGCTCGGCTACGCCGAGGCCGATCCCACCGACGACGTCAACGGGGCCGACGCGGCGGCGAAGATGGCGATCCTCGCGCGCCTCGCGTTCCACACGCCGGTGACCCTGGACGAGGTCTCCTACGAGGGGATCGAGAAGGTGCAGCCGGACGATCTCGCCTACGCCAAGGAGCTGGGCCTCTCGCTGAAGCTGCTTGGCGTGGCCGAACGCCGCGAGGGCGGCATCAGCGTCCGTGTCTTCCCCTGCTTCCTCTACGGCGGCCACCCGCTGGCTCCGGTCGAGGGCCCGTTCAACGCGGTGATGGTCGAGGCCCCCGAGATCACCGAGGTGACGATGTCGGGGCCGGGAGCAGGGGGGGTGCAGACCGCCTCTGCCGTGCTCGGTGACGTCGTCTCGATCCTCAACGGCGACGCGCCGGTGCACGAGACGCGCGTGCAGCTGCCGATAGTCGCCGACGTCACCTCTTCGTTCTACCTGCACCTGGCGGTTGCCGATCGCCCTGGCGTCCTCGCCCAGATCGCCCAGGTGCTGGGCGACAAAGAGGTCTCGGTGAAGAGCGTGGTGCAGCGTGGCCTCGGCGACGACACCCGCCTGGTGATGGTCATCCACGAGTGCCTCGAGTCGCGCTTCGCCGAGGCGCTGGAAGCGATCGACCAGCTCGACGTGCTGCGCGCCCCGCCGCGCGCAATCCGCGTGATCGAAGAGGAGTTCGTTTGAGTCCCGCTCCCCTGATCGAGAGATACAGGGAGCGGCTCTCACTGGAGGCGGACGATCCGATTGTCTCACTGAACGAGGGCTCGACGCCGCTGATCGAAGCGCCTCGCCTCTCCGAGCGGCTCGGCCTGCGGGCCTATCTCAAGTTCGAGGGCGCCAACCCGACCGGCAGCTTCAAGGACCGCGGCATGACCGTGGCCGTCTCGCGGGCGAAGGGGAGGGGTGCTGAGGCGGTGATCTGCGCCTCCACCGGCAACACGGCGGCCAGCGCCGCCGCCTACGCGGCCCGGGCGGGCCTGCGCGGCGCGGTGATCGTCCCCGAGGGCAAGATCGCGATCGGCAAGCTCGCCCAGGCGCTGATGCACGGCGCCCGGGTGGTCGCCCTGCAGGGCAACTTCGACGATGCGCTGCAGATCGTCCGCCGGCTCGCCGAGAAGCACCCGATCGAGCTGGTCAACTCGGTCAACCCGCACCGCATCGAAGGCCAGAAGACCGCCGCCTTCGAGGTGGTCGAGGAGCTCGGCGAGGCGCCTGGAGCGCTGGCGATCCCGGTTGGCAACGCCGGCAACGTCACCGCCTACTGGCGCGGCTTCCAGGAGGCCGGCGCGGCGCCTTTGCTCTACGGCTTCCAGGCCGAGGGCGCCGCGCCGCTCGTCCGCGGCGAGCCCGTCGCCAACCCCGAGACGGTCGCCTCCGCGATCCGCATCGGCAACCCGGCCCGCTGGGAGGAGGCGATGGCGGCCCTCACCGCCTCGCGTGGCCGCGTCGCCGCCGTCAGCGACGAGCAGATTCTCGACGCCTACCGCTGGCTTGCCGCGGGCGAGGGCGTCTTCTGCGAGCCCGCCTCGGCGGCCTCCGTCGCCGGCCTGCTCGCCCACGGCCTGCCCACGGTCGAGGGCGCCCCGCCGCCGGAATCGGTCGTCTGCGTGCTCACCGGCCACGGCCTCAAGGACCCCGACACCGCGCTCTCCAAAGCGCCCCCCGTCATCAACTGCGAGAACGACCTCAGCGCGGTTGAGCGCGCGGTATTCGAGTGACGACCCGGCGCCGCCTCGTCCGGGTTCCTGCCTCATCGGCCAACCTCGGCCCCGGCTACGACGTGCTCGCCGCGGCGGTCTCGCTCTTCCTCGAGCTGGAGGTCGAGGAGATGGGCGAGTTCTCGCTCGACCCCGGCGGGCTCGACGTCTCCACCGGCCGCGACAACCTGATCGTGCGCGCTTTCGAGTCTCTGCGCCCTGCCGACGAGATCGCCTTCCGCTTGCGCAGCGAGATCCCGCTCGCGCGCGGGCTCGGCTCGAGCGCCGCGGCGATCGTCGCCGGCCTCTTCGCCGCCGACCATCTCTACGAGCTGGCGCTCTCGGAGGAGGAGATGCTCGCTCGCGCGAGCGCGATCGAGGGCCACCCCGACAACGTCGCCGCCGCGATCTACGGCGGCTTTGTCATCTGCGGCGCAGGGGATGGGGGTGCGCCGGGGGCGGCGCGCTTCGACCCACCCGGGGGGCTCGAGGGAATCGCCGTGGTCCCGGCCGAGGAGGTCTCAACCGAGCATGCCCGCCAGGCGATTCCGACAGAGCTGCCGCTGACCGACGCCGTCGCCAACGTCGCCGCCGCCGCCCGGCTCATTCTCGGCCTGCAAACGGCCGACCTCGATCTCGTCGCCGCTGGCCTCAGCGACCGCATCCACCAGGAGCGCCGCCGTAAGCTCTATCCGCGCTCGATGGAGCTCGTCGACGACGCTGCCGAGCTCGGTGCCCTCGGCGCGACCATTTCCGGCGCCGGCCCCAGCGTCTTGGTCTGGACGACCTGGCAGGACGCCGGCAAGGTCGCAGAGGCGCTTGAGCAGCGCTGCGCTGGCTGGGCTGAGGTCCGGCGCCTGCCCTTCACCCCGCACGGCGCCGACGTGCCCGAGCTCTGAGCTCTGTTGGGCCACGGTTAAGCGGGACGATCTACCAAAAACAGAGGTTGTCATTTAAAAAACCTCTGTTTATCGTTGCCTGGTCTCGGCAGATGTGGCACTGAGGGACTGAGATCGGCGCCGCGCAACTGGCAGGGGGAGATACGCATGAGTTGGAAATTCGTCACGGGGTCGCTGCTTGCGCTTGCGATCGTAATATCGCTGCCCAGTTCGGTGTTGGCGATGGCCGGCGTCCAGCCCTTCGAAGTCAGCGACTATCAGGAGGACTTCGGCATATCGACAAGGCGAGCCGAAGCGGCGCTGAAGGTTCAAGCGAATGCAGCGCGCGTAGGCATCGTAGACAACCTCGAGAATAGCCTCGGCAACCACTTCGCCGGGGTTTGGTTCGACAACCAGCAAGCCGAGTTCGTTGTGCCCGTGGTCGGGGCTGCCGCCCGCGCGGACGCTTCAAGTGCAATGGCCGCGTTCGGTTTGCAAGGTGACTTTCGACTGGCTGCCGCGACGTCGACATGGTCGGAGCTCGAAGCTGCTCAAAAACGCCTCAATGAAGTACTCACCCAACGGCATTTGGCGAAGCCTGTCCAGACATCCCTGGATCCCAAGACGAACTCGGTGGTAATTCTACTTTCAAGCCGGGCTAGCGATGCCACACGAAGCTGGCTTGAAGCGGAGGCGGCGGGACAGTCCGTCAGTGTGGAAGTGCGCTCGACGAATCCGCGGCAGCTGAAGACCGGCCAGCTCTCGTGTAATGCCGTTGGAAGGGTATGTGGCCAGCCACTGCGTGGAGGGGTCGCGATAGGGCCGTTGGAAGAAGGCGCCGTGCACTGGAAGTGCACCTTGGGCTTCAAGGCGACTGGCAGGTACACGGGGAATAGATACGCCCTTACCGCGGGACATTGCCCAGATCAGCATTCCCAGTGGTACACATTGAACCCTGACGAAGGACTTGCTAACCGAAAAATCGGCTACCTGGAGGAAGCAGCGGACACACTCGAAGCTGACTGGGCGAAATACAACTCAAATGGCACTGTTTGGGACCAATCGGGATGGCCTACATGGGTGGTGTATTGGGGCGGGTACATTGAAAACCGCTGGATCGAAAACGAAGCGGTACCGATAAGCCGTGAAGCATCGAGCTATCTCGGCGAGCGAGTTTGTCACTCGGGCATGTCGAGCGGCACGCATTGTGGATACGTAACCGAGTTGGACGTGACTGCATACAGCAACGGCGTACCTTTTCGCAATCACCTTACTCGATTTGGGCCAACTTGTGCTGCCCAGGGCGACAGCGGCGGCCCGGTCTTCGACAACGGCACGGCGCTTGGTCTGGTATCCGCGGGCACGATCTATGCTCCCACGTGCGAATGGTATCTCTCCTATGAGGAGATCACCCGGGCCACCGACGCTATGGGAGTCACTGTGGCGCCTCGGCCCCCCGACGTCACAACTGGAGGGGTGACCAACCTCCAGCCCCGCAAAGCGACCATCGCCGCGAACGTGGACCCCAATGGAGTGTCTACCCAATACTATTTCGAGTACGGTACGAGCCCGAGCTACGGAAGCACCACGGTGGCCTGGAGCGCTGGCGCGGGTTGGGACCCTGGGCAGTTCAGTGGGACGATCGACAACCTCAAAGGCAGCACGACCTACCACTATCGCCTGATCGCCTTCAACAGCGCGGGTAGCGCCATAGGCGCAAACGGCACGTTTGCCACGCCCGATTGGCGCCCGTTGGTGGAAACCAAACCGGCTACAGGGGTCAAAGGCCAGAAAGCCACGCTTAACGGCACGGTCAACCCGCAAGCCAGCGAGACCAAATATCGCTTCGAATACGGTCTCTCCACGGGTTACGGGACCAACGTCCCGATCCCCGATGCAAGCGTAGGATCGGGGAGCTCAACGGTCTCCGTGAGTCAGGCGCTGAGTGGCCTGGAAGACGGTCTCTACCACTATCGCATCGTCGCCTACAACAGCGACGGCACCAGCTACGGTGGCGACCAGACCTTCCTGATCGACAACCGCCCGATCGTCACTGTCGACCCTGCCACGAATGTTGCGATCGGCTCGGCGACCCTGAACGGTAAAGTCAACCCCCAGGCCTTCGCCTCCACCTATCGCTTCGAATACGTCTCGGACGCGGACTTCAAAGAGTCCGGCTACGCCTACGCGACCAAGGTGCCGGTTCCCGACGCAAGCGCCGGCTCCGGCGAAGCAGACGTCGCGGTGAGCCGGGCGATCACGGGCCTCGAGGCGGAAACCACCTACCGCTACCGGATCGTGGCCACCAACGTCAAAGGAACACGAATCGGGACCGAACGCACCTTCCACACCAAAACGCCGACCCCCGTCTACGTCACCGGCTTCGGCGCCTACGGCTCAGGGGCGGGGGAACTGGGCAACCCCGAAGGGATGGCCCTCGATTCCTCCGGCAACCTCTACGTCGCCAGCAGCACCAGCGGCAACGGCCAGGTGAAAAAATAC
>DATNHC010000135.1:0-3018 GCA_035605155.1 Solirubrobacterales bacterium
CCAGCCCCTCGAGCGCCGCGTCGATCCCCAGCAGTGCCAGGAGGCCCACCGTGAAGGCAATCAGGGCGCCGATCCAGCGGGCGTCGATGCGCCGCACGAAGGGCAACCAGAGCATGCCGAGGCTGACCGGAATCACGCCGACGTAGATGCCGAGCAGCGCCATCAGGCCGAAGAAGCCCAAGTCCGCCTCCGGGGTTTCCGCCGCGACGGGGATCGCTGCGTCAACTGTGCCGCCGGTCGAAGTGAGCACGAAGATCTCGTAAGCCTCGCCTTCGATCCATGGGTAAGTGATGTCCAGCGTGGTCGTCCCCAGGCGGCCGATCTCCTCGCCTTCGCTGGTCGTGAAGGGCGCGAAAGCGTCATTCACCGCCACCTGGGCGACCTCGACCGGGTCGGGACCGTCGTTGCGCAGCGTCAGCTCGATCTCCCCCGGGTGCAAGATCGTGCGCTCGACCGCGACCTCCTCGACGGGCGGACCGTTGCGATCGCCGAGCCCGGGACCGCCGAGCAGGGCAAAGGCGCCGATCGCCGCCGCGATCAGGGCCAAGGGCAGGACGCCCAGCACCCAGGCAGGCAGGCGACCCTCGGGCAGGCGCTCGGCCCGGCTCCCCGCCTCCATCAGGCCTTGCCTCCGGCGCCACCCCAGGGCAGCTCGCAATAAGCGGCGGCAGCCGAGGCAGCGCTCAGCCGCGAGGGGTCGCCGACGCGGAAGAAGCCGCTCCAGCCGAGCTCGGCGAACTCGCTGACGTGGGCGTGGAACATGTAGTCGCCGTCGAAGGGGAACTTCATCTCGAGGATCGCCCGCTGGCCCTGACCCTGGATCAGGGTGTCGGTGTACTCGCTCGGCTCCAGCGAGGTGCCGGTCGGATAGTGCTGGAAGAAGTTGGCGTGGACGTGAAAGGAGTTGATCGGGTCGAACTCGAGCACGTTGACCAGGTAGATGCGCAGCAGCTCGTCGCGGCCCACCTGGATCGGCTCGTTGACGTAGTGGAAGCCGATGGTGTTGACGGCGTAGATCTCGTTGGCCATGTCGAAGTTGGTGTCGAAGCCGTTCATCACCATCACCATCTCGTCGGCTTCGGGGCGGCCCTGCTTCGGGTCGATGACGAAGGCGCCGTAGAGCCCGCGCGAGATGTGGCTGGCGAGCGGCGAGACGTGGCAGTGGTAGAGGTGGACGCCGAACGGCTCGGCCTCGAACTCGTAGGTGAATTCGGCGCCGGGCGCGATCGCGCCCGCGCCGCGGTTTTCGCCGATCCCCGGCATGCCGTCCATCAGCGCCGGGTGGATGCCGTGAAAGTGGATCGTGTGTGGGTGTTCGGAGGCGTTGAGGAAGCGCAGCCGCAGCCGCTCGCCCTCGCGAGCGCGCAGGGTCGGGCCGGGAACGCGACCGTTGTAGGTCCAGGCCTCGTACCTGACCCCAGGGGCGACTTCGATCTCGCGATCCTGGGCGACGATCTCCCATTCGCGCACCACGCGGCCACTTGCCAGGCGGCGGGTCTTGCCGTAGTCGAAGTCGCGCAGCAGCTCGGTCGGGTTGAAGCCGTTGGCGCGGTGGTCGACGCTGCGGCCGGGGGCGAAGCCAGCGTGGACGAAACGGTCGTGGCCGGCGTGGCCGCCAGCGGCCCTCGCGCCGGCAGGCTGCGGCCCCCCGGGGCCGCGGGGCAGCAAGCCATGTACGACGGGCAGGCTGGCGCCGACTGCCAGCGCTCCGCCGAGCATCCTGCGCCTGCTCAGCCGTTCATTTGCCTTGCTCGTCTGATCCGCGCTTGTTTTAGACACGTCTAAATAATTTTGGCACATCTAAAAACGTATTGCAGGTGTCACGCGTCCGACGTTGACCACAGGGGGGGTCAATGTCGGCTGCGCAGCATCGAGCCGCGAGCCGCGGGATCGCCGGGACCTACAATCGAACCCATGACCGGGAGCGTGACCGTTGAGCTCGACGCCCAGTACCGCCAGCTGCGCGAAGAGTGCGGCCTGCTCGACCGTTCCGAGCGCGGCAAGCTGCTGCTCAGCGGCGGCGAGGCCGCCGAGTACCTGCAGGGACAGCTGACCAACGACATCGAGGCCCTGGAGCCGGGCGAGGGGTGCTATGCGGCCCTACTCGATCGCAAGGGTCACATGCAGGCCGACATGCGAGTGCTGAGAGTGGCGCCGGAAGAGATCTGGCTCGACACCGAGGCCGAGGCGATGGCGGCGACCCTCGGGCATCTGCAGATGTACAAGATCGGCCGCCAGGTGGAGATCGAGGAGGTGACCGAGACTCGGGCGATCCTCTCGCTCCTCGGCCCCCGCAGCGCCGATCTCGCCGGCTCCGCCCCGCTTCCCCCTTATGCAAATAAGTCGATCGCCCTCAACGGCGTCGAGTGCATCGCCGTTGGGACCGCAATCGGCATCGACCTGATCGCGGCGACGCCCGACGCCGGCGAGTTGCGCACGATCCTCGCCGCCGCCGGCGCACCCGAGGTAAGCGCCGACGCTGTCGAGATCCTCCGCATCGAGTCGGGCACGCCACGTTTCGGCTCCGAGATGGACAGCGGCACGATGCCGGCTGAGGCGGGCATCGTCGCAACGGCGGTCAACTTCGAGAAGGGCTGCTACATCGGCCAGGAGACCGTTGCCCGCCTCCACTATCGCGGCAAGCCGAATCGCCACCTGCGCGGCCTGCGGCTGAGCGCCTCGGCGGAGCCCGGCGCGGCGCTGATGCTGGGCGAGAAGCAGGTCGGCCTGCTCGGCAGCAGCTGCGTCTCACCGGTCTTCGGCCCGATTGCCCTGGCGATCCTGCGCCGCGAGGCGGAGCCCGGCACGGAGCTGGCCGTAGGTGAAGATGGCGTTACGGCTCGCGTAGTCGACTTGCCCTTCGGCTAGATTCCGACCCCGATGGGTCCTCGGAGAGGCAGAGTCGCGATGGGCGTCCTCTGCGCGCTGGCGCTGGCGACCGCCGGCTGCGGCGCCGAGGAGAACCCCAACGAAGCGCGCCCGCAACCGCCGACCCGAGTCAGCGTCTCGATCACCCCG
>DATNHC010000136.1:0-31249 GCA_035605155.1 Solirubrobacterales bacterium
CTCCTCCGACCAAAAGATCTCGTCGTGGGCCTCGGATCCCGGCCGCCCGGCCACGTCCCAGGCTTCACCGATCGCGACGCCCTTGACCGACTGGATCGATGCAACCGCGCCGGCCAGCCGACCGTCGAGCCGGTCTTCCCATGAGATGTGCGAGCCGAGTCCGGGCACAAGCCCAAAGGCGCGTACCTCGAAGCCGCCGCCAAGGCTCTCGTTGGCCTTGCGCAAGCGGTTGATCTCCTCGACCATCGCGGCGCTCGCCTCGGCGTCGAGGCAGCGAACCGGGTCCTCGTCGACGCCGGCGAAGTCCTCGGGGGTGAGATCGGGACGCTCCGGGGCGCGAACCGAGGCGATCTGCAGGACGTGGCTGTGGACGCTCACCCCAAGCGCCGTGAGGAATCCGCGGGCGAGCGAGCCCGCGGCGACGCGAGCGGCGGTCTCGCGGGCGCTGGCCCGCTCGAGGACGTTGCGGATGTCGGTGTGGCCGTACTTCTGGGCGCCGACCAGGTCGGCGTGGCCAGGACGCGGCAGGTGAACCTCGTCGACCTCGGCCTCGACCGGCCAGGGGCTCATCCGCTCCTCCCAGTTGGCGTAGTCGCGATTAGCGACCAGCACCGCGATCGGGCTGCCCAGCGTACGTCCGTGGCGCAGCCCGGAGCGGATCTCGACCGTGTCGGTCTCGATCTTCATCCGCCCACCGCGGCCGTGGCCGAGCTGGCGTCGCGCCATGTCACGGTCGAGCGCCGCTCGGTCGAGCTCGAGCCCAGCCGGCATGCCCTCGACGACCGCGACCAGCCCGGGTCCGTGTGACTCCCCCGCTGTGGTGAACCTGAAGCCGCTCATCGTGCCCGCAAGGCTATAGACACCTCCGCAGCGTTCGCTCTTTGTCAGGCTCTGCCCTACAAAGAGCGAACGCACCCGCCGAACAGAGCACTCAACCGTAGGCGGCGGCGCGCATCGTCTCGAGCGGGGCTGGGCGGGCGGTCCAGATCTCGAGTGAGAGGGCACCCTGCTGGACGAGGACCTCGATGCCGTCGACGGTCGCCGCGCCAGCCGCCTGCGCGGCGCGCAGCAACGGGGTCGGCGCCTCCCCGTAGACCATGTCGACGACCACCTGACCGGGTACGAAGCCGCCGGGGGCCAACGGCAGCTCCTCGAACGGGTCCTCGCCGCCGAGGCCCGCCGCCGTGGAGTTGACGATCAGGCCGTAGGCGCCCTGATCAGGCTCGGTGACCGGCTCGCCGCCCAGTTCCTCGCAGAGGTTCCGCGAGCGCAGCTCGGTGCGGTTCCAGACCGCGACCTCGGCGCCCTCGCGAAGCAGCGCCCAGACGACGGCGCGCGAGGCGCCCCCTGCGCCGAGCACCAGCGCACGCATGCCGGCCGGCGAGCCCGGCAGCGATCTCAACAGCCCGCCCGCGTCGGTGTTCTTTGCGCGAACCAAGCCGTGCTCGAAGACCAGCGTGTTCGCCGCGCCGATCTCGCGAGCGGTCTCGGAAAGCTCGTCGGCGAGCGCAAGCGCGGCGCCCTTGTGGGGGACGGTGACGTTGGCCCCAACAAAGCCCTCCCCCGCCATCGCCTGCACCCTCGCCTCGAAGGCGTCGGGGGCGACGTCGATCGCTTCGTAGCTCCACTCGGTCAAGCCGAGCTCGGCCAGCGCGGCGCTGTGCATCGCCGGCGAGCGCGAGTGACCGACCGGGTGCCCGAGGACAGCGAGGCGCGGCACCGATCTATTCCCCGCAGCTGTCGGGCGAATTGCCGCCGGCCTCGGCGCGCGCCGAGTTGTAGCTTTCGACGTCGCGCTGGAACTCGGCTTCGGTCGAGGAGAAGGCGTGCTCGCCGCAGCTGCCAGGCTCGACCACGTAGAAGAGGTAGTCGACCTTCGCCGGCCGCGCGGCCGCTTCGATCGAGGCCAGCCCCGGGCTGCCGATCGGCCCCGGCGGCAGGCCGGCGTTGAGCCGCGTGTTGTAGGGCGAGTCGACGGCGAGCTCCGATTCGGTCAGCGGCTCGGTGTAGTTGCCGGTGGCGAAGCGCACCGTGGCGTCGATGCCGAGCGGCATGCCTTCCCGCAACCGGTTGTAGATCACGGCGGCAACCAGCGGCCGCTCGCTTTCGAGCTGGGCCTCCTCCTCGACCAGCGAGGCGATCGTCACCACGTCGTAGGTGGTCAGGTTCTTCGAGCGCGCATAGCCCATGTCGACCCCCTTGATCCGCCGCCTGAAGTCTTCGAGCTGCAGCTGGACCAGACTCTCGACGCTCGCCGCCTTTTCCAGCTCGAAGGTGTCGGGAAAGAGGAACCCCTCGAGGTCCCTGGCTTCCCCGCCGCCGTACTTGGCCGGGTTCAGGTAGGGAGAGCGGACGCTCGCTCGCTCATAGCTGCCGCGCAGGCCTTCGGCTTTGGCCAGCTCGGCGGTCTGGGCGCGGGTGTAGCCCTCGGGGATCGTCACCGTGATCGTCTTGACCACGATCGGCGGCGGCGTCTCGCGGTTGAAGTGACGGTAGGCGAGGGCGGCGATCGCGACCACGCCCAGGACGATCGCAGCGAGACCGGCAGCGAGTCCCCAGCGGCGCCCGGGAGAGCGGGGCGGCCTCGCCTGCTTTGCCTTGGCCGGCCTCGGCGGCCGGGGGGGCTTGGGGGGCTCGGCCGCCGCCATCGCTGCCGGCGCCTCGCCGTCGCGTTGGGCCCGTCGCGCTTCGCGCTCGCGGCGGCGCTGCTCGCGTTCGGCCGCGGCTCGCTCTTCACTCATCCTCGCCCTCCTCGATCGCGGCGCGGCCCGCCAGGTAGGCCTGCAGCAAATGGGCCGCGGCGAGCGAGTCGGGCGCCGCGGTGGCGCCTTCGCGCTTGCTCACGTCGGCCATTCGCGTCGTCAGGCGCTCGTCGTAGGTCTCGACCGGGACGTCGAGGATCGCTTCGAGTTCAACGCAGAAGCTGCGCGCCAGCGCCGCCTGGCTTCCTTCCTCGCCGCTGAGGTGCAGCGGGAGTCCGACCACGACCCGCTCGACGTCGTGCTTCTCGACCAGATCCGCCACCGCGCGCGCCTGCGGCGGCTCGATCACCGGCAAGGGCGTCGCCAGGGTGCCGCTCGGGTCGGAGATCGCGCAGCCAATACGCGCGGTGCCATGGTCGAGGGCGAGGACCCGCATCGGCTCAGGCGACCTTCTGCTCGATCGCGGCGCGGGCCACGGCCAGCGCTTCGTCGAGCTTCGCGGGGTCCTTGCCGCCCGCCTGGGCCATCTCGTCGCGACCGCCCCCACCGCCGCCGACGACAGCTGCCGCCTTGCGAATGACCTCGGCCGCGGACAGCCCATAGCCCACCGCGTCATCGGAGAGCAGAGCCACAAGACCGACCTTCTCGCCTTCGCTCCCGCCGAGGACGACAGCAGAGGGCTTGCGCAGCTTCGCCTGGATCAGATTCGCGAGGTTGAGAAGCTGCTTGGGATTGCCGAGCGCGGCCTTCGCCTCCACGAGGGTGATCGTGCCATCGGCGCTTCGCACGACTATGTCGATACCCGTATCGGCGAGCCGCTTGGCTTCCTCGCTCAGCTCCTGCGCCTGCGCCCGCTCTGCGCCCCTGCCGGCCTGCTCGAGGCGCTCGGCCGCACGGCGGGCAGCGCTGAGCGGATCCTGGGGCGAGCCAAGCAGATCGCCGACCTCATTGAGGCGCTCCTCCTGCCCGCGGAACCAGTCGATCGCAGCCGGACCGCTGAGCGCCTCGATGCGCCGCACGTTGGCGGCGCTCGAGCCCTCGGCGGCGATCTTGAAGATCCCCACCTCGGCCGTGTTGGCGACGTGGGTTCCGCCGCAGAGCTCGCGCGAGACCTCGTCGACTTCGACCATCCGCACCCACTCGCCGTACTTCTCGCCGAAGAGCGCCATCGCGCCGAGCCGCTCCGCCTCGGCCCGCTCCATCTCCAGCCAGCGCACCGGTCGGCTCGCCTTGATCCACTCGTTGACACGATCCTCGATCGCCCGCAGATCCTCAGCGCTCAGCGCCTGGCCATGGGTGAAGTCGAAGCGCAGCTTGTCGGGACGCACGGCCGAGCCGGCCTGGCGCACATGCGTGCCGAGTCGCTCACGCAGCGCCGCGTGCAGCAGGTGCGTAGCCGTGTGGTTGCGCATCGTTGCGTGGCGCGTCTCTCGGTCGACGATCGCCTCCACCGCGGCATCGGCCGAGATCCCGTCGCTCCCCGGCTCGACCTCGAGCGCCTGATCGTCGCCCACCCGGTAGACATCGACCACGCGCGCCTCGCCAGCGTCCCAGCGCAATAGGCCCGAGTCGGCGACCTGGCCGCCGCCCTCGGCGTAGAAGGGGCTCTCCTCGAGCTTGACCAGGGCACGGCCGTCGTCAGCCTCGACGGCTGCCAGGCTGGTGATCGCGCGCAGCGTCTCGTAGCCGACGAAGCGGGTCGGCGCCACCGCCGTGGCGAAGGCGATCACCCGCTCGTGACGATCCTCGGATCCGTGCGCCGTGGCAGCGCCGACCCGGGCGCGCTGGCGCTGCTCCTCCATCAGCTCCTCGAAGCCACCGTCGTCGACCGAGAGGCCCTGTTCGGCGAGCAGCTCCTTGGTCAGGTCATAGGGGAAGCCGTAGGTGTCGTGCAGCTTGAAGGCATCGGCTGCGTCGATCCAGGACGTCCCGGTCTCCTTGGCATCGGCGACCAGCCGCTCGAGCAGCTCGGTGCCGCGCTCCAGGGTGCGGCCGAAGCTCTCCTCCTCGTCACCGACCCAGCGGACGATCGTCTCGCGCTCGCCGCCCAGCTCGGGATAGGCGTCGCCCATGACCTCGATCGTGCGCTCCGCGAAGCGGCTGAGCCAGGGAGCCTCGAGGCCGAGCGTGCGCCCCTGCTGGATCGCCCGCCGCATGATGCGGCGCAGGATGTAGCCGCGGTCCTCGTTGGAGGGGACGACGCCGTCGGCGATCAGGAAAGCGGCGCCGCGCGAGTGGTCGGCGACGATCCGCATCGCCCGGGTGAGGGCGCCACCCTCAGCGTAGGAGTGGCCAGAGAGCTCCTCGGCGAGGTCGATCAGCGGACGGATCAGGTCGGTCTCGAAGACCGAGGGCACGTCCTGGAGGATCGCCGCCATCCGGTCGAGTCCCATGCCGGTGTCGATATTGCGCATCGGCAGCTCGGTCAGTGTGCCGTCGGCGCCCAGGTCGTAGGTCATGAAGACGTGGTTCCAGAACTCGAGGAAGCGATCGGTGTCGTCGCCGGGACGCTCCCCAGGCGCACCGAAGTCCTCGCCGCGATCGAGGTACAGCTCCGAGCAGGGGCCGCAGGGGCCGGTCGGCCCAGCCTGCCAGAAGTTGTCCTCACGGCCGAGGTGGACGATGCGCTCGTCAGGCACGCCAACCTCCCTCCAGATGGCGATCGCCTCCTCGTCGGGCCCGAGGCCGAGCTCCTCGTCGCCACCGAAGACCGTGACCCAAATCCGCTCGGGATCCATGCCGAAACCGTCGGTCGAGAGCTGCCAGCCCCAGGGGATCGACTCCGCCTTGAAGTAGTCGCCGAAGCTCCAGTTGCCGAGCATCTCGAAGAAGGTCAGGTGGCGCGCGGTGTTGCCGACCTCCTCGATGTCGGTGGTGCGAAAGCACTTCTGGACGTCGGCCAGACGCCGCGCGGGCGGCTGCTCGCGACCGAGGAAATATGGCTTGAAGGGCTGCATGCCGGCGGTGGTGAGCAGCACCGACGGATCATGGACCGATGGCACCAGCGAGGCCGAGGGCACGATCTTGTGCTCGCGCTCCGCGAAGAATGAGAGGTAGGTCTGGCGGATCTCGCTGGCCTTCATGCAGGGCAGAGCCTAAGCACCTCGACGCCGGTTCGCAGTACCCCGCCCGCGGCGAAGCGACCTGACATTCAGCTCGGGGGCTCGTTAGAGCAGAGAGTCACCATGCCCCTACTCTTGCCGTATGGACCAGAGCGACCTCGTTGCGATCTACGAGCGCTACAACCAGCAGCTCTATCGCTTCTGCTTCTCGATCGTCGGCAACGCCGAGGACGCCCAGGACGCCCTGCAAAACGCGATGCTCAAGGCAGTGCGCGCCTTGCCGGGCGAGCGACGAAAGATCCAGCTCAAGCCCTGGCTCTACCGGATCGCCCACAACGAGTCGATCGACCTGCTGCGCAGGCGCCGCGACGAGGCGCGGATCGATCCGGAGCTGGCCGCCTCGGCCGCCGGCCCCGACCAGACGGCCGCCTCGCGGGAACGACTGCGACGCCTGCTCGCCGATCTGTCGGAGCTGCCCGAACGCCAGCGCGAGGCGCTGGTCATGCGCGAGCTTGCCGGGCTCGAGTTCGCCGAGATCGGACAGGCCTTCGCGACCTCCGCCTCGGTCGCTCGGCAGACGGTCTACGAGGCGCGGCTCAACCTGCAGCGATTGGAAGCGGGGCGTGAGATGAGCTGCGCTGAGGTGACAAGGCAGATCTCGGATGCCGACGGCCGCGTGCTGCGGCGACGCGACATCCAAGCGCACCTCCAATCCTGCGCCGAGTGTCGCGAGTTCCGCGATGCGATCGACGCTCGCAAGCACGATCTGGCCGCGATCGCGCCGCTGCCGGCAATCGCAGCGGCGGGCATCCTGCAGAGCGTGCTCGCCGGCGCCGCAGGCGGCGGCGCCGGCGGGGCAAGCGCGGCCGGAGCGATTGGCGCAGGAGCGGGCAAGGTTGCGGCAACCTCAGCCGTGGTCAAGTCAGTCGCGACCGTGGCCGTGGTTGCCGCCGTCGGAGTCGGCGCTGCCGACCGCGGTGGGCTCATCGACACCGGGCTTGCTGGCAGCGGAAAGGACAACACGCCCTCCGAGTCAAGGCGGGCGGAGCCGAGGATTGCGCCGATCGCGCCAGCCGCCATCGAGCGCCGGCCAAGCAACGGGAGAGACGCGGCATCCCGCACTGCGCCCGGGAACAGTGCCGACTCCGCGACCGGCGGCAACAACCGGGGTCGGGCAGGGGCAACTGGACCCGATGGCTCCGACCCGGGCCGCGGCGACGGCAAGGGCCCGCCCGATGCGCTTCCCGCGGCCGCGCAGCACGGGCAGGAAACCGCGGCTGCCAACAAAGCCAAGCCAAAGCGGGGCGGCGCCCAGTCCAACGCGGGCAAATCAGGCGGATCGGCGGAAGCGGGCAAAGGCTCGGGGGGGACTCGAACGCAGGGGGCCAACTCACGGGGCGGGTCGCGGGGGGCTGCCAACAAAGCGGACGGAGCCACTGAACATGCCCCAGCTTCATCTGGGAGCGGTGGCCAGGCCAACACCGAACCGAAGCCTTCGAAGTCGACGTCTGACACCACCGTCGAAGCTCCCACGGTGGCCCCCAGTCCGAATCCGGGCACCGAAAAATCCAAAGATTCGCCCTGACGGATCGCGCCCCAGCGCGTTTCAGCCTTCGTAGTCACCGCAAATCGGCCACGTCGAAGGAGGCACGATGAAGCTGCAACTGAAGTTCGCACTTGCAATCGCTGCGGTTGCACTGACCGTTCCCGCGATGGCTATCGCGACGCCGGGCAACGGTCAGGGCAAAGGCCAGGGAGGGCCGGAATACGCCCCCACGCCGCCGCCACAGCCGCCCGCCAAGGCCTACGGCAAGCTCTGCCAGGGCGAGAGCAAGGAGCACGTCAAAGGTGAGAAGGGCACGGACTTCTCACGCTGCGTGACCAAAATGGCCCACGCCGCCGACAACCCCGGGCTGACGCCCCGCCAGGCGTGCAAAGGCGAGAGCAAGAAGCACGTCAAGGGCGAGAAGGGCACCGCCTTCAGTCGCTGTGTGAAAGCCGCCGCGAAGCTGCGCCAGCAGGAACGCAAAGAGGCACAGGCGCAGGTCTAGGCGCAGATCGTGCCGTGGCCGACGATCGCGCCACCGGCCAGCAGCACTGCGGTCTGACCGGGTGAGACACCGGCAAAGCTCTCTCCCAGCCGGATGTTGATCTTGGGCAGTCGCCCCGTTCCCGTCACGTCGAGCGTGGCGGGGACGGGTTGCGAGCGGTAGCGCAGGCGCACCGCGTCGACCGTCGCGCCGTCGCGATGGAGCACCGCGTCCCGGATCCGCACCACCTCTGCCTGCAGGTCCCGCCGAGTGCCGACCGTGACGGTATTCGCCGTCGCATCGGTCTCCAGCACGTAGAGCGGCTCCTCGGCAGAGACCCCGAGGCCCCGCCGCTGGCCGACCGTGTAATGGTGGTGCCCCCGGTGTCGGCCGATCGCCCGGCCCGAGCGGTCGAGCACAGCGCCCTCGCGCTCGTGCAAGCCGCCGTGACGACGCAGGAAGTCCCCCTTGCCTTGCCCTGCGAGAAAGCAGAGATCCTGGCTCTCGGGCTTGCGCGCGACTGCAAGCCCATGCCGGGAGGCGATCTCACGCACTTCGGGCTTGGTCAGCTCGGTGAGCGGGAACCGCAGCCGCTCGAGCATCCGCGGCGGCAGGGCGGCGAGCATGTAGCTCTGGTCCTTGTTTGAGTCCGAGGCGGCCGACAGCAGCGAGCCGTCGCCGTCCTCGACGATGCGGGCATAGTGACCGGTGCAAAGATGCGTCGCCCCGAGGCGCTCGGCGAGGTCGACCATCGCGGCGATCCGCACCTCGCCGTTGCAGGCGATGCACGGGTTGGGAGTGCTGCCAGCCGCATAGCCGGAGACGAACTCGGCCACCACCCGCTGGCGGAACTCTTGCTCGAGGTCGAGCGTCAGATGGGGAATTTCCAGCGAGTGCGCCAGCGAGCGGGCGCCGAGGACCGCCTCCGGCGAGCAGCAGGCCTTGGCGCCGTCGGTCTGCGGGTCGGCCCAGAGCTTCAGAGTGACGCCGACCACCTCCGCCCCACGCTCGCGTTCCAGCAGGGCGGCGACGGCGCTGTCGACGCCCCCCGACATCGCCACCAACACGCGGTCTCGACTCGGCCCTGCGAGTCGCCGCGGCGACGCTGCCGCTTGCGCAAGCGCTCGGTGCAGGGCATCTGCGGCAAGCTGAGCCGCGTGGCGCTTGGCCGGCGTCAGACCGCCGATCGCCTCGTCGACCTCCTCGGTTCCTAGCTGTGCGGCATCGAGCACCGACGCGCCCTCGACCATCTCGGCCAGCGCCGCAGTGGCTGCCCGCGTGGCGCCACAGCCCTCGGCATCGCAGGTGACTCGCGCGATCGTCCCCTCGTCGATCTCGAGCGATACCCGCGAGAGATCGCCGCAGGCCGCGCCTCCCGCGGCCCCGGTGAAGGCGTCCTCCCCGGGTGAGCCGACGTGGCTACGGTCATGCAGGTACGCGTCGAAGAGCTCCTTGCTCATGGCATCAAGAGTAGAGAGCAATCGAGGCTCCAGCCCGCCGGTACCGCCTCTGGCTTTGATCCCTTGAAGTAAAGGGTGGGCGCCTCCTCGCAGTCCCATGAGACCGAGAGAGATCAGCTCCCGCGCCGTTTGTGTTGGGTCAAACGGTGAGACGGCTCACGTACGGGCTCGAGCCTCTGGGCCAACCGTACCACCGCAGATGGCGCTTGGCGAGACCTCAATCGTCGAGGTTGGAAAGCATCAGCTCGGCCTCGCTCCAGTCCTCGGGCAGGACCCTCAGGGCGATGTCGCCGCGGCCGAAGCGATCGAGCGGCCAGTCGACGGTCAGCACCGCCTCGATGCCGGCCTCTTTGAGCGTCTGGTGCCAGGCGCGAGCCGTCTTCACGTCGGTGAAATCGCGGACGACCTCCCAGTCGTCGAAGCGTGGATCGTCGACGTGGACCGGGGTCGCGCCCGGTCCCGGCGGCCGGGCGCCGAAGACTGCGCGGATCCGGCCGAAGAGGGTCATTAGCCGTCGGGTCGCGCCTTCGAGCGCAGACGCAAGCCGACCTCGCGCAGCTGGTCCTCGTCGACCGGCGCTGGCGCCCCGGTCAACGCATCCGCTCCGGAAGCGGTCTTGGGAAAGGCGATCACGTCGCGGATCGAGTCGGCCCCAGCCAAGCGCTGCACGAGGCGATCGAGGCCGTAAGCAATGCCGCCGTGTGGCGGAGCGCCGTAGCGCAGCGCCTCGAGCAGGAAGCCGAAGCGAGCATTCGCCTCGGCCTCGTCGATCCCCAGCGCCGCGAAGACCTTGCCCTGCAGGGCTGCGTCGGCAATACGGATCGAGCCGCCGCCCATCTCCTGGCCGTTCCAAACCAGGTCGTAGGCGAGGGCCCGGGCGGCGCCCGGATCGGCGGGGTCGAAGTTGCCGGCCGGCGCCGTGAACGGATGGTGCAGCGCATCCCAGCCCCCGTCCTCGGCGGCCTCCATCAGCGGCCACTCGACAATCCAGAGCAGCTTCTCGGACCCCTCGGGAATCAGGTTGAGCTGCTCGGCGAGATCGAGGCGCAGCTGAGCCAGCACCGCGTTGACGACCTTGGGCCGATCGGCAACGAGGAGCAGCAGGTCGCCCTGCTCGGCGCCGAGCCGCTCGTTGAGCCTCTGCAGCTCATCCTCGGCAAGGAACTTCGCCGTCGGCGAGCGCCAGCCGTCGCCCTCGCGAAAGGCCCAGACCAGACCCCTGGCGCCGAGCTCCTGAGCGCGGGAGATGAGGCCGTCAAGAGCCGAGCGCGGCATCTCACGGCGACCGGCATTGAGCCCTCGGACGGCGCCGCCGGAGGCGATCGCCGAGGCGAAGACCTTGAACTCGGTGCCGGCAAGCAGGTCGGTGAGATCGGCCAGCTCGAGCCCGAAGCGCGTATCGGGGCGGTCGGTGCCATAGCGGGAGATCGCCTCGTCGTAGGCGAGCCGTGGCAGCGGCAGGTCGATCGCCGGTCCGCCGACCCGCTCGAAGACGTGAGCCAGGAGGCGCTCGTTGACCTCGATCACGTCGTCGACGTCGACGAAGGACATCTCGACGTCGAGCTGGGTGAAGTCCGGCTGGCGGTCGGCGCGCAGGTCCTCGTCGCGGAAGCAGCGGGCCACCTGGTAGTAGCGCTCGAAGCCGGCGACCATCAGCAGCTGCTTGAAGAGCTGCGGCGACTGCGGCAACGCGTAGAACGACCCCTGCTGCAGCCGGCTGGGAACCAGGAAGTCCCGAGCGCCCTCTGGGGTTGAGCGGGTGAGGACGGGCGTCTCGACGTCGAGAAAGCCCTCGCCGTCGAGGAACTCACGCAGCGCCGCGGTGACCCGGTGGCGCAGAACGAGCGCCTCGCGCATCTGCTCGCGACGCAGGTCGAGATAGCGGTGGCGCAGCCGCGCGTCCTCCCCGGCCTCGCCGGCGAAGCCCTCGATCTGGAAAGGCGGCGTCTCGGCGTCGGCGAGCAGCTCGGCGCGGGCGGCCTTGAGCTCGACCTCGCCCGTCGGCAAGTCGGGGTTGACGGTCTCCGGCGAGCGCCGCACGACGCTGCCGGCGACGCTCAGCACGTCCTCGGCCCGCAGCTTGTGGGCGAGCTGGAAGGCATCGCCTGCCTCGTCGGGGTGGAAGACGAGCTGGACGATGCCGGTGCGATCGCGCAGGTCGATGAAGATCAGACCGCCGTGATCGCGGCGACGGTGGACCCAGCCGGCGACGCGGGCCTCGGAGTCGACCCGGTCGGCCAAGACCTGGCCGCACCAGGCATCCCGGTAACGGTTGGGCTGCAGGGCAGGAAGCTCGCTCATCCGCGGTCTCCGGTCAGCTCCGCGACCAGCTCGCCGGGTGCGACCGGCCGCTGCTCGCCGCTCTGCATGTCGCGCAGCAGCGCGCTCCCCTCTTCTTCGAGGATCACCACCCGGCGCGCCCCGATCCGGTCGGCCTGCTTGAGCTGACCCTTGAGGCCTCGCCCGCCGAGGTCGATCTCGGCCGAGATGCCGGCCTTGCGCAGGTCGCCGGCAAGAACCATCGCTCGCAGCCGCTGCTGAGGTTCCTCTCCGGCCACCGCGACGAAAACGTCTCGCCCACTTGCCGCGACCTCCTCGTCGAGGGCGAGCATCAGGCGCTCCACTCCGGCGGCCCAGCCCACCGCCGGGGTCGGCGCACCACCGAGCTGCTCGATCAGGCCGTCGTAGCGTCCGCCGCCCCCGATCTCCGACTGGGCACCAAGTCGACCGCAAACGAAGGAGAAGATCGTCCGCGTGTAGTAATCGAGGCCACGCACCAGGGTCGGGTCGATCGCGTAGGCGATTCCGGCGGCGTCGAGCAACCCTCGCACCTCGGCAAAGTGCTCGGCGTCCTCGCCCTCGAGGCGCTCAACGAGCTTCGGAGCCGCCGCCATCGCTCCTCGGGTGCTCTCGTCGTCGGAATCGAAGGCGCGCAGGGGGTTGGCGTCGATCCGCTCACGCACCTCCCTGGCCAGCTCCGCCTCGTTGGCGCGCAGATATGCCTTGAGCTCCTCGAGGTAGGCGCGCCGCGCATCGAGCGAGCCGAGGCTGCCGAGGCGCAGCTCGACCCCAGGCACCCCCAGCTCGGCGATCAGCTCGGCCAGCAATCCGATCGTCTCGGCATCGGCCAGGGGCGAGTCGCTGCCGATCGCCTCGGCGCCGAGCTGGTGGAATTGCCGGTAGCGACCCGCCTGGGGGCGCTCGTGGCGGAAGAACGGGCCGACGTAGGAGAGCTTCACCGGCTGCGCCAGCTTGTGCATGCCGTGCTCGAGGTAGGCGCGGCAGATCGCCGCCGTCCCCTCGGGGCGCAGGGTGAGGCTGCGGCCGCCCTTGTCCTCGAAGGTGAACATCTCCTTGCGGACGATGTCGGTCGAGTGGCCGACACCCCGCTCGAAGAGCTCGGTGTCCTCGAAGCTCGGCGTTGCGATCGGCTCGTAACCCGCACGGGCAAAGATCGCCCCGGCAGCATCCTCGATCCGCCGGCGAGCGCGCGCCGCATCGGGCAGGACATCGAAGGTCCCGCGAGGTGCCTGGTATTTGGGTCCCGCCACGGTGCCGCGACCTTACCTGCGCGGGCGCCAGGCCGACTGCTTAGCTAGGCAGCCCGGCGAGGAAGGGGTTGCTTGCCCGCTCGGCGCCCAGCGTGGTGATCCCCATGTGGCCGGGATAGACCGTGGTCTCCGGCGAATGCGACTCGACCAGACCCTCGATCGAGCGCATCAGCGTTGGCCCATCGCCGCCGGGCAGGTCGACCCGCCCGACCGAGCCCTGGAAGAGGACGTCGCCGGAGAAGATCGCCTGCTCGCCCACCACCGAGTAGGTGACGTGACCCGGGCTGTGGCCGGGGGTGAAGATCACCTCCAGGCTGAGGCCAGCCAGCTCGAGCGTCTCGCCGCCCGCGACGGTCTCATCCGCCTCGTAGCTCTCGTAGGGGCCGAAGCCGGCGTAGGGGACGAAGGCCATGATGTCGGCCAGGACCGGCGCCTCGATCTTCGGGCAGTAGACCGGGGCGCCAGTGGCTTTTGCGACCGGCGCGACGGCGCCGATGTGGTCGAAATGGCAGTGCGTGACCAGGACCGCCTCGACCTCCGCGCCGCTCTCCTCGACCTCGGCGAGGATGCGCTCGGCCTCCTCGCCCGGATCGACGATCAACGCCTTGTCTGCGCCCTCGCGGCGGATGAGAAAGCAGTTCTCGGCAATCGCGCCGACGGTGAGCTGGCGGACCTCGAGGCTCACGAACCGTTGCTGGCGCGCATCCGCGCGCGCTCCCGGCGTCGCCACATGTAGGTGTCGATGTAGTAGCCGGCCGGGATGTAGAAGACCAGCATGAAAGCGCCGAGGCCGAGCGCCGAGCCGATCGAGCGGCCGAAGATGAGCATCAGCAGCAGCGTGAAGATCGCCGCCGCGACCACGCCACGGACGATCGAGCTGCGCCAAGTCGGCGGGTTGTCGCCGCGCGGGCCGCGTTTGGCACTGCTGCGCGAGCGGGCTCGCGCCTGGGCCTCCGCTCGGCTGCGGGGGCGGGCGGCGCGGCGGTTGGCATCGACGCGACCCCCCTGGGTACCACGGCGCTTGCGACGGCGCTTCTTTCTCGTCTGGGCCCTGGCTTGAATCTAGCGGGCCGCGGCGCTCAAGAGGTGGCCGCCAGCCGGGCCTCGATCGTCCGTATCTCGGGGTCGAACTTGGGAAGCGGCAGGTCGGCGGGAAAGCCCGCGAGAGCGGCGCGAGGCACAAGCCCGACGATCTCCGCCTCGATCGGGCGGGCGCCAAGTGGCGCAGCGAGGCTGCGCACCCGCTCGATCACCTCGGCGAGCGACACGGCAAGCGGATCGTGCACGTTGGTCGAGATTTGGGTGCGGCCGCCGGACAGCCCCAGGCCGATCGCCCGCACCCCGGCCAGGCCCCCGCCGGACTCGCGCAGCCCCGCCGCAACCGAGCGGGCGAGCTCGACGTCTCCGCTATCCAGCTCGAGGTTGAAGGCGGCAAGGGGCGGGCGCGCTGTGACCAGGGTCACCCCGGCGGTCCGGTGGGGAGCATCGGGTCCGTAATCGGGGCGCAACTCGCCCCCCTCCATACGCAGCCAAAGCTCCGCGAAGCCGCCATTGCGGAAATAGGCACGCTCGGCGTGCTCGGGTCGAGTGGCCAGCTCGCCGTAGAGGAAGACCGGTACGCCCAGCCCACCAATCTGCTCGGCAACCTCGATCGCATCTGTGCGCGCAGCGGGGCGGTCGGAAGGGTCAACCCAAACGAGCGGACAGACGTCGAGCGCGCCGGCGGCCGGGTGCAGGCCATCGTAGGAGGTCATGTCGATCAGCTCGATCGCCTGCTCGGCGCCGGTGAGCAGCGAGTCGCGCAGCGCGCTTCCGCTGCCCGCGAGCGTGAAGACCGTGCGATCGTGATCGGCGTCCGAGTGACGGTCGAGCAGCGTCGCGCCGCGCGAGAAAGCGCTCTGCAGGGAGGCGATCCGTCCGCGATCGCGCCCCTCGGAGACGTTGGGAACCGCGAGGAGCCGGGATGCCACGCGCTCAGACGAGCAGATCGCCGCTGCGGACGATCTCTTCCCCGTCGATCGCGACGCTTGGTTCGAGGATCACGCAATCCAGATGGACGGGAACTTGGACGGCGCCACCGATCGCTGCGGAAGCGCCAAAGGCGACGTGGGCCGTGCCAAGGATCTTCTCGTCCTCGAGGATGTTGCCGGTCAGCGTCGCCTCTTCGTTGGTGCCGATCCCCAGCTCGGCGACGTTGGTGCCATCCTCGCCGTGCTTGGTCAGCAGCTCGAGCAGCGCGCTGCCCTCGGGCCCGGTCGCGTCAGTCAGGTGACCTTCGCGCACGGTCAACTCGACCGGGGTTTCGACCATGCCGACGCCGGCGATCGAACCGTCGACGACCAGCGTCCCCTCGGCTGTGGTCGGCGCGACGAAGGCCTCGCCGCAGGGCAGGTTGCCGAAGGCGCCGGGCGAGTCGATCACGCCGGCGTCGGCGATCGGTATGCGATCTCCGAGGCCGAGCCGCAGGTCGCTGCCGTGCTGGCAGGTGATCCGCGCCTCCGAGCCGCTGCGCATCGCGGCGGCCAGTGCCGCCCCACGCCGCCGCAGCGCCTGCATATCGGCGTTCATCAGCCGCGCCAGCATGTCCGCGGTGACGCCGGGGAGAGTGGCGACACGGGCGCCCGCCTGGTTGGCGGCCCGGCGGGCGTAGGTGTGCGAGAGCGACTGGATCGTCGGCGCAAGCACGACGTTGGCGGAGATCATCGCCGCGGCAACTGGGGTCGGCGGCTCCGCGCCGTTGGAGTCGAGCTCGGAGATCACCGCCAGCGTCGCTTTTGCCCCGTCGCCCTCGGCCTCGATCCGCATCAATGCCCCGATGTCCTCGGTGACGGGATTGCAGATCACCAGCACCTCTTCCCCCGGTTCGACCCGCAGACAATCCCGCAACACCGCGCGCACCGCCATGTCGAGCTCCTGGGTCACGGCCCCAAGGCTAAAGCCCCCGCACTTGCGGCGAGCCGCACCCCGCCATCGCTACGATCCCTCCCCCCGCCGGAGTAGCTCAGCTGGTTAGAGCAGCGGAATCATAATCCGCGTGTCGGGGGTTCGAGTCCCTCCTCCGGCATCGCATCCCGATGCGGAATGCCGCTGATTGGCTCTCCACAACCCTCAAATCGACCCGGGGGTGCAAGGAAGTTGCAGGGGTTGCCTGCCGGAGTGCCCGCCGTTACGCAGCCCAGCGGCGTCCTTCCCCCTTCGCTGCTTCGTGACCCGCCGCGACCTTCTCGCGGACGGGAGGTGGTTCACGGTCGTAGCCACCCCGGCTCAAATTCAGCATCGAGAGCAAATGTCGAACCGACCGGGAACGCAGAGGCGGCCGCCTCGTCACCTTTGCCCTTTAGAAAAGCCCGCGCCTTCGAACCTCCTCTCGCAGCTTGTCGCCGTACGTGGCCAAAGGCGCGCGAGGCGCCAATCGATCACGGTAGGACTGCAAGCAGGACCGAGAGAAGACGAGTCGGCCTCGCTCAGAAGGTCCCCGCTGGGCGATGCTTCTCCCAGCTGTCCGGCGGGCAGAGAGCGATGATGTCGAGGCCCTTGATGTAGGCGACGCCAACGATGTTGGCCTTCACCCCGGCCCGCCGCTTTGGCATTGGCAAGTTGAAGACGAGATCGCCGTTGTGGTAGCTGGGGTGCAGGGTTCGCCCCGGCCCCAGCTCCGAGAATCCCCAGTGGGTGGCGTGGGTGGGCCGGTTTGAGTGGTCCGGAAAGACGTCGTAGGCGCCGTCGGCGCTCGCCGGAACGGCCCAGACGTCTTCCCCACGGTAGGTCGTATGCACCGGCCGGTCGTAGGTCGGCGCTCCGATCGCCGACGGCGACCACCTGTCGGGGTCGAACTCATGGACGATCACGCGAATCTGGTCCTGGGTGATGTCGAGGCTGTGCTGCTGGCTTTTGTTGTGGATTTCCATCTGCACCTTGAACTGTGCCTGGCCACGCACCCCCGGCACTATGCACCACTTTTTGACGTGAATCCAGAGGTCGAGGTCGTATGGGTTGTCCCCGGAGGGACAGCCAGCGCCGGCGCTGGTCGCGACCGGGTCGGGAACGTCGGTGGCGGCGGGGGCCACCCCAGTTGCGCCAACGCTCAGAAGCGTGAGAACGCCGATGAAGAAGATCCTCGGTGACACGTGTGCACTCCCCTGCCAGTTGACAAATAAGAGTCTGAGCATATCGATTCGATACCGGATGCTTACCGTGTGAGTCCGGTGAGAAAGCTCAGGGTCGCCAGACCGCACCGTGTGCTCGCGGGCGAAAGCCAAGCGGCCAGTCCGTCCGGTCGTCGAAGACTGCGTGGTTCAACCTGGCCCCGCTCAGGTCGGCGTAACCCAGTTCGGCGTCGCGCAAATCGGCATGGCGCAGGTCGGCGTCGCGCAGGTCGACGCTGCTGAGATCGGCGTCGCGCAGATCGGCGTGTTCGAAGTGCGCCCCCCGCAGCATCGCTTCGAAGGCTTCGGCGTCTTCGAGGTGGGCATGGGTGAAAAAGGCATGCTGCAGCTCGGCCTGCATCATGTGGGCGCCCTCGAGGTGTGCGTGGGAGAACCTTGCCACAGGCAGAACTGCTGAGACGAGCGAGATGTCGGGGGCCTTGGCAAATTCGAAGTAGGGACCCTTTCCCTCGGCGTCATCGAGCCTCGCCCTTCTCAGGCTGGTGCCGTTGAAGACCGTCCCCTCGAGATGCGCGTCCCACATTTCCGCCTTGATCAGCGAGGACCCGGCCAGGTCCGCCTGTTGCAGCTTGGCGTCGATCAGGTTGGCTTCGTAGAGGTTCTTGCGACGCAGGTAGAGGCCGCGCAGGTCTTCGCCTTCGAGTCCGATGCCGGCGAGGTTGGGCTGCAGGGTGAGGGTGAGCTGCAGGCTCTGCCTCTGACGCTGCCGGGCTTCCTCCCGGCGTTGCTCGGCAGCGGTCTCGTCAATCGATTGCTGGATCTCAAGCTGCCACCAGCCGATCGCCACCGCAACCACGACCCCGACCACGAGACCTTGGCCGATGTTGCTGCGGGCCTCTTGATGGCTCTGCCCGATCGACACCAACCCGAGCCCGAGGAAAGCGAGAAGAACCAGTGCCACCGCGACTACGTCGCCGGTGGTGGAGTGGGCGGAGCGTGAGAGCAAGGCGAACATGCCCGCGCCACCCAACCCCAGTGCGATCCCGACCCCCAGCCGCCTCCACATGTCCGTACCGTAGCTCGGCTGAGGCCGCGGCAGGTACTGGCGAGGCCTGTGTCACAGGAAGCCGAGTCTTCGAGCAACCCCAGCCAGGGGTGTCATAGGATTGTGCCGTGCCGTTCACTCTTAGGAACCTCAAGGAGGACCTGGAGGACCTTGGATCCAGGTTCGACGGCGCGCCGGACCTGGAGTTCCGCATGGCGACCGAGGCGCTCGAGCTTGAGAAATCCGGCCTCAGCTACCAGCGCGTCCCGCCCAACTATCGCTTTCCGTACGGCCACACGCACAAGAAGCAGGAGGAGGTGTACGTGGTCCTGCGCGGGAGCGGGCGAATGAAGCTCGACGACGAGATCGTCGAGCTCAAGGAATGGGACGCGGTGCGCGTCCCGCCTGGTACGTGGCGAGGCTACGAGGCCGGGCCGGAGGGCCTCGAGATCCTCGTCATCGGCGCGCCCCATCTCGGCGAGGCTCCGCGCGAAGACGTCGATGGCCAGCGCAATTGGTGGGCTGACTAGCGCCAGATAGTGAAGATGAAAGCGGGAGGCCAGACCACGATCAGCGAAGATCAACGACACCGCAGGGCAGCTTGTCGGCTCGATCGATGATCTCGGGGTCGCCGGTGAGCAGGTCGGTTCCAGTCCTTGCAGCCAACGCCACGGCGAAGCAGTCCGCCAGTGCGATTGGGTGGTCCGCCGTTACCCGGGCCACGGCTCGCATTGCAGACACCCCTGGCAGATCCTCGGTGACTCGCGAGCGCAGATCGCTTAGCGTCTGCTCGGCCTCGTGCCAGCCGTGATCGCGTGCTACGCGATAGTTGACCTCTACGAGATTGACCCAGCTCATCGGCGGGCGTTCCTGGGCAAAGGCTTCAGCGACCTTGGCGGCGGCGGGTTCGTCGCCGTCGAGCCAGGAAAGGACAGCCCAGGAGTCGAGGCAGGCGGCCACCTCTATGGACGCTCTTGGCGACGATCCTCGAGGAGGCGGGCGGCCATTCCACTGCCGGCAAAACGACCCCGCATCTTGGCTTGTCGATCGGCTCGCCGGACCACGATGCCATCGTCCACAGGCTCAAAAGACACATCCGCCCCTGGCCCAAGGCCGACTTGCTCACGGAGATCCTTGGGGATCACGACCTGCCCCTTGGCACCCATTCTCTGAGTCATACAGCGTCAGTATAACGGCTAGTCCTAGCCACATAGACGGGGCTGCGCGCTGCAACGCCGGGCCCGTGGCGGTCGGCCAAGCCGGGCCACAAAGTGGCCCCGGCTTATTTAGGTGTTCTGGTAAAGCGGCCCGTCGCCGCCCTCTGGCGTCGTCAAGCGGCCGCCCTTGGCGGTGATCGCGCCGCACTGGATGCAGTTGGTGTAGTTGACGATCACGTCGACGTCGCCGCTCTCGGGAGCGTCCTCGGGAATCTCGTAGACGCCGGCCGGGCACATCCACTTCCAGGTCTCGGCGATCTCGCGGGGGACGCGCTTTTGGACACGGATGTGGTTGGGGGCGTCGTCGCGGGTGGCATTGCCGGTGATGAAGACGCTGGAGAGCTTGTCGAAGGTGTACTTGCCGTCGGGCTGTGGATAGCCCTCCTTCGTCTTGCCGACGAACATCGGCTGGGCGTCGTTGCGGTGCAGCTTCCAGCGGCCGCCCGGGAAGCGGCCCTTGGTGGCGATCATCAGGTTGACCAGCGGCCCGCCTTTGAGCAGCCCCTTCTGGAAGGGCTGGCGGGCGTTGCGCTGCTCGTAGAGCTCCTTGCGGATGATCGAGTCCTCGACAGCCTGCTCGTAGCCGCTGAAGTCGTCGCTGTCGGCCTTGAGCGCCTCGTAGATTTGCTCGGCGGCCAGCATGCCGGCGGCGATCGCGTAGTGGACGCCCTTCAACGCGGCCAGGTTGACCATGCCGGCAGCGTCGCCGATCAGCACGGCGCCGGGCATCGAGAGCTTCGGCATCGCCCAGTAACCGCCGGCGGGGATCGCCTTGGCGCCCCAGCTGACCCGCTCGCCACCCGCGAGGATCTCGCGCACCATCGGGTGGGTCTTGAACTGCTGCAGGAAGTCGTGGGCCGAGCTGGTCGCGTCGGCGTAGTCGAGGTCGAGCACGAAGCCGATCGAGACGAGGTCCTCGCCGGTCTTCTCGTCGACCATCGGGTAGATCCAGGTGCCGCCGATCTGGTGGTAGCGGGCCGAGATCTTCAGGGGCCAGCCGGCGACCGTGTGGATCACGCGGTCAAGCGGCTTGGGCACCTTCCAGACCTCCTTGACGCCCAGCTCCCAGACCTGCGGCTCGCGACCCTCGTCGAGGCCGAACTCGCGCACCGCCGCATCGCTCAGGTGCCCCCAGCAGCCCTCGGCGAGCACCGTTGCACGTGCGGCGATGTCGGTGCCCGGCTCGAAGTTGCCCAACTCCTCACCCTCTCTGCCGCGCCCCTTGTCGCCCGAGCGCACGCCGAGCACGGCGCCCCCCTCGACAATCAGCTGCGTCGCCGCGGTCTCGGTCAAGAGGTAGGCGCCCGCCTCCTCGGCTTGGGCCTGCATGTAACGGCAGAGCGCCGAGACGGAGATCACCTCGTTGCCGTGGTTGCGCTGCGGCGGGGGCGGCGGGATGCGGATCTTGGTCTTGCCGTTGGGCAGAACGTAGATCGCCTCCTTCTCGACCTCGCCGAAGGCGAAGCCCTCCTGTCGCCACTGCTCGCGGCTCAGGCCTGGGAAGAGCTCCTGCAATGGACCGGGACGCATCACGGCGCCCGAAAGGTTGTGGCCGCCGCAGGTCTTCGCCTTCTCGATTACCGCGACCGGCACCTCACCGAGCTTCTCCATCGTCCCGGGATCCTCGGCGAGCAGCTGCAGCAAACGGTTGGCGCAGGCCAGCCCGGCCGTGCCGCCGCCAACGATCGCCACGCCGATCTCGATCCGCTCGTCCTCGCCGTCGAGCGATCGCTTGACGAACTCCTTGGGCGAGTCGACCGGCGGTGGGAACTCAGCCGGGACGACCTTGCCGTTGGCGGAGGCGGCAGCCATCGGTCCCAACTATAGCCATTGACTGACTCGTCAATCAGTGATGAAGGGCACGTTTCTGGCCCTCCTAAGCGAGCTGGATCAACGCGTGGTCCCGGCCGTCACTAAGGGCCACATCGGGTGTCTCGAGGCCCTCCGAGGCGCCGTAGACAGCCGCGCCAGGACCGGGCCGGCGGTCTGGTCAACCCAGCGTGGCGCCGACGCCCTGGCTGCGGACCTCTTCGAGCATCTCGCCCATTGAGTCCACGTTGCAGGCCACCATCTCGGCCCAGGGCTTCTCCGGATGCTCGTCGAGGGTCTTGTAGCCGTTGCCGCTGATCACGGCGACCACCGTCTCGTCGCGACCAAGCTTGCCCTCGGCTGCCAGCTTCATCGTCGAGGCGACCGTCGTACCTCCGGCGGGCTCGGTGAGGATCCCCTCGGTCGCGCCGAGCAGATCGATCGCCTCGAAGATCTCCTTGTCGGAGGCCGTCGCCGCCGAGCCGCCGCGTGAGATCACCGCGTCGACTACCAGCGGCCCGTCGCCTGGGGCGCCGATCGCCAACGAGTGGGCGGCGGTGTGCGGTGACTGCGGCTCGATCTCGCCGGAGCCATCCGTGATCGCCGTTGCGATCGGGCCGCAGCCGGCTGGCTGGGCGACGCTGATCTTCGTGCCGGCGGTCTCTGCCAGGCCGACGGTTTCCAGCTCGCCGAGGCCCTTGTGCACCCGCGAGGAGAGGGTGCCGCCGGCGGCCGGGATGACCATGTGGTCGGGCGCCTCCCATTCGAGCTGCTCGACCACCTCGAAGGCCAGCGTCTTCGCCCCCTCGGCGTAGAACGGGCGCAGGGTGATGTTGGCGAACTGGATGCCGCTGGTCAGGGCCAGCTCGCGGCAGGCGCGGTTGGCCTGGTCGTAGTTGCCGTCGAGCTGGATCACGGCGGCGCCGAGCGCCCGGCAAGCGCGCGCCTTGCCCTTCTCCAGGTTGGACGGATAGAAGACGTAAGCGGCGACGCCGGCCTTGGCGGCCAGAGAGGCGACCGCGGTGCCGACGTTGCCGGTCGAGACACAGCCGATCTCCTCTTTGCCCAGCTCCAGCAGGCGGGCGACCGCCATCGAGACGACCCGGTCCTTGTAGGAGAGGCTGGGACGCGAGGTGCTGTCGTCCTTCAGATAGAGCCTTCGCAGCCCGAGCTCGGCGCCAAGCCGGTCGGCCCGGATCAGCGGCGTGCGGCCACTGTACTGGCCGACGCGCTGCTGAGCCCTGGCGTCGAGGATCGGCATCAGCTCCTCGAAGCGCCAGATGTTGATCTCCCGCGCGGCGGGCGGCACCTCACCGAGGCGCGCCTTGGCCAGCTCGTAGTCGTAGTCGATGTCGAGACCCTGGCCACAGCCGAGGCACTTGAAGGTCGTGTCAAGCAGCGGATAACGGCGATCGCAGTCGCGGCAGACCAGTTCGGTCGCGCAGGAGCGGGTGCGGTCCTCAGGGCTCAACATGACAGGATTTCCTCCGAGCAGGGTACTCCCCGTCCCTGAGGGCCGTCGCATCGCTCTCTCGACTGGCGCTCCCACATCGATCCAGTGGGTATAGCAGCCGCCCGAGCATCGATCAAGGAGTTCTAAGCAATGAAGGCCGAAGCCGTGCTGTCTAGAAAGCACGTCGCCCGGAGGGCCCCTGAACAAGTGGGGCCCACCCCGCGGTGTCAGCAGTCCGCGGGGCGGGCCCTGCCTCTGACCAGCGCCGCTGGGCTCCGGCCTGAGCTAGGGCTGCGTCGGGGCCTGGGACATGCGCGCCCGGCGCGGCTCATACCGTCGTGACCGGTCGTCGTCGTTTGCCGATCACATCTACCAGCGCCGCGGCCCATTACATGGCCGCCCCCCCTCTCCGGGGGCCCGACTGCCAGAGGTGGATGGGCGAATTGGCCGCGGTACCGGGCAGCGTTGCCGACTGGAGGTGGGGCATTGCCCGCAACGCTGTCGCCTCCCTAGTACTCCCGAAACGGCCAACATCTCGACTCATGACTGGTACTCCTTTTGCCATCGCAAGGCGAGTCGCCCCTGACTGGGTTCCCACCTCTCCGCAGGCGCTTGGTCGTCAGCATCACTACGTATAACAGACTCCCCCCACACTGGTCAAGTCTTCCTGTGCAAACGCTCGGCTACCCCACCCTTGCGGGGCCGATCACATGCGAACGCGCGCCCCCGGCTGCCAGGTAAAGGTGCGGAATGCGTTGACAAAGCCAGCCTCCTCGAGGCTTTGGCGGTCTGCGACGGCCGGCTCGTAGCCTGCCTCGGCAACCGCAATCGTCGCGCAGCCGGTGTCGGCTGCCTCCTCGATCGAACGGTGCAGGACGGCTCTCTGGCCGATCCCATCTCGCTCGCCCACGGGTCGCGAGGCAAGCACGAGGACCGCGGTCCGCTCGTGAACCAGCATCGCCGAGTAGGCAAGCGGCTCGTCGCCGTCGACTGAGCAGTAGCAGCGCCAGCCCTCCGTCCCCGGCAGATCGACGAAGAACGTCCCCGCCCAGCTGGCGAGGCCGAGGCTCTCGGCGAGCGGATCGGCAAACCCTTCGTCTTCCCAGGGGTCGATGCGCTCGTAGACGTCGATGCCGGCCGGCATGCGGAAGGCCGGCGGCGAAGCATCGCGCAGCAGCCGGGTTGGACCGTCGAGGAGCTTGTACTGATGGCGCCACAGCCACCTCCTCGCCGCCGTTGCCTCGGGCAGGATCGGCGAGAGAGCAACCCGGTAGTCGACGCCATGCCGCTCGATCCATTTGACCGCGGCCGGGAGGTAGCCGTCCTCGACCGCGCCAGGCGCCGCCGCGCCAAGGATGAAGTTGTGTGACAGGTCTTCCGGTTCCTCTTCGACCACGGCAGCCTCGACCGGGCCGAAACGAACCATGTCGATCCCGAGATCGACGACGGCATCCTCAACGGCCGTCTCCCAGAGCCCCTTCCAAAACAGCTTCTCCGCTTCGTCGAGGGCAACTGCGTCGTAAGGCAAACTGCCTTCCGCTGCCATCGCCCGCGACTTTAGGGTCCTAATTCGGAACAGTCAAGTTTTCTTGGATAAAACTGGTTGTCTTTCCCGAGCCGTGCCCGGAGGCCTCGAGCAGGTGCTCGGCGAGATGAGGAGCGAAGGGCTCCAGAGCCTGCGCAAGGCCGACGAGGGCGTCGACCTGAGCCTGGGCGTCGGCGCGGCTCAGCTGACCGCGACGCTTCAGAACGCGCTTCTCGAAATCCTGAATGCGCTCGAAGAGCCGCGTCAGGTTGCGGACCGCCTTGTGCATCTGCAACTGCTCGAGGTCGTCGACGATCCGGCTGAGCCCGTTCTCGCACCATTTGCCCAAGCGGTCGCGCATGAACTTCGTATCGGCTGCCGCATCGGCGTCCTCGGGCGCCTCGTCAAGCGTCGCGAAACGCTCGTGAGAGTAGCTCCAGACGTTGTTGAGAAAGCGACTGGCGAAACGCAGGGCGCTGTCATTCCAGTTGAGCGTCTTGGCCGGTCCGGCGGCGTAGAGCACCGCGAGGCGGACGGTATCGGCGCCGAAACGCTCGACAAGCTCGTCGGGGTCGACGACGTTGCCCAGGTGCTTGCTCATCTTGCGCCCGTCGGCGATCACCATCTCGTGGAAAAGGCAGCCGGCAAAGGGCTCGCCCTGCTTCATGAACGCGAACGGGCCGATGTCGCGCAGAGCCTTGGTGACGACTCGCTGATCGAAGACGAAACCGCCGGAATCCGCGCCGGCGACGAGCCGCTCGGCGGGCAGCCAGCGCTGCAGGTCAGGATGGTTGAACATCGCCTCGGCGCGGGCCTCGGGCGGCACCGCCGCGGGCACCCAGAGCCAGAGGGCGTCGAAGTGGCAGTCGAGGGTGTCGGTCTCGCGCCGGGCGGGCGCGCCGCAACGCGGGCAGTCCACCTCGACGAAGCCCGGGTGCTCGGCCAGCGGGTTGCCCTCTCCGGTGGGCTCAATGTCACGCGGTAGGACGACCGGCAGGTCCTCCTCGGGCACCGGCACAGCACCGCATCCCTCGCAGTGGACGATCGGGATCGGCGTGCCCCAGAAGCGCTGCCTGGAGATCGAGAAGTCAGCCGCGCGGTAGCGCACTGCGCCACGCAGCTCGGTTCGCGAGTCAGAGCCGATCTCGTCCGCGGTCCCCTCCCCCACCCGCGGCGCGCGGGCGGCGAGCGTCGCATCCGCCTCGTCGACAGCAGGAATCCCGAGGGCCGCCGTCGGCCCGTAACGCGCGTCGACGAGCGGCGAGACGAGGACCGGCAGGACTGACCCGCTCCACGGCGCGTTCGCCGAGGCGCCGGTGTCTACGAGCGGCACCGACTTGGCGTCGCGGGCACTGCGCTCCCAGCCACCGGAGCGCAGCTCGTCGAGCTGCTCGCGCACCCCGGGCTCGCCCACCCACGCCTCCACGTCTGGGTATCGGGGGGAAAGCAGCACGAAGCTCGCCCGCTCGACTGCCTCGCGATGCGGCGTGAAGACCGTGAGGGCAGTGCCGCGCGGGCCCTCGAGATCGACCTCAACCCCATCGCTGCGCCCGAGGATGTAGCGCTGGGTGGAGAGTGAGATCTCGTCCCAAGCAGCGTCTGCCTCGAGCTCATCCAGGCGCCGATCGTTCTCCTCCAGGTAAGGCGTTATGCGCAGGAACCAGGTCGGACGACGGATCAGGCGGACCTCGTTGTGGCAGCGCCAGCAGCGGCCGTCCTCGACCTGCAGCGCAGCGAGCGTCGTGCGGCAGTGATCGCACCAATCGACGGTCGTGTCGTCGCGATAGATCAGACCGGCCTCGAGCAGGGTGAGGAAGAGCCACTGCGACCAGCGGTACTGCCGCTCGTCGGAGCTGTAGAAGACGCGGCCGTAGTCAAAGGAGAAGCCGAGGCGCTTCATCTGCTCCAGCATCCGCTCGCCGCAGCGCTCGACCCACTCAGCCGGCGGTACCTTGCGCTCGATCGCCGCCATCTCAGCCGGCAGGCCGAAGGCGTCGAAGCCGAAGCCGAAGAGCACGGCGTCGCCGCGAGCGCGTCGGAAACGCGCGTAGGCGTCGCCGATCGCGTAGTCGCGCACGTGTCCCATGTGCAGATTGCCCGACGTAAAGGGGCTGGACGGCTTGATGTAGACGGCGCGCCGGCCCTGCGCCGGAACCGGCGTGGCAAAGGTATCGCGCTCCTCCCAGAATGCCTGGCGCTCGGCCTCGATCGTCGCCGCGTCGTAGCTCGGTTTGCCGCTGCTCATTTGCCTGGCCTTCCCCGCGCCTCGTGCCCCGGCTGCCTCACGAGCGAATTTATTTGACCATTGAGCGGCGGGCGCTTATTGTCTTCATTCGAGTCTACACTCGCAGAATCTCAATACGCGGCCCCGGCGGTGCTTGCGACACCCCGGGGCCCGGCCGAGACCTGAAGAGGAGGTCCCAGACATGTCAGAGGGTAGAGAAGTTGCGGCTGTAGTCGACGGTCGCTTGGACGAACGGCTCGTGGAGCGGGCGCTGCAGGCCGCAGCCGCGGGCTCCCCCACGGAACGGGTCCGCAACGCCGTAGAGACGGCAATCGACATTGCCGAGACCGATCCCGAAGCGGCGCGGGAGGCGCTGTCGGCACTGCGCAGCGATCCGATCGCGTTGCAGCGCCTCGAGGCGGGCCTGGAGTTGAGCCCGGAGCGGGCGACGCTGGCGCTCGGCGCGGTGATTCAGCTCGCGGTCACCGAGCTCGCCGCTTCGGAGCCGGATCTGCGTGGCCGCACCGAGGAGCTGCTGCGTTGGCTGGAGGGCGACTGGTAAGGCGGCTGACTCAGGCCTTGCGGCCCTCGTAGAAGACCTCGAACTGGGTGTCCTTGGGAGGGCGTGGCTTGCCGTTGCCGCGAAAGACGTTGGCGAACGTCATGCCGACCGAGTGATAGATCTCGCGCATCTCGTCGACTGAGTAGAGCCGCTGGCGGAACGGAATCGGGCGGGGCCGCTCGAAGACTTCGCCGAAGACGATCGGCGTGGTCGAGCCTTCTAAGTAGCGGCTGTGCCCATCCCAGCGGTGATCGATCAGTTCGATCATCCCCTCGCCCTCGATCCAGGTTTTCTGCGGCAGGTGATTTTCGGCGTAGAGGACGTTCGGCAGCTGTATTAGGTTGCCGCCGCCGGCGCGCAGCGCGCGGGCAATGACCTCGAAGGTGCGGTGGTTCTCCTCCTCGGTCTCGAAATAGCCGACGGCCCCGTCGTTGAGGTTGAGCACGAGGTCGAACTCGTCCTCGAAGTCGAGTTCACGCAGATCGACTTCCTGGAAGGAGGCGCCCTCGACCGATTGCAGCTCGGCTTCGCGGCTGGCGACCTCGAGCAGGTCGTCGGCGATGTCGACGCCGACGACCGAGAAGCCGCGGCGCGCAAGCTCAATCGAGTGCCTGCCGGTGCCACAGGCGAGGTCGAGCACGCGCGCGCCCTCCGGCGGCCGCATCATCGCCAGCACCCGGTCGATTTCCGCCTCGGTCTGATCCGCCCACGGCCTGACCACGGTGGTCTCGGCCGAGAAGGCGCTGCGATACCAGTCCGGTTGCACCTCGGTTGCGCTGCCTGACTCCATTGCTCAAGAATACTAGCGCGCTGAAATCACCTCGATCCAATCCCAGCGCTTGCCACAGAGCGTGGCGGCCTCGGCAGGAGCGACGCTCTCCAACACCAGGTTGTCGACCGGTCGCGAGACGACCAGCGGCCCCAGCGGGCCGTCGGAGCCGGCGCTGCCTGGGTGCAGGTCGGGTCCGCCGACCTCGACCTCGAGCTCGTGCACGCCGCGTCCGAGGGGCACGGCGCCGAAGTCGAGGTAGTTGCCCGGCGTGTTGAGCTGGTGGCGGACCGTTCCCACCTCTTCGCCGTCGACGGAGAGGGTGGCCGCCGGCCGCAGCGAGCCGCCCAGCCAGACCTCACCTCGACCCGCTCGCTGCAGATCGACCTCGAGCCGGATGCTTCCCGCTCCGGCGGGTTCGGCATAGGTGGCGCCGGCCCGTGAGCGGACCAGCCCCCCGCTCCGGTCTGCGTTGCCCAGCGGCAGCGCGAGGGGCTCTCCCGCCGGCGCCGCGACGAGCTCGCCATCGGCGGCCTCCGCCTCGGCGCCCAGGCGCAGCACCTCGGAGCAGCGCGGGATGGCGGCCGGGTCGACTGCCGTGCCCAAAGCGAGATGCTCCAGCGGCGCCGGCGCAGCGCGCGGCCTGATCCAGGTGTCGTAGAAACGACCCCGCCAGGCAAGGCGATACGGCGCCGGTGGACGACTGGCTGCTGGGGAGCGGCGCAAGACGAGCGCGCGGTAGGTGAGGACTTCCGGCAGGGCGATGCGATCGACATCGGCCTGTTCGCCCTTTTCGAGGACCGTGCCGTTGCTCAGCGCTACCTGGCGGCGGCGCAGCTCCGAGGCGCCCTCCGGCGCCATGTCACGCAAGAAGTGACGCACGCCATAGGGCTGGTATTCGGTCATCAGCGCCGGTTCGACGCCGGCGAAGCGCTCGCCGATCTCCTCCAGCTCGGCCAGCTGGTCGCGAGGAGAGAGGCTCGCTCCGCCATAGCCGAGCACGTTGGACCAAATCACGCCAGCGGCGAGCAGCAGCGCTCCAAGCACTGCGGCGAAGCGAGCGCCGATGCTGGCAACGTAGCCCAGCCCGGCGAAGGCGAAGAGCAGGGCGAAAGGCGAGACGATCGCGTAGGACTTGGCGGCTACCCAAGCCGAGCCAAAGACAGCGATCAGCCCGCAGCCGACCGCAGCACCGCCGAGCGCCACGAGCAGACCCGGATCGCGGTCGCGCAGAACGCTCCAGGCGCCGGCCAGCGCGGCCGCCGCGACGACCGCGATCAAAGCGCCCGAGAGCGCGGCGGCGTTCACCCCTTCACGGAAGTCGTGGGCTGGCCAGATGCCGAGCAGGTGCGCTGGGCTGACGGGACCGGCGAGGTTGCCGAGGTCGGTGCTGGCGCTGAGCAGGAATTTGGTCGACTCGGGAAAGACCGGGTGGCCGATCAGGCCGATCACGATCAGCGGCAGGAGCCAGGCGGCAAGGCGCCAGCCGCGCTCCCAGACCTGGCGCGGCCCGCGCTCTGCGAGCAGGATCAAAGCTGCCGCTCCAAGCAGGCCCAGCAGCCACGGACCGGCGCCGAAGCTGAGGATCGCCACCAGCGTCGCGGTGCCGATCGCCAACGGCAAGAGCGGTCTTGCGGCCGGGACCTCTTCCTCGATCGCGGCCGGTGCCAGGGCGGCGATCAGGCCGAGCAGCATCGTGGTGACGAGCTCCTTGATCCCGCCCCACATCGCATAGGCGAAGAGGGTCGCCGCCTGGGCAGCGAGGAAGACCGCGGCGCCACGCCACAGGCGGGCCACCCCTACCTGTGAGGTGAGCTGCCAGAGGCAAGCCGCAGAGAAGCTCGCCAGCAGCGCCAGATAGGGCTGAAAGACCCAGGCAAGGTCAGTGCCGGTGAGCTTTGCCCCGACACCGAAGGGGATGAATGGCCCAACCGGGTACCAACCGGCGAGATTGAAGTCGAGCGTTGCCTCGTAGCTGGACAGCGGCAGGTCGGAGATGTCGCGGCCGTGCTCCATGAGGCGATCGGTGATCGCGAACCAGGTCGCCGTGTCGTCGAGCTTGATGTAGCCGGCAAAGGTCGCCTCGCCGGAGAGCACGACCGGCGCCGCGAAGACCCCGAAGATGGCAAGCGCGACCGCCACCGGCCAGGGATCTGGACGCAGGTTGCGCCTCTCCCGGAAGGCGAGCGCGAAGCCGATCACGGCAAGCAGGACGCAAAGGGGCGCGGTCAAGCTCGCAGTTGCCGCAAAGGCGGTTGTCGCCAGGCCGACGAGCGTGACGCTCGCCAGACCCAGGGGGGCAAGCAGCGCGCCCGGGATACGGCGCCCGGCCAGCGCCTCGGTCAGAAGACCGACGCCCACGCAGATGGCAAGTAGCAGCGCCGGGAAGACGATCCAGGGGACGAGCACGGGCGTCCTGGCAGGGCCCTAGGCGAACGTCCAGAGCTTGTTGCCGAGGAAGTTGAAGGGCATCGCAAAAGCCACCGCGATCGCCTGAGAGGTGAGCTCGCCGAGTGAGGTGCCGGCCACCAACGCCTCGAGCACGGCAAGGTTGATCAGCAGGGCCGCGATGCTGACCGTGAAGAAGCGGGCCGCCTGGAAGCCGGCATGGCCATCGCCGGCGGCGAAGGTCCAGTGGCGGTTCCAGAAGAAGTTGCTGCTGACCGCGACGCAGAAGGCGCCAATCGCCGCCAGCGTGTGCTGCACCCCGAGATTGCCGCTGAGCACGGCGAAGACCGCCAAGTTGATCAGGTAGCCGGAGCCCCCGACCAAGCCGAACTTGAAGAGCTGCCACCAGCTGGCCGGGCGGCGGGCGGCGGCGCTCAGCCGGTAGGCGAGCTCGGCGGCAGGGGTCATCTGGATGAAGCCTATGGGGTGGGCAGGCGGTTGGGCTTAGTCTTCCGCCGGATGCGAAGCCGAACCGCACTTCTGGTTGCTGGGGCAGCGGTCCTGGCGACGGCGATTGCGATCGTCGCCCTGGATGGAGGCAAGGACGCAGGTCGCGCCCAAGCCGAGGCGCTGCCGATCCTTGGCACCCCGGCGGTCGAGGTGATCTCGCCACGCAACGGCGCCCGTCAAGCCAGCCATGCGGTCGTAGTCAAGGTCAAGGTCCACAACTTCCGGATGGCGCCACGTCGCTTCGGCGGCGAACCGCAGCTCGGCGAGGGACATATCCGCTTCGGGCTGAACCGGGTCCCGGACTGCGTCGACCCAGCCAAGCTGCAACGAGCGATTGACAGCCCCTTCGGCAGCGGCCGCCTGGTCGGCGCCTCCTTCGACTTCCCTGAGTACGCCGGTGCCAACGGGGTGCTCGCCGAGCAAATCGGCTCTGCCGGCAGCTACTCGCCGGCGACCAAGCCTGAGATCTACTACCACGACCTGCGCCCCGGCTTCTACCGCCTGGTCATCAACCTTGCTCAGAACGACGGCTCGACGACGCCGTTCCATGCGGTGACCAACTTCCAGATCCTGCCCCGCCCCGGTCACGGCCCGAAGTGCACCGGCGGCAAGGTCCCCAGCGCCAAGGCCGCCGCGTTCGAGTAGCTGCCCGTGCACCTTTCGCGCAAGAGGAGTCGCACAACCACGCATTTCTGCGCGCCACGCGCAGCAGACAAATCGTTACGGTGCCATCATGGAGACCGTGAGGGAGAGCTGGACGGACGAGAGGCTCGACGACCTGAGTCAGCGCATGGAGCTCGGCTTCGCCGAAGTCAAGACCGAGTTGCGGCGTGAGA
>DATNHC010000137.1:0-8103 GCA_035605155.1 Solirubrobacterales bacterium
CCCGCTGGCGGAAGTCTCCTGCCACGATCGAGCGCCTGGTCGAGGTTCAGGCCGAGCTCCTGCAGCGGGCCAGGGAGGCGCTGCGACCGGGCGGCACCCTCGTCTACTCGACCTGCACGATCAGCGCCCGCGAGAACAAGCAGCAGATCGAGGCTGAGCAGTCCCTGCAGCTGCGTCCCGACCGCGACCGCACGACCGGTTTCTTCATCTGCCGCGAGAAGCGCGATGATGAGCGCCATGAGTGATCCGATCATGCGCCGGGCAGCCTGCCCCGGTTGCAGCGAGCCCTGGCTGCGGCCGACGCAGCTCCCGGGCCGCCTGCGCTGCGTGTACTGTCTGCGCCGCTTCGAGCTCGTCTCGCAGTGTCCCGACTGCGGCGAGCACCAAACGATTGCGCGGATGAGCACCACAGAGGACATGACCTGCCAGCTCTGTGGCGGCTCGATGCTGAGGCCTATATGACGGTGCAACCCGGCGCATATCGGCGTCCTCGGTCGCTCGCGTGCAGAGCACGCCACAACGACCGCGCTCCGCTCGCTGCGCGAAGAATCAGATATGCACGCTTGCTCGCTGCGCGCTTAGGCGCACCTTGCGTCCTTGATCTGCTTGGTTTTCGCGTCATAGGGAGTGGGTCATGAGCGAGCGGATGCGCGAGCTGATCGGCTCGCCGCGGGTGGCGCCTTCGATCCTCTCAGCCGACTTCGCCAAGCTCGGCTCGCAGCTGGAGGAGGTGCTCGACGCGGGAGCGCGGGTGATCCACTTCGACGTGATGGACGGCCACTTCGTGCCGCCGATCACGATCGGGCCCTTGGTCGCCAGCGCGATCGCCGACCGGGTGCACGACGCCGGTGCGGTGCTCGACGTGCACCTGATGATCGAGCAGCCCGAACGCCAGATCGAGGCCTTCGCCGAGGCCGGCGCGGACTCGATCACCTTCCACGAGGAGGCGACGCCCCACGCCAGCCGCACCTTGGCCGCGATCCACGAGCTCGGCTGCCTGGCCGGCGTTGCGATCAACCCCGGTACGCCGGTCGACGCGCTCGTCGAGCTGCGTGATCTCGCCGACGTTGTGCTCTGCATGACGGTCAATCCGGGCTGGGGCGGCCAGAGCTTCATACCTGGCTCACCCGACAAGGTCTCGCGCCTCGCGCCGCTGGTCGGCGAGGCGAAGATCGAGGTCGACGGCGGCATCGACGCCTCGACGGCCCGCTCGGTCGCCGAGGCCGGCGCCTCACTGTTCGTCGCCGGCTCGGCTGTCTTTGGCGCCGAGGACCCCGCCGCTGCGTATGTGGAGATAGCCGAAGCCGTCGCGAGGGGCTGAGGTCAAGCAGATCAAGGACGCAGGGAGCGTGGCGTGCTCCTGCACGCGAGCGACCGAGGACGCCGATATGCGCCGGCCTCAGCCCCTCGCGACAAGGGCGCCGATTGCCTCTTGCCACCAGGCCCGCTCCGCCGGGTCGTCGCCGGCCCGCTCGGCGCGCCGCTCGCACCAGCTGGCGAGAGCACGCCGATCGCCGACCGCGACCACGCTCTCGGTGGTTAGCGCGTAGCGCGCGTCGGCAAGCGCGACGAGGGCGCTGGCCCGGTCGCGGCGGCTGCGCAGCACGGCGATCACGGCGATGCCGGCGACGGAGCTCGGCCGCGAGGGATCGTCGATTTCGACGCTGGGCCCGACCGAGAAGACCTGCGGGGCGCCCCGCGGCGGCAGGTGCGGCTGCGGGGGGTTGCCGACCGGCCCCTCGTGCCACTGCCGGGTCAGCTCCTCGACCTCGTCGCGCAGCTCGCCACGGACGAGCACGTGGAGCTCGTCCCCCTCGCGCAGCTCGGTCGAGCCGCGGGGCGGGATCGCGCGGCCGTTGCGGACGATGACGTTGACCAATGCCTCGCGCGGCAGCCCGAGCTCGCGCACCAGGTGTCCGGCGGCGGCGGCACCGTGACGCAGGCGGTAGGAGACGACGTCGCCGCCCATGCGCCGGATCCGCCCCGACTCGAGCAGGCGCCGCGGTATGGCGGGCTCATCCGTGGTCAGCCCGAGGCGCTTCGCAAGCGGCTCGAAGCTCGCCCCCTGGACAAGAGTTGAGGTGACGACGACGAAGAAGACGATCGCGAAGAGCTGCTCCCCGGCGCCCACCCCGGCGACCACGGGGAAGGTCGCCAGCCAGATCGGCGTCGCGCCGCGCAGTCCCGCCCAGCCGAGCATCGCCCGCTCGCGCAGGTTGAGCGGCGCGAAGACGGTGGCGGCAAAGGCGGCGAGCGGCCGGGCGACGAGGATCAGCGCCGCCGAGAGGGCAAGCCCTTCGACGGCGACGTCCCCCAGCGTGCTGGGAAAGACGAGCAGCCCGAGCAGGATGAAGAGGCCGATCTGGGCGACCCAGCCGACCCCCTCGTGAAAGGCGACGATCGTGCGGCGCGCCGGAATGCTGCTCGAGCCAAGCGCCAGCGCGGTCAGGTAGGTGGCGAGCAGGCCGGAGCCGTAGGCGATCTCGGCCAGGCCGTAGGCGAGGCCGGCGATCGCGATCGTCGCCACCGGGTAGATCCCGTCGGTCGGCAGGCGCACCCGGTTCAGGCCGGCAACGGCGAGGCGGCCGATGGCGACTCCGATCGCGGCGCCCAGAGCCAGCTTGAGGACGAGCAGTCCGGCCATGTCGGCGAAGCCATAACCCGGCTCCTGAATCCATTCGATGAAGCCGATGACAAGCAGCAGGGCCACGGGGTCGTTCATCCCCGACTCGCCCTCGAGCGAGCGGGCCAGGCGCTTCTTCAGGGTCGAGCGGCGCAGCACGGCGAAGATCGCAGCCGAGTCGGTGGCGGCAACCGCCGCTCCGACCAGCATCCCTTCCAGGGCGCTGAGATCGAAGATCCACATCGCCGCCAGGCCGGCGAGCGCCGCGGTCACCGCGGTGCCGACGGTGGCCAGCGAGGCCGCGGTGCCGAGCACGGGCCGGATCTCCGACCAGCCTGCGGTCAGCCCTCCCTCGAAGAGGATCAGGACGAGCGCGATCGTGCCCAGGGTGCGGGCCAGCTCGGCGTCGTCGAACTCGATCCCGCCGATGCCTTCCGAACCCGCCAGCATCCCCAGGCCGAGGAAGAGCAGCAGCCCCGGGATGCGGATGCGATCGGCCAGCAGCGCGCCGACGATGCCGGCGGCGAGCAGGGCGCCGGCGACGAGGATCAGCTCGGCGTCGTGTCCACCCACGGCTCGACCCTATGTGTTCTCGTCGACCGCGGCGAGGCGCAGCTCGAGCTCCTCCGGGGAGCCCGGAGCCGGCACGTCCTCGGGCCGCTCACGGGGCCGGCGGTAGATCAGGTAGAGCAGGCCGAGCAGGACGCCGGCCGTGAGCGTGAAGCCGACCTCGACGCGAAGGAACTCGTCGCCGACCAGCGGCACGAAGTTCCAGCCGATGAAGAGCGCGGCGCAGGCGATCCAGCGGGCGGCCGCGCGTCGCACCTGCCCCTGAGCGACGCAGGCCTGGTTGACGGTCACCGAGGAGAGGTAGAGGCCGGTGCCGGCGGCGACGATGAGCAGGTCGGCGCGGTCGTAGTCGAACTTGCCGCTGAAGGCGAGCTGCATCAGCTGCGGGCCGGCGAGGAGGATCGCCAGCGCCATCACAGCCGTGAAGGCGACGATGCCGAGCAGCACCGCGCGCACCGAGCGCTGGAACTCCTCCCCGCTGCCGGGCTCATCGCTGGTGTGGAGGCTGGTCAGGTGGGGGAGGATGCTGGTCGATACCGCCTGGAAGAGCTGCAGCGGCGCCCGCGCCAGCATCAGCACGTTGAAGATGAAGCCGGCGGCCGCGGCACCGTCGAGGGCGCGGACGACCAGCGGCCCGGCGTTGAGGAAGGCCTGTTCGCTGAACATGATCACCAGCACCGCCGCGGCGAAGCCGCTGCCTTGCGCCACTGAGACCCCATCGCCCGGTCCCTCGTCCGACCGCGACATGCCCGGACGCGAAGCGGAGGACATGTCGCGCTCTTGGGAAAGTCGTCGTGCCCTACGCTTGAACGCGAAGGGCACGACGACTAGGGAGAGCGACGGCGCGGCGACGATGCCGACCGCAACCCACGACTGGCCGCTCAGCAGGCTGACCGCGACCAGCACTGCGAACAGGGTGCGGAAGCAGGACTCGGAGAGGATCAGCGCCGTGAAGAGGCCGAAGCGCTTGACGCCGGCGAGGAAGCCGCGGGCGAAGTAGCTCGCCGCGTAGAAGAGCACCGCCGAGAAGTAGACCCAGTAGAGGGTTTCGTTGCCCTCGAGCAGGCCGTCCTGCAACGGCCCGCGGAAGGCCAGCGCGAGGACGGCGAAGAGCAGCGCCAGGCCGAGCTGGATGACCGCCGCGTTGCGCGTCGTGCCGCCGATCGGCTCGCCCTTGACCAGGTGTTCGGAGATGTGGCGCGAGAGCAGCTGTTCGACCGGCCGGTAGAGGGTGGAGATGGTGATGAAGACGGCCGACCAGACGACGGTGATCTCGCCGTAGTCGGGCTTGGAGAGGACGTGGGAGGCGATGAAGAAGTAGACGTAGGTGATCAGGCCGGTGAGGCCGACGCCGATCGCCAGGAAGCTCGCCGTCCTGCCGTAGTCGGCGGTTGCCGAGCCGCTGCCGTTCCGGGCGCCGCCGCGGGCGCCCAGCAGCTTGCGCAGGGGCTGCATCAGCGCTCCGGGGCGCCGGGCTCGTAATGGGAGGGGGGCACGTCGAGGGCCAGCTCGACCCGCCGCACCCGCTCGAAGACCCGTTGCGTCATCACCCGTTGCCCGGCGAGCAGGTCGCCGATCACGCCGAGGGCGAGCAGCTGAATGGCGGCGATGAAGAGCACGGCGCCGAGGATCAGCGACTGGATGTGGCCGGTGCTGTCGCCGTTGACGATCCAATCGACCAGGAAGGGCATCCAGGCGGCGAGGGCGAGCAGGGCGACAAGCAGGCCGGCGGTGGCGAAGACGCGCAGCGGCTCGTAGCGGGCGTAGATGCGCAGGATCGAGAGCGCGTTGCGGCGCACGTAGGCCCCGGTCGAGGAGAAGAGGCGCGACTCGCGGGTCTGCGGGTTGACGCCGATCTCAACCTGGTCGACGGCGACCAGCATCTTGCCCGCCTGGATCAGGCTCTCCAGCGTGTAGGTGAAGTTGTCGACCACGACCAGTCCCAGCGCCGCCTCGCGGTTGTAGGCGCGAAAGCCGGACGTGGTATCGGCGATCTCGGTGCCGGCCAGGCGGCTGACCACCCAGCTGCCCAGCTTCTGCAGGCCTTTCTTGGCACCGGAGAAATGTTCGATCCGAGCGACCTGGCGGTCGCCGACGACCATGTCTGCCTCGCCGGCGAGGATCGGCGCCAGCAGCTTGGGGATGTCGGCGCCGCGGTACTGGTTGTCGGCGTCGGTGTTGACGATCGCGTCGGCGCCGAGCTTCAAGCAGGCGTCGAGCCCCGCCTGGAAGCCGGCCGCAAGGCCCTTGTTGTTGGTCAGGCGGACGATGTGCTCGACCCCGTGCTGGCGGGCGACATCGACCGTGCGATCGGTCGAGCCATCGTCGACGACCAGCAGCTCGACCGTCTCGAAGCCGTCGACCTGGCGGGGGATGTCGGCGATCGTGACGGGGAGGGTGGACTCCTCGTTCAGGCAGGGGATCTGGACGATCAGCTTCATGGCAGCGCGGTCAGGGTATCTGCGGATTCGGCCCGATACCGCTCTGGCGCGCGGGTCCTGTCGTGGGGGTGGGGTGCCCTCCTTGCGCTGCGCGCTGCTTCGGGCACCGGGACTGTTCGGAATACGGGATAGGCCCTGCCCTCAGCAACCTCCGCGCGGCGGAGATCACCCCACCGCCACGCCACCCGCGCGAGGGACGAGAAGGCCGGCGACCAAAAGCCAAGGCAGGTCGGAGTAAGCTGTTGATTGACTCGTCAGTCAATCTGATGAATTCCCAGCTCACAGGCACGGATCGGAGTCACCTCTCACGAGCTCTCGAGCTTGCGGAGCGCGGGCGGGGTCGAGTTAGCCCCAATCCTCTTGTCGGAGCTGTCGTTGTGCGGGACGGGGAGGTGATCGGCGAGGGCTGGCACGCTGAGCTGGGGGGGCTGCACGCGGAGAGGGCGGCGCTCGCTGACTGCGAGAAGCGGGGGGGAGACCCGAAAGGGGCGACGATGTACGTGACGCTGGAGCCTTGTGCCCACACCGGGAGGCAGCCGCCCTGCACCGAGGCGATCCTCGCGGCGGGGATCTCGCGGGTGGTGGTTGCCTCTGACGATCCGAGCGAGAAGGCCGCCGGGCGGGGGCTGGGCATCCTGCGCGACGGTGGGGTCGAGGTCGAGCTTGCCGCCGGTGAGGAGGCGACCAGGGCGCGGCTGCTCAACCAAGCCTTTCGCAAGCACGCCCGCACCGGGCTGCCGCTGATCACGCTGAAGCTGGCGATGTCGCTTGACGGCCGCACGAGCACCGCACCCGGGGACTCGCCTTGGATCTCCGGCGAGCAGAGCCGCGAGCGGGTCCACCGCTGGCGCTCCGAATCCGACGCGATTGCGGTCGGCATCGGCACGGTGCTCGCCGACGACCCCCTGCTCACCGCACGCCCCATTCGTCCCGGTGCGCCTTATGCGGTCTATAGCCACAAAAGGCGCACCGGAACGGATGTGCGGCAGCCGCTGCGCGTCGTCTTCGACCGCCAGGCCCGCACGCCGCTCGACTCTCAGCTGCTCAGCAGCCTCGACCAGTCCCCGGTTCTAATCGTCGTCTCCCCCGAAGCCGATGCGTCTGCCCTGCGCGACGCCGGCGCCGAGGTCCTCGTAGCCGACGGCATTCACTCCGCCCTCGCCGACCTCGGCCGCCGCGAAGTAACCAGCCTCTTCCTAGAGGGCGGCCCGACCTTGGCCAGTGCCTTTCAGGTCGCCAACCAGCTAGACGAAGTAAGGACGTTCGTCGCCCCGGTCCTTCTCGGCGGGGACAGCAGCGTCTCTCGCGCGGGTGGCGCGGATGCGGGGGGGCCGAGAACGGAGGCGCAGCCCCCGCCCGCAGGCCCCCCCGCAGTCGCGACAGGCCCCGCGCGCCAGCAACCCCTGTCCCGCACCGTCGACACGATCGGCGACGATGTCCTGATCACGGCCCGCTTCAAGGAGTGGTGATGTTCACCGGTCTGATCCAAGGCGTTGGCACAGTCAAGTCGGTAGAGGGTGGCGCCGATGGTGCCCGCCTGCGGATCGTCACCTCGCTCGCTCCCGAGATCGCAACGGGCGACTCGATCGCGGTCGACGGCATCTGTCTAACGGCTACGACGATCGCGGCCGACGGCTTCGAGACCGAGGCGGTGAACCAGACGCTCGAGGTGACCGCGCTCGGCCGCCTCGCGACCGGCGCCCGGGTCAATCTCGAGCTGGCGATTAAGGCGTCGGACCGGCTCGGCGGTCACATCGTCCAGGGTCACGTCGACGGTGTTGCCGAGGTCGTCTCGGTCGAGGACGACGGCTTCGCCCGTCGGCTCCGCGTCGCGCTCGCGCCCGAGCTGAGTCGCTACGTGGTCGAGAAGGGCTCGATCGCGCTTGGCGGCGTCAGTCTCACCGTCGCTGCCCTCGGCGATGACTGGGCCGAGGTCTCGCTGATCCCCGAGACCCTGGAGCGGACCAATCTGGGAGCGGTCGCCGCCGGTGACCGGCTGAACGTCGAGTGCGATGTGGTGGCCAAGTATGTTGAGCGGTTGGCGGCGCCATTCGCCGGAAAGGACCGATCGTGAGCCAGATGACTGAGACGCAACGGACAGACGGAGCGGGGCAGGAGGCAGGCGCGAGCCCCTTCTCGACGATCGAGGAAGCGATCGAGGAGATCCGCCGCGGCCGCATGGTCGTCGTCTGCGACGGCGAGGACCGTGAGAACGAGGGCGACCTGGTGATGGCGGCCCAGTTCGCCACACCGGAGGCGGTCAACTTCATGGCCAAGGAGGCGCGCGGCCTGATCTGTCTGGCGCTGACCGCCGAGCGTTGCGAGAAGCTCGGCCTCAACCTGATGGCGGCCAAGAACGAGGCGCCGCTGCAGACTGCTTTCACGGTGACGATCGAGGCGGCCGGCGGGGTCAGCACCGGCATCTCCGCTCACGACCGCGCCCACACGATCCAGGTGGCGATCGACCCC
>DATNHC010000138.1:0-3697 GCA_035605155.1 Solirubrobacterales bacterium
GATCGCCAGCCCGAGTCCGGTGCCGCCGACGTGCTGGGTAAGCCCCGCGTCGCCGCGGGTGAAGCGCTCGAATATGTGCTCCAGCTGATCCGCTGCCATCCCCGGCCCGTTGTCGCTTACAGCAAGCTCGATCTTGGAGTCCCGGTGGGTGGCGGTTACTCCGATCGAGGCTCCCTCCGGACTGTACTCGTGGGCATTTGTTAGAAGATTCACCAGCACCTGGCGGATCCTGTCGCGATCGACGTCGATGCGGGGAAGGTTCGGTTCGATCTCCTGGCTGAGGGTCTGAGCGCGTCCCTCGGTCTGACTGCGCATCGTCCGCACTGCATCCTCAACCAGCGGAGCGACATCGGTGGGCGCCGGTTTGATCGTCAGCCGCCCCGCGTCGCTGCGCGCCAGGTCGAGCAGATCGTTGAGCAGTCGCACCAGGTGGCGGGTGTTGTCGAGGATGACCTCGACCGTCTCGGTCTGCTTGGGACTGAGCATCTCGCGTTCGAGCATCAGCAGCTCGGCGAAGCCCTGCACAGAGGTAAGCGGGCTGCGCAGCTCGTGCGAAGCTGTGAGCACGAACTCGTCCTTCATCGTTTCGAGCTGGTCGCGCTCCCCCGCCCGGCGCTGCAGCTCGGCCGCCATCTCGTTGAACGCGGTTCCCAGAGTGGCGGTCTCCGAGAGGCCGCCGACCTTGACGCGCGCGTCGAGGTTACCGCCGGCGAGTCGTCCCGATGCCTCGACCAGCTCCTCCAGCGGACGGCGCATCGAGGCGATCAGGCCGCTGAAGAGCAGCGCGGCGCCGGTCAGGCCGGCAATCAAGCCGGCTCCCACCAGCAGGGCCGTGTCCCGGGTCTCGTGGCCGATGTCGTCGCGCAGGGACTGGCGCCGGCGCTGCTGGTCGAGGACCACGGTCCGCGCCGCCCTTGGCCGAGCTCCGGCTGCGAGCCGGTTGCGCGCGGCGATCTCGACCTGGTAGGAGCGGGCGATCGCATCCTCGAAGTCCTGGCGCTGCTGCAGGAAGCGGGCGACGCCCACCACGGCGAGCCCGGTGAGCACGGCAAAGGCAATCGCGAAGCCGATCGTCAGCCGGTTGGCGACGGACGGGCTGAGCCGGAATCGGCGCCGTGAATATGCTTGGCCAGCGATGGGGGACGAGGCTACAGGCAGCGCCGAGCCGCCGCAGGGGATCGATCGGACGGGTGTCGAGGCCTGGTTCGCCGAGCACGTCCCCGGCGTGCAGCTGCCGCTCTCCTTCGAGCGCATCTCGGGCGGTCACTCGAACCTGACCTACGGCGTCCGCGACTCGGCCGGCGGCCGCTGGGCGCTGCGGCGTCCCCCGCTCGGCAAGCGACTCGGCTCCGCTCACGACATGGTCCGCGAGCACAAGGTGGTCTCGGCGCTGGCGCCAACCCCGGTGCCGGTGGCGCCGGTTGTCGGCCTCTGCGAGGAGGAGAGCGTCAACGAAGCGCCCTTCTACGCGATGGAGTTCGTCGAGGGGCCGATCCTGCGCGGTCTGGCCGAGGCGGAGGCCTTTCCCGACGAGGCGGACCGGCGGGCGATCGGAAACCGCGTCGTCGACACCCTGGTCGAGATCCACGCGGTGGATCCCGACGCGGTCGGGCTCGGTGACCTCGGTCGCAAGGGGGACTACGTCGCCCGTCAGCTGCACCGCTGGCAAGGTCAGTGGGAGAAGTCGAAGACGCGCGAGCTGGCGGCGATCGATGCCGTCCACGAGCGCCTCTCGGCCCGCATCCCCGAGCAGGGCCCGGCGACGATCGTCCACGGCGACTACCGCCTCGACAACATGATCCTCACGCCTGGCGGCGAGGTGGCGGCGGTCGTCGACTGGGAGCTCTGCACGCTCGGCGACCCGCTTGCCGATGTCGGCCTGCTGATGGTCTACTGGCCCGAGGCGGGGGAGGAGGAGATCTCCCTCGGCCAGCCGGCGACGATGGCACCCGGCTTCCCCAGCCGGGAGGAGCTCAAGGCCCGCTACGCAGAGCGCTCCGGCCGCGACCTCGCCGAGCTCGACTTCTTCGTCGCCCTCGGCTACTGGAAGCTGGCGATCATCCTCGAGGGCGTCTACGCTCGCTATGCGGCCGGCCAGTACGGCAAGGTCGACCCCGGAATCGAAGAGTTCGCCCGCTTGGTCGAGCGCCTCGCGGCGGCTGCGGAGGAGGCCGAGCGCGGCTGAGCTGCCGCAGCCCACGTAAGCCACTCGTTGCTTGCCGTTTCCTCGTTCCAGTGGCACCACCGCAACTTTCCACCGGCTATTGCGATTCTTATAACTCGCCCAGTCTCAGCAAGGAGGCCTCGTGAAGCAGATCCGTCAGCGGCTCACCTACGCCAATGTGATGTCAACCCTCGCCGTCTTCCTCATCCTCGGGGGAGCGACGGCGATCGCGGCGCGCAAGGTGCCCAAGCACAGCGTCGGCCCGCGTCAGCTCAAGGCAAATGCGGTGACGACGCCGAAGATCAAAGCCAACGCGGTGACCACGCGCAAGATCAAGAAAAACGCGGTGACGACGATCAAGCTCAAGGACGACGCGGTCACCAACGAGAAGCTCGACGACGACGCGGTGACGACGGCGAAGATCGCCAAAGAAGCGGTGACCGGAGCGAAGATCGACAGCGCGACCACCCCGTTCGGCAGGATCGTTCAGGAAGCCCGTGGCACCTCGACCGTGTCGTTGCCCAACGGGACCCTGATCTCGTATCCGCTCGCCGGCAACGCTTACACGCAGCCGGCCGGTCGCGACGACGCCTACGTCGGCGGTCTCGAGATCGTGATCCCCGAATCGTGCACCGGGCTGAGACGCGTAGCGCTGGGGTTGATCGTCGACCCGGCCGATCCGGAAGCGCTGAAAGAGGCCGAGTTCGTCGCGGAACGTGTCTTCGAGAACGAAGGGACAGGGCCGCTCACCGCGCAGCTCAGCGTCGGTCCAGCCGCGAGCTTCCAACCCGCTGCCGCCACCGGCCGCACGCTCTACCTGGCGGCAAAAGCCGAATGCGGCGCGGGCGGCGGAGTCACGGCGACGTCGGGCGGCATCGACGTGATCGGCACGAGATAGCTCGAGCTCGATCGGGCGAATAGCTCGCGCTAGCTGGGGAGGGCGGCTCGCCCTCTCCAGCTCAGATCGGCCGGCGGGCGTGCTTTGGATCGAGCTCGCCCGCCGCCTCGGCCTCGGCACGTTTGGCCCAGCGGTTGAGCTCGCGCCGCGCGAGGACCATCTTGTGGACCTCGTCGGGGCCGTCGGCGAGGCGCAGCATGCGGCTGAAGCGCCAGAGGGCGGCCAGCGGCGTGTCGTCGGTCATGCCGAGCGAGCCGTGGACCTGAATCGCGCGGTCGAGCACGTCCATCACCATGTTGGCGGCGACGATCTTGATCGCCGAGATCGACTGGCGGGCGGCGCGCTTGCCCTCGGTGTCCATCTTCCAGGCCGCGTACATCGTCAGCAGCCGTGCCTGGTCGATCTCCATCCGCGAGCTGGCGATCGCCTCCTGCACGAACTGCTTCTCCCCCAGCGGGCCGCCAAAGGCCTGGCGCTCGTTGGCGCGGCGGCACATCATCTCGATCGCCCGCTCCGCGGTGCCGATCGCCCGCATGCAGTGGTGGATGCGCCCCGGCCCCAGCCGGTCCTGGGCGATCGCGAAGCCCTTGCCCTCCTCGCCGAGCAGGTTGGCGACCGGCACGCGGCATTCCTCG
>DATNHC010000139.1:0-53329 GCA_035605155.1 Solirubrobacterales bacterium
TCCTGTCGATCTGGATCTGGGCGGTGCGCTGGTTGACCGAGAGGGCGGAGCGGATGACGACCACGCCGACGTCGAAGGGGCCGACCGTGGCGGGGTTGATGACGACCACCGAGAGTGGCTGGCCGTTGTAGGGGCCGGCTAGGTAGAGGCGGCCTTGGGTGTAGGTGAGCGAGGAGCCGACGCCGTAGCCGGTCTGCACGTGGCCGATCTCAGAGGCCGCCGGGCAGGAGGGCGACTGTTCCTCGGCCACCCCACTCCTGCGCCTAGCCGCTTCGATCGCGGCGTCGGGGCAGAAGGGGATGCCGGCCAATTTGCCGGTGATCCCCTCGGGCAGGACCAGGGAGTAGGAGGTGATCTCCTGTTCGGTGTCTTGCCTCGTGATGTGGATGAAGTAGGGGGTGTAGGAGTTGACGTTGGAGTTGACCCCGCCGGCGACCACGGCCGGTGCGAAGGGCGGCACCCCGGCCGGGCAGGGGCCACCGCCGATCCCCGAGGTGATCTGGGTGGTGGTCTGGCTTCTGACCGGGGCGAAGGGGCTAGTCGTCGAGTGCCCCGGTGACAGCGCCAGCGCCCAAGGGCTCGAATCGGTGGTGGTGATCGCCGGGCCACAGCTGGGCGGAGTCACCAGGAAAGCCCGCTGCCCGGTCCTGAAGGTGAGGTCGAGGTCGGTGTAGGGGAGCTGGGGCAGGCCGTCGAAGGTCGCCACCAGGTTCCCCGTGCCGGGATCGGGATCGATCCTGCCCGGAAGCTTGACGAGGACGCCGCGCTCGGGATGCCTGGCGACCAGGTAGACGGCGACCAGGCCGCCAAAGGGGTTGTCATAGGGAGCGGCGAGGTAGATCGCGCCGTCGACGATGCCGTCAAAAAGCGGTGTTTTGACTTCGAAATCACCGAGCTTTGAGGCATTGGGGCAGCCCGCCCCCGGCGCTGAGAACGCGGTCTCGGCCTGATACTGGGCGGGGCTGCAGACTCCAAGGCCTGCCCCCACCGACGGATTGACGCTCACTCCCGCTGGCAAGGAGACGACGACCTTCTTCACCGGCGGGTGGGCGAACTGGCCGGGATCGGTGAGGTTTTCGAGGTCCTCGGTGAGGCGGAAGTTGTAACCGGAGGGCGAGGAGGCCTTGGTGTCGTTCAGCTGGCCAACCGGTTTGGGGGTGAAGACGAGGCCTTTGCAAGACATCGGCGCTTCGGCCCCGCCTGAGGTCCTGTTGATCGCTTCGGCGCTGACCGCAGCCGGCTGCTGCCAGGCGCTGGCACTTGCCGTGAAGAAGAGTGGCCCCGAGCAGGCGGCGGGTAGCGTCACATAGGCCTTGGGGGGGAAGGTGATCGGCTCGCCGACCGAGGCTTTGCACCAGGGGAACGCGGGTTCAGCCTCGTTTAGGCAGTCTCCGCGTTCGCCGTTGTGGGAGGCGGCCCAGGGGGTGCCCCAGAGTGATATGTCCACCCCATGCATGTCGAGTAGCTGGGGGATCTCGGCCGCTTCCAAGGTGAGCACGTAGGAGCCGTCGGGATTGGGCCTGAGACCGCCGTCCAAGACGAGCGGCGCGCCGAATGGGGCAGCGCCGAGCTGAGCGGGGACCCCCGGCGCCGGGGCGAGGTTGAAGAGGCCAAAGCGCCTGGTCTGCCCGCCGCCGAGGCTGGTGGCGATCTCGATCGTGCCGACCTGGGCGCGATCGGGGCAGCTCTCTCCCGAGAGGCTCGGGTCTTCGAAGGGTGACCCCCTCGGCGTGCCGAACTGGACCGCTGTGCACTTCTCGAGGGCGCTGGAGTTGACGATCAGCCCGGGGGGCATCTCGATCGCAAGCTCGCGGATGTCGCCGTCGGGGAAGGCGATGCCGGGCTGGTCCTCGAACTCGCCGCCCTGGTTGAGGCCGATCGTGAAGTCGAGCTGGTAGGGGTGGGCTCCCGCTCTCGTCTCCGGTCCGCCGCCATCTTTGCGGGCGGCGGCGGCGAAGCCTGCGGCGCCCGCCAGGAAGCCGAATCCCTTGCTGGTTTTGAAGGAAGCGATCGAGCCACTGGTCGTCCCCGTGGAGTTGGTGGCGACCAAGCGGAAGAAGTAGGTGGTGTTCAGTTTGAGGCCCGCGATCGCCGCCCTTGCCGGACGCGGATCGGTTCCCTGCCCGGCGGGCTGGGCGGCGGTTTCGCTCGCGCCGGTGAGGTTGGAGGCGGTGCCGTACTGGAAGCGGTAGGTGGTGGAGAGCCCTTCGGGGTCCACGGTGCCCTTGAGCAGGGCCGACGTGCCCTGGATGTCGGTGGCCGAGGCCGTGCCGAGAACCGGGGCCACGGCGCTCGCCGCCGGCGCGGTGAGAAGCGCCGCTGCCAGAGCGCAGAGAAGGGCTCCGAGCGGGCGCCTCATCGCCCGCTCCTCGGCTGCAGGCGGCTCTTGCGCCTGCCTTTGCCGGCCTTCCCTTTGCCGGCCTTCTTGACGCATTTGCCCTTGCGCCTCACCTTGCCCTTCGGGCATTTGCTCTTGGGGTAGCGCACCCCGGGGTTGCCAGGACCTTTCAGCAGCGTGGTCAGGGTCGGGTCGGCAGGCGCGGAGGGAAGGGGCTGACAGGCGTCGCCCTCGCAGACGATCTGCGGCGGGGGGACCGGGAAGCCGCCGCCCACTCTGGCGTCGTAGAGGTCTGCCGCACCGGGATCCGATCCCACCAGCGAGCCAGATGTGACGAAGAAGGCGTCGGCTCCGTCGGCGGAGGCATCGATGAGCTTCGCTCCTCCCACCGACTTGCCGTCGGAGATCAGGCTGACGCAGCCGCCTGCCCTGTTGCAGCTGCCTTCGCCGAAAGCCTCCCACTGGTATGCGTCGGGGGCGTTGTTGGTGTCGGTGAGACCGAGGGCATCGAGGGAGTCGAAGAAGACGCGGCGCCCGTTGGCAGAGAGCGAGCGCGGCTTATAGGCATTGGTCGAGCCCACGGCCGAGCCGTTGGGCACCGAGCCGGGGATCGTCGAGGGGCCGATCGGGCGTCCCAGCGTCGGGTTGCAGGAGACGCAGGTGAGCGATCCGGCCCCTGCCGCGTCATAGAGGAAAACCTGGGAGTCGGGTTCGCCCGTGTTCAGGTCGGTGTTGTCATAGCCGGTCAGCGATGCCTCCGAGACGAAGAGGAGCTTGGTGCCGTCTGAGCTCACCCTGGCTGTGCCGGTGGCCGGTGGCCAGTCGCTGGGCAGGGCGGCGTCGGTGGCGGGGACGACGGTGGCGGTCGAGCCCGAGCTCCAGCGCTCCAGCGCGGAGGTGTCCTGGAAGTAGACGACCGCGCCGTTGGCGGAGGCGCCGAGCACCCCCTGGACACCTCCCGATGGCGTCAGGTCCGTGGCGGTGTCGGTCGCGGCCACATACCGCCAGAGGTGTTCTGCCACCGTGAAGTAGGCGACCGCGCCGTCCGTAGAGGCGGTCTGGAAGCTCCCCCCTCCCCCGGCGTCTTCGTCGACCTGTTTGGTCTGTCCTGCGCTTCTCAGGTAGAGGTTGCCTTCCAGGGTGAAGTAGAGGCGGGCGCCGTCGGCGGAGATTGCACCCGATTGGGCGGCGAGCTCGGCCCCCGGAGTGCCACTGGAATCGCCCGGCTTGAGGTTGACCAGGCTGAGGCCCTGACCGGCCGAGTAGAGGTAAAGGTTCTGCTGGGACTGATCGCAGCCTTCGCCCGCCGGCACTTCGGTGGCGTTGGAGCTCAGCGCCGCGCAACTGGAGAGGACGGGGTGAAGCAGGTCGGGAGAGGTCCCGGCGAGGCGCAGGTCGAACTCGGCGGGCTCGAGCGCAAGGAAGCCGGCGTTTGCGCTGCCGAGCAGCGCGGTGAACGAGCCGCTCTCGCGCAGGTAATAGTCCTGATAACCGGCTGGGGCATCCGTTCCCGCCAAGGGCGGGTTGGCCACCGCACAATCGCTGCCTTCGCCGCGGCAGTGATCGCCGTTCAAGAGGATCGCCCTGGCAAGGTCGGGTGAGAAGAGCTGGTAGGGGACGCCCTGGTCGGCGGCGTTGTATGTGCCCGAGAAGATCGGCGCGGTGAGGTTCGCGGTCGACCAGCCGCCGGAGGCGCGGGTGGCCAGATACTGGCTCGCCGGCGGGGCCCCCGCGCCGTTGGCGAAGGAGGCTTCCGAGCCGTAGGTGACCGCTCCTCCCTGGGCGGCTGCCTGCAGCACGCCGCCGCCGAAGAGCTCACCGGGCACGGCGACCTGGCCGCCGTTCTTGTCGATCGGGGAGACCATCTCCCAACCACGACCATCGGCGAGGGCCGAGCCTCCGCCCGTGGATTGGGTGATGAAGGCGAAGGGATCGCCGGGGGTCGTGCCGGAGGAGTTTTTGGCGACGACCCGGTAGCGGTAGGCAGTGGCGGGCTGCAGGCCAAAGGGCTGCTGAGTCACTTTGACCAGAGCGCTGCCCGAGCCGATGCTGGCGTCGGAGATCGCCGGGATGCGCTGCGCGCCTGTGAAGTTGCCGCCGTTGGCGTCATAGGCCGCTTTGGTGATGTAGTCGAAGTGGTAGGTGGTGAAGGTGCCGTTGGGGTTGACTTCGGCTGAGAGGCGCGACGAGGTGGAGAAGACCTGGGAGGACCAGGTATCGCCGAGGCTCGGGGCGACCGCCTGGGCGGAGAGCGGTGCAAGCAAAGCCGCGAGGAGGGTCAGCGCGATGGCGCCGCCGCACCTAGTGCGGCGGCGCTTGGGGAAAAGGGGCATCGTCGTCGAGGCTCCGGGCTACCTTGCCGCGCGGCGGGCGCGACGCTTTTGCTTCTTGGCCTTGCGCTTCTGGGGGCTGCACTTGGAGTTCTTCAGCAACGGCTTCAGGTCCGCGACCTTGCCGTTTTGACCGTCGAACTCAGCCGTCGCCTTGTGCTTGCCTTTGCAGATGTTGGTCGAGTTCTGCAGGAGGCCCTTCTTGCCGCCGGCCATGCTCAAGGTGAAGGTCGAGACGGGCAGGTCAGGGACGCCTTCGAAGGTGCTCCTGATCCTGCCGTTGATCGAGTCGATGCGGGCGGCGGCGTCGATCCCGACCGGCTGGTGGGCTGGTCCCCGCAAAGAGATCACTAGGTCGGGCAGCTCGTTGTTGGAAGACCTGAGGATCGCCGGACCGCTGAGCGTGTAGTCGACCAGCGGACTCGTCGCGGTGGCCTGGCCGTAGACCGAGGCCGCCGGGCACGCATCGGCGGCAAACTGCACCCTGGTGCAGACAGTGCCGATGTGCGCCTGGTCGAGGAACTCTGACCTTGGCAGGGCGACCGAGACGCGGTCGATGTTGGCGCCGCCTGGGGGCATCGTCAGGGTCGCCTTCAGGGCCGGGTGGGCACCGCGCTTGGTGCCGCCGATCAGGCGGATCGCCAGTTTCGGTTTGAAGGCGAGACGTCCGCACTCGCCGAGCTGGAAGCGCTCGGAGAGCGAGGCGGTCTGAGCAAGCGTGGAGACCAGCTGACCCGAGAAGGCCAACGGATCGCAGCTCGTGCCGTTGCGGGTGAAGTCGGGGCGGTCGAGCAGCACCCGGGCCTCTCTCAGATCGAGCGGGATGCCCTGCAGGATCGAGGGCAGCTGGTCGGTTTGCGCGGTGATCCGCCCCGTGGCGGGATCGAGCTGGAGGGCGCTTCTCACCACCACCGTGCCGAGGTCGAAGGGACCTGCGGTCGCGGGGGTGACGATCGCCATCCCCAGCGGCCCACCTTTATACGGACCCGTGAGGTAGGCGATGCCCTGGGCGTGGTAGGGGGCGGGGCCAGCCCCGGCGGCGACGTCGACCACTCCGATGCGGCTCGAGGCCGGGCAGGAGGGCGAGGACTTCTCTTCGTTGCCGGTCTTCGAGGAGGCTGCCGCCAACGCCCCCTCTGGGCAGGAGCCGAGACCGGCAAGCTTGCCGGTCAGCCCCGGCGGCAGGGTGAGGCTCACCGAGGAGAACTCCTGGGAGCCGTCGTTACGGCGCAGGTTGACGACCATCGGGGTACTGGCGCCGGCGATCGGGGAGACCGAGCCCGCGTCGAGGTCCGGTGTGTTGGGCCGCGCGCCCTGGGAGGCGGGGCAGACCCCACCGTCGGGAGCTTGGCTGATCGCCCAGGTATCCGAGGGCGTGTCGGGCGGTCCCGATTCGGGCGCCGACCAGGGGGTGAGGCTCGAGGTCGCCTGGTACTGGCCGCAGACCGCCGGCGTGCGCAGCGGTCCACCTGCACCGCCGAAGAAGTGCAGCTTGAAGTCTTCGAAGGGCAGCTGGGGGTTGTGCAGGACGGTGCTCGTCAGCTGGCCGGTGTTGGGATCGGCGTGGACCTCGCCGGCGAGCTTCACCACCGTGCCCGTGGCCGGGTCATCGAGGGTGATGTAGATGGCTATGAGGGAGTTGAAGGGGTTCTGGTAGGGGTCGGCGATGTGGACGGACCCCTTCAGCGGGTGGTCGACCAGCGGGCTCTCCACTTCCACGTTGCCGAGCTTGGAAGCGTCAGGGCAGGTGGCTGCGTCCGGCGTCGTGTGGATCACGTCGCCTTCCTTGGAAGTGAAGCCGAACTCGCTCAACGAGCAGCCGTCGAGGCCGTTGGCCGCCGAGGGATTGACGACCAGGCCCTCGGGCAGGGTGACGGTGGTGTCCTTGAGGTGTGCCTGCGCGGTGCCGCAGCTGACCGGCGGGCCGGGGTCGCAGGGCTCGTTAGCGTCGTTCTGGGGGATGTGAAGGGTCACCTCGAGGCCTGACGGGGCGTCGGCGACGTTGGTAGTCGGACGCGCTTCGAGGCTCGGGGTGAACTCCAGGGAGTTGCAGCCGATGGTCCCGATCGGTTCGGGCGGTTCGTTGTTGTCGTGGGAGAAGAAGCTGGCGAGGGCTTCGCCGCCATGCCAGCCGGTGGCCGTGAGCCTCGTCTCCACCGAGTTGTTGGAGCCCGGCCCGACGCAGGAGGTCGGCAGGGTGATGAAGGGCATCAACGGCTCGGTCGAAGAGCAACCTAGTTGGGCGTTGTTTTCACAAGAGCGATCCGGGTCATGGCTGGGATCGGCGGGAACGCCCCAAAAGACGAAGTCGACGCCGTGGACGGGCAGGGTCTGCGGCGCGTTTTTGGAGATCACCGTGACCCCGTAGTCCTCGCCGGTGCGCACGCGAGCGTAGAGCTGGACGACAACGCCCGACTCCCTGAAGGCGAAGAGGGCGGGGGTGCCGTGCGGGACCTCCATATTGAAGACCCCGTGCCGAGGATGGTTGATGGTGCCTCCGTTGAAGTGCAGGACGACTTCTCCGACCTGGCTCCCGGGCGGACAGTTGTCATCGACCACTTGAGCCTGCGTACAGCTGGCAAGAGCCTGGGGGTTGCCGACGAGGCCGGGGGGCAGTTCGACGATCGCGTCCTGGAGGTCGTCGGCCTGGTACTCGAAGCCGTCGGCGCCGAGGAAGGTGGTGAAGGAGAACTCGGTGGCGGCAATATGCGGGTGACTGCCGGCCTGGGTGGCGGGATCGCCCAGATCGTCGAGCACCCTGCCATCGAAGCTCTCGATCTCGAACTCAGGGGGTGGCCCGACGTCGGTCGGATCGGAGACGCTGGCGCCGGCGGTGGGACAGGTGGTGACCCCTCCCCCACACACCGTGGCCGTGGGAGTGACTGTGCCCGGAGCAGCCGTCACCTTCGCCACCACCATGATGCGACAGGTCTGGCCGAAGTTTTCCACGCAGGCCTCGGTGCCGGGTGCGATTTCAAGCGGGAATTCGACCCCGGGTTCGAAAACGACGACGGGGCCATCGCACTCGACCTCGTCGCCGCCGCCGGAAGTCGAGCAGTCCCAGAGATTGAACCCAAAAGCCGCTTCGGAGCTGACCGAGACTATTTCGAGGCCGGCCGGAACGCTGAAATTGACCGTCACCGGTTCGGTGGTCGGCGCGTCTCCGGTGTTGGAGACCGCGATCGTGTATTTGACGTGCGTGCCGCTGGGAACGGAGGCCGGTACGTGATCAGTATCAATGCCGAGAACCGGCGCGGCCAAAGCTGAGGTGGGGCCAGCAAGTGCGAAGGCGACAAATGCCGTCGCCGCAAACATGATCGTCTTCGCCCTCATCGCTCCACCCTCCGGTCGTGATTGGCAGCTCGCGTCCGCCCGTTGCGCTTGTGCCCTGCCCGTCGCTTCTTCTTCACGCACCTGCCGTTGCGCTTGACGAGGTTGGCGCGACAGCGCTTCGTCGACCTGGTGGGGGCATCGCCGGGGCCTTCGAAGACGGCGGTGCCGGCGCCAGCCGGCGCCGGAGTGCCGGTGCCCGGGCCGCGGCAGCCTTCGCCTTCGCAGACAGGCGGCTGTACTGGGGGCTCGGGGAATCCGCCGTCGACGCGGGCGCTGTAGACGTCGGCGCCAAGGTCGAGGTCCCAGCCGACCAGGCGCTGCGCGGTGAAGAAGAAGACCTCGTCGCCGGTGCCGGTGGCGCCCATGAAGACGAAGGGCTTCGTGCCGATGCCGGCGGTGATGAGGCTGACGGTGCCGTCGTTCCACTCGTAGACGTCATCGCAGGAGCGGATCACTCCGATGGCTCCGGCGCCGCCGTCGAAGACGATGGGACAGCCAGGCTCGCCGTTGACGTCGGCGGGGACGAGCGCGTCCGGGGTGCTGAAGAAGATGCGCTTGCCGTCGTCGGACATCAGCACCTTGGGCGCGCGGCTATTGGGCTCCTCGAGGCCGGGGAGTCGAACCAGGATGCTGTTGACGTCGCCGGCCGAGGGGGCGCCGGGGGGCTGGCAGGAGACGCAGGTCCAACCGTCCGCCTCGCTCCAGCGGTAGATGTCGGCGTTGGCGTCGCGGTCGGCCGCCGGGTCGTAGCGGAGCACGGTCTGGATCGTCAGGTACCTGCCGTCCGGGGTCGTGGTTGCGTGGTAGCGGTCGGCGTTGTTGTCGAGTACCAAGCTATTGACCGTGAGGCCCGTTTTGAACCCAATGGCGCCCCCGCCGAACCCGATGCTGGTCGCGGGAGCGTAGGGCCCGAGATACTCGACCCTGGGGCTGCCGCCGTCGTAGGTCCAGCGGTAGAGCTTCAGGTTGCGACCGGTGGGCTCGTTGGCGACGATCTGGCCGGCGGCGACGAAGTAGACGGTGTTGCCGGGGGCGGCGTCGTTGCCGGGGGCGGCGCCCTCGTCCGCGCTGACACCGATCGCGTCGAGCGCGTGCGGCTGGTTGCCGGCGAGGGGGTTGCCCTGCTGGGGCGTGAGGTCACCGGCGGCGGGCTCGTGGTCGACGCTGAGGTCGATGAGGCGGTTGCCGGGCGGAGCGTTGCGGTCCCAGCGATAGAGCTTGTAAGCGTCTGCGGCGTTGATGTCGGAGCTTCCAGCTGAACAGCCGGAGGCGCTCCCGGCGGAGGCATCGGTGAGCTTGGCGCAGCTCTCGAAGAGGGCGACGCTGCCATCGGGGCTCGCCCAGACAAAATGGTCGCCGGAGCTGTTGGAGCCGCAGGCAACGGTGCACTCCGAGGCAGAGACGTGGTAGGTGCAGGCGAGGGTCTCGTCTGTGCACTCCCCGCCGGAGATCGGGCTCTGCGGCTGGATGCCGTTCTCGCGCATGTAAAGCTCGCAGGCATCGCGCAGGCATTGGGCCAACGGCGTGAAGGCGTCCCCGGCGCTGGAACTGCCGAAGTAGACGCGCTTGCCGTCGGCGGAGACGACGCCGGGCATGACTTCGAAGCCGTTTCCGATGTCGGCGGGAACACCGGAGTCGACGGTGAAGGGCGCACCGGTGGGGTCCTTGCTGATCAGACTGAGGCAGCCGTCGATGCCGGCGTCGTAGCTGGGGGTAGACGGAGTGCAGTCGGGGCCCGGCTGCGCCCACTGGTAGAGCCTTGAGAACGACGTGGAGGAGCTGGGCGAGTCTGGCGGCTCGGTCTGGTTGGTTTCGCTGGCGTAGAGGACGTGGCTGAAGTCGTCGTCGCCGGCGACGGCGGTGGGGCTGCCGAAGCCGCCGAAGTATCCAGGGTGGTGCGGGCTCAGCAACTGGTAATCCGAGTCGGCGGTGAGGTCCTGGACGTAGAGGTTGTGCCCACCGAGGGTCGCGGCGGGGTCGAGGGGCGTTGGCGAGACCTCACAGGCCTCGGTCTCGGGATGCTGCACGATGGCGTGGTCGAAGTCGGGGGAGAGGATCGTTTTCTGCCAACCGACGCCGACGCCGTTGATGTCACGCGGGCAGTAGCGCGGGAAGGGGTCGGAGGTGGCCCAGCCACCGGGGCCGCGGCGGCTGACGTAGGGGGCGCATTTGAAGCCCTGCTCGGAGGGAGGGTCGCCGAAGAGGGCGGTGGAGCAGAAGGCCGCGGCATTGCCGTCGCGCGAGACGGAAAGTAGTTTCAGCCCGAACTCACCGCCCTGGTCGACGCCGCCCTGGTTCTTGTCTGGCGGGCTGACCATCTCGTAGGCGCGACAGTCGGGCAGGTAGGTGGAGGCCTGGGCTTTGCGGATCGCTTCGTTGGCGCAGCTGCCGGGGTTGACGGGCGGCAGCGGGACGGTGCGGGTGTGGAACGTCTTGCTCGGGCTGTGGGTGGTGCCGACCAGGTTGGTGGCGACGAGGCGGAACCAGTAGTCCGTGTCTTTGCTGAGCCCGTTGACGACCTGGGAGACGGTGATTGGCGCGGTGCCGCCGCCGATGCTCACAGGCGCGGTGGAGGAGCCGAGCGCCGGCGTGGTCCCGTACTCGAAGACGTAGCCCGTCGCGGAGTGGCGCGGGTCGACGGTGCCGATCAGGCGCGCCGAGGTGTCGGCGATTTGAATCACGCCGAGGTCGCTGACAGCCGGTGGCACGCCGTCGGTTTCGAAAAATTTGACGGACGAAGTGGTGACAGAGCTCGAGTCGAGGGTCCGCGTGACCTGGAGGCGGACGAAGTATTTGGTGGCGGGGTCGAGGCCGGTGACACTCTCGCCGATCGCCTGGGAGCCGCCGTTGGGGTCGAGGTCCCCGCACTCGGCCTCGGCGACGTCGACCCAGAGGCTCTGATCGGTGGAGTATTCGAACTTGCACTCGACCAGGCCGCCGGTGGGGTCGACGCTGCCGGAGAAGGTGGCCGTGCTGTCGGTCTTCGTCGTGATCGCGTTGAGGGTCAATACCGGCGCTGGGATCGTGCCGAGCATGTAGACGCGATGGACGAACGCGATTGGAGCGGCGGTGGCGGAGACATAGAGGCGGCCGCTCACGTCGTCGAGACCGAGGCCCTGCGGGCCAAAAGTGCTGAAGCCCAGACCGGCGCCGTGCCGATCGTCGGCTGCAGTCGGCGGAGCGGTGAGGCCGGGGTCGTTGGCGGGGCCGAGCTGCTGCACGACGGCACTGTCCCCGAGCGGCGCGCCTCGGAGGACATATAGAACGTCCTCGTCGGGGCCGGGACCGTCCGAATCGGGGTCGACCGCCATTCCGAGGGTGGCCTCTCCAGGGGCGAAGGAGTGGCCGGCCTGCAGCGGGCCGGGGGCGCCGTCTATTTCGGCGGTTACGGAACAGGCGCTGCCATTGCCGACCAACGACGTGCAGAGGGTCGTTGGCACATCGCTACCCGCGAAGGACCCCTCGAAGATCACCGTCATGGTCCTTGTCGGGTCAGGGTAGTCGCCTGTGCCGGTGACCGTGACATTGCCGCCGCAGGTTTTCTCGAGTGCTTTGGCTATGCGATCGGCGGCACCTTCGGGCCCGGAGGCATACGTAATCGCGTCGGTCGTCGCTCCGTCGGGGCAGGTCAGCGTGAAGTCTTTTTCGGTGCCGGGGAGGTTCACAAAATTCGTGAAGGTGATCGTCTGGGTCTCGTTGACAGCTGGGACGATCGGGGCGAGGAAGCCGACGCCGACGCCGTTGGCGTCGAGCGAGTCGTAGCGCTCGACCTCGGAGCGGTTGGAGGAGTCGGAGGCGTAGACGATGCCGCGCGAGTCAACGGCGATCGTGCGCGGCTGGTTGGAGCCGAACTGGCCCGGGCCGGTGCCCGCGGTGCCGGCCGCCTCGACGAAGTTGCCGGATAGGTCGAACCGCTGGATGCGGTTGTTGCCGGAGTCGGCGAGAAAGACCGACCCGGTCGCGGCGTTGCCGTCGGGTGGCGAGACGGCGATGCCGAAGGTGCCCCCGGCGGTACCGGAGCCGATCTCACCCGGGCCCGAGCCGCTGTCGCCGGCGCGGCAGGTGTCGGTGGCGTCGGAGCAGATCTCGACCGCCGTGCCGCCGTCGGGCTCGCTGACGTCGCGGCCAACCGAGAAGAGGAAGTCGCCGGAGGCATCGTAGGCGTTGATGCGGCGGTTGTTGCGGTCGGAGACGTAGACGTTGCCGGTGTCGCCGTCGACGGCGACCGCCTGGGGAGCGTCGAGGGCGCCGTTGCCGGCGGGCGTGCCGTCCCCGCCGGAGGCGACGCCGGCTTTGCACTCCCTGGCGATCGTGCAGACCTCGAAGCCGGTGCCGGTGCTCGCGGTGGCCGCCGTGCCGTCGGCCACCGTGCTGATTTTCAGCGTGCCGTCCAACTGGCCGGTATCGGCGCTTAGCTGCGGTTGATCGCTGGCGCCGAGGGGGCCGGTGAAGGTGATGACGTAGGGGGCAGTTCTCGTGCCGAAGCCGACGACGGTGACGTTTGCAGCGCCGCCGACCGTGGGCAGGGCGCCGAGGGCGTTGTCGATCGCGAACGAAATGCCGTTGCCGCCTTCGTATTTGATCGGCCCGGTCGTGGCGCCGTTGAAGCTGAGGGTGAAGGTGCCGCCGGTGGCCTGGAAGACCAAGCGCTGGCGCTCGTTGACAGTCGAGGCGATCACGTCCTTGCCCCAGGCGGAGACGAATTTGGCGTTTTTGTCGAAGCGCTGGATGCGGTTGTTGCCGTCGTCGGCGACGTAAATCGTGCCCTGGGGAGCGCCGACGCCAGTGGTGTTTACGGCGATGCCACGGGGGTCGCTGAAGTCGCCGGCGAAGCTGCCGCGTCCGTTGTTCTCACCACCGGACAGGGTTCCGAAGTAGTTGAAGGCCTCCTTGGAGGCGGATGCCGTGCCGGCCACGGTGAGCGCCGCGACCGTCGCGACGATCATGGAGAGCGCGACGAGGGTCACCCGCTGCGAAGGCGCACCACTCCCGTCGCCGGCAAGCACAGCGCCACGGAAGATGCGGGCGGTGCCCGCGCCCCGGCGCAGGGTCGATCCCGCGGACGATGCCTTCGCGTGGCGTCTCACGTATTGCTCTCCTTGTCCCGTGAGCCCCTCTGCCCGCCGCTTCCCTAGGCGGCTTCCGCGAGGCTCGGTTGTCCCTGTGTTTCCCTGTGAGGCTCAGACGCGATTGAACTATCGCGTACATAAGCTGTGGCGAGATTAGAACAGAGGTGTTTCAGGGTGTCAAGGAAAAGATTGTGTTTCTAAGCCGCCGCGTACCGCGGACGTTTGCCAAAGGAAGCGAGGAAGCCGGGTAAGGCGGGAGTTTCTAGTCCGCGGCGGGGGTCGCTGCATCGGAACGCAGGCGCTCCGCTTCCTCGACGCCCAGATAGGGCGCGAGGATCAACTCGACGAGGTCGGGCAGCAGGCCCTCCAGCTCGGCGCTGCGATCGGCGCTGATCTCGCGCACGATCAGCGAGACGATGCCGCCTACCAGGGTTTCCTCGGTCGCCTCCGGAAGCGGCCGCTCGCCGGCGTGCTCGGGCCTCCCCGCCTTGAGGATCTCGACGAAGCCCTGCATCGAGGCGCGGTGGCGGGCGGCGATCTCGCCACCCGCGGCGACCGGCTCGATCATCGTCAGGCGGGCCAGCTCGGGCTCGGCGGCGAGAAAGCGCAGCATCGTCCCGAGCGCCGCACGCACCTGCTGCGGCCAGTCGCCGAAGGACTCGGCCGCGGCGCGCATCGAGGCGCGGATGTGGTCGGCGACCATCTCGTAGGCGGCTAGGAAGCAGGCTTCCTTGTCGGCGAAGTGCTCGTAGAAGGTGCGGCGCGAGACCGATGCCGCCTTGGTGACGTGGGCGACGGTCGTGGCGTTGTAGCCGCGCTCGGCAACCGTATCGACCAGCGCGGTGATGATCCGCTCGCGCTGGTTCTGGACGATGAACTCGCGCGGCAGCCCGTGCCGGCCGGCAGGCAGGCGCGGCGAGGCGCTCACCAGCGCCTCCGCGCCGGCCTCCTTCCTCGCTTTGCCCGCACTCTTCGCCGTCCCCTTCGCCATAGGCCGACGATACCCCTAATGGAGGTCGGCGGTGCGGCAATCGGGGCGCCGGGCAGGCCGAGTCCAAGTGGTGCTTGCGCTCAGCTCACCCAAGTGCGATGCCGTGATCGGCAAGCCAGGCAACGGTGCTCAAGCCGGGCAGCGCTTTGCGAAATCGAACGATCGCCTCGAGCACTTCATCGGCGTCCACGTCTGGCGAGGCGTGCTCTACGCGACCCTCTAGGGTGTAAACGTCGTTGAGCAGATTGGCCTGCTCCTTCGTCAATCCGCCATCTCGGAGAGCCGCCTCGAAGACCTGGTCAGCGTGTGGGCGGCGGTGGGGCAGAAGACCGATCAACCTCGCCCCGGCACTCGCCCTGAGGAGCTCAACGTAAGCGTTGACGATCGCCGAGTGGTCGCCGGTGACGACCATCGTCCGGTTGGCATCGCGCGGGTCGGCCGACTCGAAGGCCTTCCTCCACTCGGTGGGATCCAACTCGTCGCCGAAGCTCTCGGCGATCGCCAGGTCGAGAGCTTTGCGGTGCTTGTTAATCGTCTCGAAGAAGCGCACCAAGCGTGCCTGCTCGGCCCTGAGCGCTTTGGTGAGCGGCCCAGCGCTGTGGTTCACGCAGTCAATTCCGCGATCGTGTCGGCGACGGAGATCATCTGTCGCCGATGGGCCCGCCAAGCACGCGCCCGGATCGCGGCTTGCCGCGCCCGCAAGGCCTCCCACTGCTCGTCTCTATCGGCCAGCACACGGCCCTCGTCCAAGATCCGCTCCAGAAGAAGCGGCGCGCTCCCCTCCACGCGGCTCAGATAGGCGAGGTCAATTCGCCGGTCGGTGGTGGAGCGAAGAGAGGCGACCAGTCCAGCCTTCGACAGATCATCGTTGGCGCAGCACAGCAGGAGATCGAGATCAGAGCCTGCATCCTCGTCGCCTCGCGCCAGCGAGCCATAGAGGACGGCGAGGCGTACGTTCGTTTGCGTCCGCAACGCCCGGCGAAGGTCGGATAGGAGCGGCCAGTGGGTGCGAAGGTACTCGCGCTCGCCCGCTGCAAGCCGCAGCCTCCGCGGCCCCGTCCTCCGCGCGTGAAGGGTGCCCTGGGAGACAGCACGGCGGAGCGTACGCTCCTCGGCGCCAATCTCGCCTGCCAGTTCCTGGAGGGGGCCCAGACGGGCATTATGCGGATGTATGTCCGTTATATGCTTGGAATTTGTACGAATCTCAGCGCAGCGGCTGGACCAAGAGCTCGTCCTCGGCGGCGCGCGAGCCGAGGTAGGGCATCACCGCCATGTAGACGAGCTCGGGGAGGAAGTCCTCGCCGCGTTCGAGCGCGCCCGCTTCGATGCGGCCGAGGATCGTGCCGTAGATCGCCCCGGCGACGATTTCGGCCGTGCAGCGCGAGACGATGCGGCCCTCTTCCGCTTCGCCGCGGCCGCCGTCGACGATCTCGGCCAGGTCCTGTAGGAGGCGGTCGCGGCGCTCCTGTGCGCCGGAGCCGGCGCCGTTCACCTCGACGATCAGGAAGCGGGCCCGGGCCGGATCCTCCTGGAAGAAGCGCATCGCCGCCCAGCCGGAGGCCCAGAGACGGTCGTGCCAGGAAGAGGTGCCGTTGGCGGATCGGACCCGCTCGCAGAGCTCGACGCTGACCTCGTCGTGAATCGTCAGGAAGCAGTCCTCCTTGCCGGCGAAGCAGCGATCGAAGTGGGAGCGGCGGGTGCGTGCTCGCTCGCAGACCATCTCCACGCTGGTCGCCGCGTAGCCGTAACTGGCGGCGAGGGCGACCATTGCTGCGGCGATCCGCTGGCGGGCGGGATCGGCTACGGCTCGCGCAACTGGTCCATTACCCGTGCTCACATCGACCGGCCTCTCCCCCTGCGTTCCTCCTGTTCAAGCCGCCGCTCGCGCCTGCGCGGCATCGGCGGCCCGGCTCGCCTCGACCTCGCCGACGTACGGCGTCAACGTCACCTGCAGCATCTCCGGCAAAAGGCCCTTGATCTCCTCGTCGCGACCGGCCACGAGGCGCTGGTGGACCAGCCAGGCGAGACCGCCGACGATCGCCACCTCGAGGCCGTCCGGAAGCCGGCTCGAGCGAGGGTTGTGCAGCCGCCCCTCGCGCAGCTTCGGGGCGACGCTCTCCAGCATCGCGTGGTAGCGCGCAAGCGATGCACCTCCGGCGGCCTGCGCCTCGACGATGCAGAGCCGCGCCCGCGCCGGTTCGTTGACAACCATCTCGAGGAAGATCTCGAGCGCGGCCGAGATCTGCTCCTCCCAGGGCTGCTCGGATTCGAGCAGCTCCTCGAAGATGTCGGCCGCGGCCGCCACGGTCTCGTCGAAGGCGGCGAGGAAGCAGTCCTCCTTGCTGGAGAACTGCTCGTAGAAGGTGGAGAGGGCGACGCGGGCGGTCTTGGCAATCAGCTCGATCGTCGTCTTCTGGTAGCCGCGCTCGGCGACCAGCTCGGCGGTTGCCAGGAGCATCCGCTCGCGCTGATTCTGGGCGACGAAGTCGCGGGGCACCAGATGGCGTCCCGGAGGCAATGTGGCGAGGCGTTCGGACAGCGACCGCGAGTCTGCCATGCCGCCAAGGTACCAAAACATATATCTGATGTCTACTTTCTTGCTTTACAGAAAACATTGCGTTCTAGGCATCTGACGTTTTTGAAAGCTGGTATACCTAGACAGAAGGATCTTGTTTGCGAAAGTGGTGGAGCGATGTCGGAAGAACCTTCCAGCGCCCCGGATAGAGACGAGCGGATCGCGCCGGTAGTGCCGTTCCCGGGGTTGCGCTCGCGGGCGCCCCGCGAGCGCCTGCTCGAGGCGATGCTGCTGGTCAGCGGCGAGCTGGGCTACGAGCAGGTGGCGGTGAAAAACGTGATCGAGCGCGCGCGGGCCAGCAGAGCGACCTTCTACAAGCATTTTGAGGATCGCGAAGACTGCTTCGCGCAGGCCCATCGCGACGCCAGCGAGTGGCTCTACCAGCGTCTGATCGGCGCCGCCCGGCGCCAGCCCACCTGGCGTGAGGGTCTGCGCGCGGCGATGGCGGAGCTGCTCGAGTTCTGCGCCAACCAGCCGGCGATCGCCAAAGCGATCTTCGTCGAGGTCCATGCGGCGGGCGAGCAGGCGCTCGCCCAGCGGCGCGATCTGATGGAGCGCCTCTCCCGCGCGCTGGACAGCGCGCGCCGCGAGGTTCCCACTCGCCAAGCTCCACCTCCTGTGACGTCGACCTTCATGGTAGGGGCTATCGACACCCTCGTGTGCGCGAAATTGATGGACGACGACGCCGAGCGCGCCCCCGAGATGCTCCCCGGCCTCCTCTACTTCGTCGTCATGCAGTATTTCGGCGAGCAGGCCGCATGGGAAGAGATGACCGCCGCCTCGGTCAGCACCTGGCACGCAAGGCGCGGAGCCGCTTCGCAGATGCCGTAAGGACCGAGGCTGCTGACGCGCGGGTCCTGTCGCCGTAGGGGACCCACCACCCCCTGCGGTCGCTAAAGCGTCCTCGGGGGTGGTCCCCCCTACGACGCCACCCGCGCGAGAGACGTCTCCGATGGAACGACTCCAGCTCAAAGCGGAATCGGGCGGCGTGATCCCGAACCGAGGTGAGGCGGCGGTCAGCTCTTCTGTCGGCTGAGCTTGTGTGGCTCGGGCGGATTGCTGCCGCGAATTCCAATTGGGGCCTGGCGCTCCTTCTCCGGCGCTTCTCCCGCGGGTGGCGCCGGGGTGGGGTCCTCTCGCCGAGCCCCGGAGGCTTCTGAGGGCGAGGCTTCGACCCTTGATCCGCTTCATCCCTCTGCCCGAAGAAGCGCGAAGGGCCGCCGAGAGGACCCCACCCCGGCGCCAGAACCCGCGGGCCAGCAGCCCCGGTCTAGAGCGGGATGTTCCCGTGCTTGCGCTTCGGCTGCGCCACCCGCTTGGTCTGCAGCATGCGCAGCGCCTTGATCAGCTTGGGGCGCGTCTGGCGTGGCTCGATGACGTCGTCGATGTAGCCGCGCTCGGCCGCCGAGTAGGGGTTGGCGAAGTGGGCCTTGTAGTCGTCAATCAGCTTCTGGCGGCGCTCGTCGGGAGTCGGCGAGGAGGCGATGTCCCGGCGGTAGATGACGTTGACGGCGCCCTCAGGGCCCATCACCGCGACCTCGGCGGTCGGCCAGGCGACGTTGTAGTCGGCCAGCATGTGCTTCGAGCTCATCACGTCGTAGGCGCCCCCGTAGGCCTTGCGGGTGACGACGGTGAGCTTCGGCACGGTCGCCTCGGTGAAGGCGTAGAGCAGCTTGGCGCCGTGGCGGATGATCCCGTTCCACTCCTGGTCGGTGCCGGGCAGGAAGCCGGGCACGTCGGTGAAGGTGACGAGCGGCACGTTGAAGGCGTCGCAGGTGCGCACGAAGCGGGCCGCCTTCTCGGAGGCCTCGATGTCGAGCACGCCGGCCAGGTGGGCAGGCTGGTTGCCGACGATTCCCACCGTTAAGCCATCGAGCCGAGAGAAACCGCAGACGATGTTCTTGGCAAAGTGCTCGTGAACCTCGAGGAACTCACCGTCGTCGACGATGCGTGAGATCACCTCCCGCATGTCGTAGGGCTTCGACGGATCGTCGGGAACCAACGTGTCGAGGTCCTCGTCTTCGCGGTCGGCGTCGTCGGAAGGCTCGAAGCGCGGCGGCGCCTCGAGGTTGTTCGAGGGCAGGAAGCTGAGCAGGTAGCGCGCGTCCTCGAGACAGCTCTCCTCGTCCTCGGCGGCGAAGTGGGCGACGCCCGACTTCGAGTTGTGGCTCATCGCCCCGCCCAGCTCCTCGAACTCGACCTCCTCTCCGGTCACGGTCTTGATCACTTCGGGCCCGGTGATGAACATGTGCGAGGTCTCTTTGACCATGAAGATGAAGTCGGTCATCGCCGGCGAGTAGACCGCGCCGCCGGCGCAGGGCCCCATGATCAGGCTGATCTGCGGGATCACGCCTGAGCACTGCACGTTGCGGACGAAGACGTCGCCGTAGGCGCCGAGCGAGACGACGCCCTCCTGGATCCGGGCCCCACCGGAGTCGTTGATGCCGATCACCGGCGCCCCCACCTGGGCGGCAAGGTCCATCACCTTGCACATCTTCTCCGCCATCACCTCGCCGAGGCTGCCGCCGAAGACGGTGAAGTCCTGCGAGAAGACGAAGACCGTGCGGCCCTCGATCGTGCCGTGGCCGGTCACCACCGCGTCGCCCCAGGGCCGTTTCTTCTGCATCTCGAAGTCGTATGTGCGGTGGCGGACGAAGGTGTCGAGCTCCTCGAAGGAGCCCGGGTCGAGCAGCTTCTCGACCCGCTCGCGGGCGGTCATCTTGCCCTTCGCGTGCTGCTTCTCGACTGCCTCTTCGGAGGCCGAGTGGATCGCCGCCTCGCGCAGCTCCCGCAGGTAGGCGAGCTTCTCCTCGTGGGTGATCGGATTCCTCTCCCGCATCGAGCGCGGGAGTCTATTTATCTCGCTCTGCTCTCGTTCGATACCTGATAAGGTATCAGCATGCCGAACCCCCCCAACTCACTCTTGCGCCAGATGCGCCAGGCCTCCGGCCTTTCCCAGCGCGCTCTCGCTCGCCGGGCGAAGACCTCGCAACCGGCAATCGCACGCTACGAGGGCGGCGCGGCAACCCCCTCCTGGGAGACCTTGCAACGACTGGCTGCCGCCTGCGGCAGCAAGCTACGGCTCGACGCCGAACCCGTGCCGGACCCCGAGGACCTGGAGCTGGCGAAGCTGCTCGGCAGCCTCACCCCGGAGGAGCGGCTGCGGGCGTTGCGCCGCTACGCCCGCCTGCGCGGGCTCGCCACGAGGCAGATGTGACTGAGCTCGACCCTGAGCGACTGCTCCGCGTCCTCGTCCACCATAAGGTCGACTTCTGCGTGATCGGGGCAGTTGCGGCCTGGCTACAGGGCAGCCCCACGGCGACTCTGGACCTCGACGTGATGCCGCGGCGTGAGCTCGTCAATGCAGACCGGCTTGCCGCCGCACTCAACGAGCTGGGTGCCCGCCGGGCCGGCGATGCCGCGCCCCTGGAGCTGGAGGGAACTGACTTTCTCGGCTGGCAGACGCAGCGGTTCGAGACGGAGGCAGGTCCGCTCGACGTCGTCCCCCTCGCGGCGGCAATCGGCGGATTCGAGGATGTCGCCACGGTCGAGCTGGCGCTAGGCGAGCTCTCCATCCGGGTGATCACGATCGACGAGGTGATTGCCTCGAAGGAGGAGCTCGGAAGACCCAAGGACAATGCCGCCCTGCCTGCGCTCTACGCCGCCCGGGAAGTCCTGCGCCAGGAAAGGCGGGAGCGAGGCGCCCCGAAAGACGAAGGGCCCGCCGGAGCGGGCCCTTCCAGCGGCAATTGACTGCTGCGCTTAGAGTTCGGCGCAGACCGCGGTGACCTCCAGCGTCCAGTCCGCCGCCTCCTCGGCGAACTCCGTGGCCGCCGCCGTCCAGCCGGTCCGCTTGCCAGCGCCGTCTACGGCCGGGCCCGATTCGACTAGGGCGACTTTTTTGGTTTCGCCAACCAGCCTTGCTCCGCCAGCGATCGCCTGCTTGCCCGAAGGGCAGTCAGCTGTGATTTTCTCGTAGTCGATCGGGATGATCCCGCTTGCTTTCGTGACGTAGGAGACGTTCTTGACCAGCTGGGTGAGGAGACCCGGGGAGAACTTGGCGCCGGTCACCGCCCCGTCCTGCAGCTTGCCGGTCGCCACCGAGCTGGCGGCGAGCTTATCCTCTGTCACCGCAGCGTTCTTCAGCTTGCCCTCGGTGACCACGCCGCCGCCGAGCTGGCCGGAGCGGACCGAGCCGTTCGCCAGGTTGCCGGAGCCGATCGTGGCCGGGGCGATCTTGACGCCGGTCACGGCGCCGTTGCGCAGCTTCAGATTGGTGACCGCCCCGTTGTGCAGCTTCAGGTTCGTCACCGAGCCATTGGCTAGATGCGCGGTCTTCACCGATTTCTTCGGCAGCATCGTCTTTGCCGCATAGGCGGCGCCGCCGAACGCCATGAACAAGGCTACGAGGGACAGCACGTTAGCCACGGTCAGGTGCCTCTCGAGCTGCTTCACTCGTTCCTCTCCTTGGGGTTCAAGTACTGCCGAAGGGCTGCTTCTGGGGCTCGGCGAGCCCGTCCAGGATTCGCTCCAGATCCGACTCGGCGAGGCCGGAGCCCGCCCCGGCGCGCAGCTCGACCCGGGTGCCGAAGCCTTTCTCGGCCATCGTCACCTCGACCCCTTCGACGCTGGCGACCAGCTCGGCCAGCTCCGGCTCGGACTTCATCAGCGTCCGCGCGACCTCGATCATGGAGGCCGCTTCAACCAGCGAGCAGCGGTTCCTCCCCCCCTTGAACGGCTGAATGAGTCCATTCAGGGGGAGAAAGAGCGCCCTTCCGACATTGACCCACTTCAGGTGTGGTCAATGTCGGAAGGGCGCGACTACAAGCGGAGTAGAGAGGCCTGGGAACTGGCAGGGAGGCAGCATGGGGTTGTGGCGCGGCGGCAACTGCTGGCGCTGGGGTTCAACGCGCGGGAGATAGAGCACCGAGTGGCGAGGGGACGGCTGCATCTGGTGATGCGCGGCGTCTATGCCGTGGGCTGGCCGAGGCTCACACGGGAGCGGCGCTGGATGGCAGCGGTGCTCGCATGCGGTGATGGGGCCGTGCTGAGCCATCGGAGCGCTGCCGCACTGTCGAAGATCGCGAATGAGGGCAGGGGCCAGATCGACGTGAGCGTCCGCCGGCGCACGAGGCTGCGCCGACCGGGGATTCGTGTGCGCGCCCGTCATAGCCTTCGCGAGGCCGACGTCTCCTGCCGCGACGGAATCCCTGTGACCGGAATCGTGCGGACCCTGATCGACGTCGCGACCGAACTCAATCCGATGGCCACCGAGCGAGCGGTGAACGAGGCGGACAAGCTGGACCTGGTCGATCCCGAGGCGCTGCGGTCGGCGCTCGAGGACTACGAGCGAGAGCCCGGGGTTCGTCCGCTCCGCACGATCCTCGATGCGCGCACGTTCCGCCTATCCGATTCCGACCTGGAGATTCTCTTTCGGCCGATCGCGGCGGGAGCCGGCCTCCCTCCCCCGATTACCAAACAGGTCGTCAACGGCTTTCAGGTCGACTTCTTCTTTCCCGGCCTGGGGCTGGTGGTGGAGACCGATGGCCTGCGCTATCACCGAACGCCGTCAGCCCAGGCCCGAGATGCGCGCCGTGACCGTGCCCACCTGCTCGCGGGAATGACGCCACTCCGTTTCACCCACTATGAGGTCAAGTACGAAGCCTCCAAGGTCATCCAAGCTCTGAGGCGGGCTGCTGCCCTGCTCCGCAAGCGAAGCGAGAGTTGACCACACCAGAGGTGGATCAACTCTCGCTTCAGTGATCTTGAGCGGTATGGCTCGCGGCGGCGGACCGCGGGCGAGCGCTTAGAAGAAGGCGCCGCCCTTGTACTCGCCGAAGACGTCGCGCATCGCGCCGCAGACCTCGCCGATCGAGGCGTCGGCGGCGAGCGCGGCGCGGATCGGGTGCAGCAGGTTGCCATCGCCCCGGGCGACATCGCGCAGCGCCTCGAGCTTCTCCTCGACGCCGGCCTGGTCGCGACGCTCCTTGAAGCCCTTCAGTCGAGCGAGCTGGCGCTGCTCGGCCTCGGGGTCGACGCGCAGGATGTCGACGTCGTCGATCTGGTCGGTGACGTACTTGTTGACGCCGACGACGATGTCCTGGCCGCTGCGGTAGCGCTCGTGGTAGCTGTGCGCGGACTCCTCGATCTCGCGCTGCATGAACTCCAGCGCCTCGACCGAGCCGCCCAGCTCTTCGACCTTCTCCATCAGCTCCCAGGCGCGGGCTTCGACCTCGTCGGTGAGCGACTCGACGAAGTAGGAGCCGGCGAAGGGATCGACGGTGTCGGCCGCCCCGGACTCGTGGGCGAGCACCTGCTGGGTGCGCAGGGCGATCCGCGCCGAGCGCTCGGTGGGCAGCGCCAGGGCCTCGTCGAAGCCGTTGGTGTGCAGGCTCTGGGTGCCGCCGCAGACCGCGGCGAAGCCCTGCAGGGCGACGCGGATGATGTTGACCTCGGGCTGCTGGGCCTGCAGGGTCACCCCACCGGTCTGGGTGTGAAAGCGGATCTTCATCGAGTTGGGGTCCTGCGCCCCAAAGCGCTCGCCGACGATCTTCGCCCACATGCGCCGCACGGCGCGGAACTTGGCGATCTCCTGGAAGACGTTGTTGTGGCCGTTGAAGAAGAAGGCCAGCCGCGGGGCGAACTCGTCGATCTTGAGGCCGCGCTCGAGCGCCGCCTCGACGTAGGCGATCGCGTTGGAGAGCGTGAAGGCGACCTCCTGCACGGCCGAGCAGCCCTTCTCGCGGATGTGGTAGCCGGAGATCGAGATCGTGTTCCACTTGGGCACGTTCTCGCGGCAGTACTCGAAGATGTCGGTGGTCAGGCGCATCGTCGGCTCCGGCGGGTAGATGTAGTTGCCGCGCGCCATGTACTCCTTGAGCACGTCGTTCTGGACCGTGCCGCGCAGCTTCTCGGAGGCCACTCCCTGCTCCTCGCCGACCAGCTCGTAGAGCAGCAGCAGGATCGCAGCGGGAGCGTTGATCGTCATCGAGGTGGAGACGCCGTCGAGGGGGATCTGGTCAAAGCAGATCCGCATGTCCTCGATCGTGTCGATCGGCACCCCGGTGCGGCCGACCTCGCCGCGGCAGAGCGGGTCGTCTGAGTCGCGGCCCAGTTGGGTGGGCAGGTCGAAGGCCATCGAGAGCCCGGTCGAGCCGTGCTCGATCAGGTAGCGGTAGCGCTCGTTGGTGTCCTCGGGCGTGGCGAAGCCGGCGTACTGGCGCATCGTCCAGAGCCGGTCGCGGTACATGCCCTCGTGGATCCCGCGGGTAAAGGGCGGCTGGCCGGGCTCGCCGAGCCGCTGCTCGAGGTCGGGCGCCACGTCATCGGCGTCGTAGACGCCCTCGATCTCGATGCCTGAGTCGGTGAAGACGCGCTCGTCGTCGGGCCCCACCACGGGGGCGATGGTGCGGTGGGTCTCTTCGGTAGCCATGGCAGGAAGGATATGGGGGCGAGCCGTTCCCCCGTTCCTCCTCGAGATGTCGTGCGTCGCGGCTCAATTACTCAAGATTTCAGGTTGCAATCTAGAGTTTCCTTCTGTAGCTTCGCCCGTACCCGTTCAGCACTCGCGGGCGGGGTGGACTCAAGCGCGCATGGCGCCGAGCCATGCTGAGGGGAAAGGGAGATATGTCGGAGCTAGCCGGTCGCAAGTCCCCGCAACTGCTGTCGCCGTTCTGGCCACTCGACGACCAGCACGGGGTCGGTCACATACGGCTCGAGGCGGAGCCGCCGACCAATCGCGACGAGACGATGCCGCTGCTGCTCAAGCTTGCCGCCCAGAGCGACGCGATGCGCAGCCTGCAGACATCGAATGGCGACCCGGTCTCCGAGCGCGGCGCCTCGGCCCTGCGCGGCGAGATGGCGGAAGGCCTGCGCGAGCTGGCCGATCTGGTCGACGAGGAGAGCGCCGCCTTGATCCGCATGCGCGCCAAGGCCCTGGCCGGCGGCGCCGGCCACAAGGAGACGACCCTGAAGATCGCTGCGCACGGCTCCTCGCCGGCGCTGGAGATCGTCTGCGGACCGCTCTGCACCTGGCGGCCGAAGACGCGCGAGCCGCTGCACTCCTTCATCGCCGCAGCGCGCGACGAGAGCGCCCAGGCGAAGCTCGACAGCCTCGACGAGGCGCTCGAGGACGCGCTCGACGAGCTGCGCAGCGACCTCGACACGCCCAGCCTGAAGCTCGATTTCGCCTTGCCGTTCAACGTCACCGATCTGATCGCCTCGGCCGGCGAGGCGGCCGGCCATCCCAAGCACTTCGCCTACTTCCTTCCCGAGGACGAAGGCGTCGACGACCTGCCGCTGCGTGAACAGCGCACCCTCTACCTGCACAACGTGCACCTCGCCCGCTACAGGCTGATCACCGTGCCGCTCGCCGAAGCGCTGCTCGACGGCCCGCGGCGTGCCGGCGAGGTCGACATCGAGGCGACTCTGATGCCCTGGATCCGCGGTCACGACCACGGTCACAACCTGATCGTCGAGACGACCGACTATGGCTGGATGGAGACGCTCGGCGTCGAGCCGTTCATGATGCTGCAGGAGGCGATCGCCAACGTCTACGGCTTCCTCTTGACGATCTCCGAGCCCTGGTTGACGATCGCCGGCACCGATCGGCGCGAGATGTGCGCCACCCACATGGCCGAGATGCTGCACTACATGCGACGTGGTCCCTGGCATTACGGCGACTGCGGCTCCGCCTACGTGGAACTCAGCTTCCTCGTCGAGAACGGCTTCGTCGAAATCGATGCCGAGGGCACGGTGAGCTGGAGCGAGGAGGAGGTCTGCCGGGGGATGACCGCGCTGGCCAGCGCCCTGACCGAATCGACGGTCGGCGCTGCGGACAAGCGCGGCTCGGTGGCGCTGATCGAGCGCTACGGTTGGCCGAGGGAGACCGCAGCGAAGCGCACCCTGACCAAGCTGCGTGGCGAGCTCTCCAGGGTGCCAACCTCACTTGCCTTTTACAGCGCCGATTCGGAGGCACCCGATGCGATACCTGGCGACAGCGCGCCGATTGCCGCCTAGCTGGAGGGAGAGAGAGCGGGGAATCCGAGCGCCTGGCTACTAGTCGGAGGCACCGGCTAGGCGCTCGACTCCCGCCTGCTCGATCGTCTTGCGCAGTCCCTCGGGCAGCTCGACGCCGGGCTGCCAGCCGAGCAGGTCGCGGGCCCGGCCGATGTCCGGCCGCCGCTGCTGCGGGTCATCGACCGGCAGCGGCTCGAAGATGATCTCAGAGCGCGACTCGGTCACCTCGATCACGGTCTTGGCCAGCTCCAGCAGGGTGAACTCGTTGGGGTTGCCGATGTTGACCGGCGAGTGGACACCGGACTCGGCGAGCGCGACGATGCCACGGATCAGGTCGTCCACGTAACAGAAGCTGCGCGTCTGCTCGCCGTCGCCGAAGACGGTCAGCGGCCGGTCCTCGAGCGCCTGCCGCAGGAAGGTCGGGATCGCCCGCCCGTCGTGGGCACGCATCCGGGGGCCGTAGGTGTTGAAGATGCGCACGATCGAGGTGTCGACGCCCTGCTGGCGGTGATAGGCCATCGTCATCGCCTCGGCGTAGCGCTTCGCCTCGTCGTAGACGCCGCGCGGGCCGATCGGGTTGACGTGCCCCCAGTAGTCCTCGGTCTGCGGATGGACCTGCGGGTCGCCGTAGACCTCGCTGGTCGACGCCAGCAGGAAGCGAGCCCGCTTGAACTTGGCGAGGCCCAGCATGTGATGGGTTCCATGCGAACCGACCTTGAGCGTGTGCAGGGGCAGCCGCAGGTAGTCGATCGGGCTGGCCGGCGAGGCGAGGTGGTAGACGAAGTCGACGTCCTCGGGGATGTCGACGTACTCGATGATGTCGATGTGGCGGAACTCGAAGGCCGGGTCGCGAATGTGCTCGATGTTCTGCAGCGAGCCAGTCTCGAGGTTGTCGATGCAGATCACCCGGTCGCCCTTGCCGAGCAAGTGCTCGCAAAGGTGGGAACCGAGGAAGCCGGCACCGCCGGTGACCACGCAGGTGCTCACGACCCTGATGCTATCGGCCTCCCGAGCCACCCGCCTCGCCGCTGGGATTCACGCAAATTGCGGCTCAGCTGACCAACTAAGCGTCCAGAAGGGGGGAGAGGTCGCCAAGCCTGCGCGATTCGCTTGGCATGTTTGGAATGGGGATCTGAACCGGTGCGGAGGAGATCAGCGCAGTGATCCGGCGAAGACATTCGACGATGCCAGCGGCAGAGTCGCGATTTCGCCAAGGCGATCGCGGGCGCTCCGCTGACCGCGGGGGGCCCACTGACGACGCGGCGCGCAAGCGGGCCGCCGTGGAAATCGTCGCCCGCCATGAAGCAGCGCTGAGACGCACGGCACGCCGCTACTCGCTCGGCGCCGATGACGCCGAGGACGCCTATCAGCGGGCGCTGGAGATCCTCCTCACCAAAGCGCCGACCACAGACCTGCGCGAACTGATCCGCTGGACCCAAACCGTGACCAAGCACGAGGCGCTGGCGGTGCGCGATAGTCGCGAAAGGCTGCTCGGCCCTCGCCCGCCGAGAGCGCGCGAGGGCGAGGACCCTGACCCCGTTGCCCAGATCCCCGCCCCCACCGACGGACCCGATGAGCAGGTGCAGCGGCGTGAGGCAATCGCCCGCAGCCGCGAGGCCCTGCGGGCGCTGAAGCCGGCCGAGCTGCGGGCGCTATCGCTGCTCGCCGAGGGCTACTCCTACGCCGAGATCGGCGAGACCACTGGCTTCAGCCCGACGAAGGTCAATCGGGTTCTCTCCGAGGGGCGCCAGCGGTACCGCGACCTGATCTCCAACAGCGAGGATGGCACTCGCTGCCGGGAGCTGCAGCCACTGCTCTCGGCCTTCTGCGATGGCGAAGCAAGTGCGACGGAGGCGCGCGTGGTGCGCGAGCACCTGCGCGCCTGCGCTCACTGTCGCGCGACGATGCGTACCTTCAGGGCGGTGCCGCGCAGCGCCGCTGCGCTGGTCCCGCTCCTGCCGCTCTGGCGATCGTTGCTCGACCGGGCGTGGGAGCTGCTGAGTGGCCTCGGCTCGCGCCTACCGGGGGCCAGCGGCGCCAAGCTGGCCGCCGGCTGCGTTGCGGTCGTCGGCGGCGCCGGCCTGACGACGGGCCACTTGCCGGTGCCGCTCGAGCCCAGCCCCGACCCTGGCCTTTCGATCGAGAGACCGGTCCAGCCTCCTGCAACCCACCGGAACGGTGCGGCCCCCTCGAATCGCGTTCGTCGTTTGTCAGGCCTATCCGGACAAAAGACGAACACGGCCGAGCGAGCGCCGAGACGTCGACGGGCGCCGACCACGGTGGAGGAGGTGCCGACGGCCGAAGCCGTTCCGGCCGTCGAAACCGTCGAATACGAGGCGCCGCCGCCTCCGGCGCCTGCCCCGCAATCCGAAGCCGAAGGCACCTCGAGCACGCCGACCGGCTCGCCGGCCGGGGAGTTCGGGCCGTGAAAGCGCGACTGGCAGCGCTCGTCGTCGCGATGGCCCTGGGGGTCACGGCGCCAGCGAATGCCGCCTTCCAGCCACTCGAGCCAAGCGTCGAGGGCGGCGAGCAGAGCTGGCATGCCGAAAGCTTCTTCACCGTGCGCTGGAGCAACCCGCCCGGCGTGGCGACGGTCCACTACCGGCTGCTCGGCCCACCGAGCGGCCAACCGGTCAGCGAGGAGATCGCGCTGGGCTGGCCGGCGACTGCGATCGAGGCGTTGCCGGTCCCCCCCATCCCCGGCGTCTACACGCTCGAGATCTGGCTCGAAAACGAGCTCGGCGGGAAGGGCGTCCCCGTCCCGGTTCAGCTGCGTTTTGACAGCACCGCTCCAGGAAAGGTCGAACCGCAGTCGCTTGGCGAGTGGCTTGGACGCACCTCTTTCCCGCTGATGGTGAGCCTCGGCCATCCGGCAGGACCGCAACCGCTTGCCGGCATCCGGGGCTACGCGGTCTCAATAGACGCCACGCCGGGGGCGATGCCCTGCGCGGGTCTCCTGCTCTGCACCGAGGCCGAGACAGATCTGCGCGCCGGCATCGCCGGGAACGCGCTGACGATCGCCACCTTGCCCGACGGCATCAACCACCTCAGTGCCGTTGCCGTCTCGAACTCCGGAATGCGCTCTGAGGAACCTGGACGGGTACTGCTGCGGGTCGACAAGGCGGATCCCCTGACGCGGCTCTACGGCGTGCCCGATGGCTGGTCGAGAAAGCCGCTGACGCTGACGGCGACTGCCACGGATAGGGCATCGGGAATGCAGGCGAGCGGCACCGGCCCTGCCCCTTACACGGCGATCCGCGTTGACGGCGGCGCACCGGCGATCGCAAGTGGCGACACGGTCTACTCGACCGTGATTGCCTCCGGCGTCCACCACATCGCTTACTACGCCCGCGATGCGGCCGGCAACGTCGCCGATCCAGGCGTCGATGACGGTTGGGGCGGCAATCCACCCGGAACCGCTCTGGTGAAGATCGACCGCGAGCCGCCGGTTCTCGCCTTCAGCGGCGCGCAGGATCCCCACGATCCCGAGAGGATCGTGACGCTGGCCACCGACGAGCTGTCGGGACTCGATCCTGCGCGGGGCGTGATCGAAGTACGTCGCCTCGGTTCAGGCGAGCGCTTCGCGCAGCTGGCCACGCGGATCTCGGACGGGGTGCTGAGCGCGCGTTGGGCCTCCGACGCCCAGTCGCCCGGCAAGTATGAGTTCCGGGCGACTGCCTATGACCTCGCGGGCAACTCGGCGACAACCTCGGTGCGCAGCAGCGGCGCGCCGATGCGCCTCAGCAGCCCGCTCAAGGTCCCAACCAGGCTGGTCGTGGCTGTCGAGCGCCCCACTGTCCCCTTTGGCGATGCAACGTCATTCGAAGGACGTCTGCTCGCCGGTCGCCGTGCGCCGTTGGCGGGAGCACCGGTCCAAGTGGTCGAGCGCTTCGAGGCCGGCGCGAGCGGTGGGCAGCGCCTGACCACGGTGAGGACGGGCGCCGATGGAGGCTTCCGCCTGCGGCTCGCCCCAGGGCCAAGCCGGCAGATCGTCGCCGCGACGGCGCCGACGGCCACCCAGAGCGGTGCGACCAGCCGCGAGTTGAGGATCTCCGTGCACAGCGGCGTACACCTGCGTGCCTCGGCGCCGGTGGCCCGGATCGGCGGCCGACCGCTGATCTTCTCCGGCAGGGTGCGTGGCGAAGCCATGCCCGCCGAGGGCAAGACGGTCGAGCTCCAGTTCCGCCTGCCCAACGGCACCTGGAGCGAGTTCCGCACCGTCCGCACGAATTCGCGCGGCCGCTTCCGCTACCCGTACCGCTTCGCCGACGACGACAGCCGCGGCATACGCTTCCAGTTCCGGGCATTCGTCCCGGCGCAAGCCGGCTGGCCCTTCGAGCCAGCCGGCTCCCTGCCGGTCCGAGTACGCGGCGTCTGAGGCTGCTCGACCAAGCAGATCAAGGACGCAGGAAGCGCCGCGTGCTCCGCACGCAAGCGACCGAGGACGCCGATATGCGCCGGTCGAGCAGCCTCAGACGGGGAGAAGGTCGACGGCTTTGCGCACTCGCTGCTCGAGCTCGTTGCGGTTGCGCTTCAGGGTCGTCTCGACCGTACGCTGGCGCTTGCGCGCCTCGCGCTCGACGCGGTTGCGGGTCTTGCGGGCCTCGCTGGTGGCCCGGCGGCGGGCGGTGGCGCCACGGCGCTCGGTGCGCTTGACCTGGCGGCGCAGCTGGGTGCGGTAGGACTTGAGCTGTTTCTCGGCGGCGGTGCGGCCGGTGAAAGGCTCGACCAGCTCGGAGAGGCGGTCGGTGACGGTGAGCACCGCGCCGACCGGGAGGTCGACGGCGCTCTCGGCGACCGCGAGCGCCTGGTTCTTCTCGGCAGCGCTGGGTTTCGTGCCGTTTTTGCTTGCTTTTTTCTGCGTTGCGCTTGCTTTTCTCTGCGTTGCCATTGAGATGAAATCCCTTCGGTATGCGTTTCCTGCCTTTGGGCGTTCGCGAGTGTAACGAACATACGTTCCTGGCGAACACCTGTTCTAAACGGGAAGCGCCCTGCGGTTACTGCGCGGCCCGGACAATCGCCAGGCCGCGCTCGCCAGCGGCCGCGGCGACCGGGTAGCGGACATCGAGCCCGAGCATGGCCTGCTCGAGGCTCAGGTCGCCGAAGGCCACCTCGCCGCCGGCCTCGCGAACGATCAGCTGGGCGGCGGCGGCGTCGACCGAGCGACAGGGGCGCAGGCCGATCATCGCGTCGAAACGGCCGGCAGCCACGTAGGCGGCCGTGATCGCGATCGAGCCAACGACGCGCAGGCGGTAGACCCGTCCGGCGAGCTCGGTGAGCGCCGGAATCGCTCGCTCCGGCTCGGCGGCCTCCATACCGAGCAGCTCCAGCTCCTCGCCATCGGCGCCGACCGCGATCGGCTTGCCGTCGAGCCTTGCGCCGGCGCCGCGCCGTGCGGTGAACTCCTCGCCGGCGCCGAAGTCGTAGACGTAGCCGAACTCGACCGCGGCCATCGAGTCGCCGGAGGCGACGGCGATGCTGAGGCTGTGCGAGGGAAGCGTGCGGCGGGCGTTGAGCGAGCCGTCGATCGGATCGATCACGACTCGGGCCGTCCCTCCCTCGCCGAACTCGACCTCGCCCCGCTCCTCGGAGACCGCGACGAAAGAGGCCCCCTGCGCCGCCAGCGCCTCGAGCTCGGCGAAGACGATGTCCTCGCAGCGGCGGTCGATCGCCAGCGTCCGGTCGCCGCCCTCGCCGACACCCTCGTAGACGGTGCGCGCCTCGACCCCCTGCACCTCGTCGAAGAGCGCCCGCTGCGCCGCCACGGCGCGCCGGCAAACATCCAGCCAGTCGGCGGAGACAACGTCCAAGCTCAAGTCTCCGCTTCGCCCACTGCACGAAACACCGGGATATGCACGCTTGCTCGTTCCACGATCAGGAGGCCATCCTATGGAGGGCGCGCACTCGCTAGCGTTGGAACATGCTCGCCCTCGCCGAAGCACAGGAACGCGCGGTCCAGCACGGCGACGGCCCGCTGCTCCTGGTGGGGGCGGGCGGCACCGGCAAGACCGAGGCCTTGGCACGGCGTTTTGCGCGGCTCGTCGGTAAGGGCCTGAGCGTAGAGCGCGTCCTCCTGCTCAGCTCCCGGCCGACCACCGCGCGCCGGCTACGGCAGCGTGTCGAAAGCCAGCTCCGCGGCGCCTATGAGGAGCTCTGGATCGGCACCTGGGCGACGATCTGCGAGCGCCTGCTCCGCGAGCACTCGGTCGCCGCCGGGCTCGACCCCTTCTTCGACGTGCTGGGACCGGCGGAGCGCCTGGCGATGCTGCTCGACCGCATCGACGAGCTTCCCCTGCGCAACCACGAGATCCGCGGTAACCCCGCCGGCCTGCTCGCCAACCTGCTCGAGCAGGTCGACGAGCTGAAGGAGGGTTCCGAGCCGCCCGAGCCCGAGCTCGCCGAGTTCTGCGCCGCCCATGACCGCATGCTGGCCGCCTCGGGCAACCTCGACCGAGCCGACGTCTTCCTGCTGTTCAACAAGCTCCTCCACGAGCAACCCGAGATCGCCGCCGAGATTGCCGCTCGCTTCGTCCACGTGATGGTCGACGAGCACGAGGAGACGACCGCGGCCCAAAGAGCGATCCTGCACAAGCTTTCCGAAGGGAATGCGAACCACGTCTACGCCGAAACCGTTGTCGACGCCGGCCGCTCGGCCGCGGGTCCTGCCGCAGGGGGAGGGGGGCCTGCGGGCGGGCGCAAGCGTCCGTTCTCGGCCCCCCTCCCCCCACGCCACCTGCGGGAGGAGCGGTCGTCCACGGAAGTGATCGAGCTGGAGGACGTCTTTCGCCGGCCAGAGGTTCGGCGGTGGCGCAGCACGAACGAGCGGGCGCAGGCGCAGGCGGTGGCGCGTGAAGCCGAGCGGCTGCTCGCCGGTGGCGCTCCGCCCGAGACGATCTGCGTGCTGCTCGATCCGGCTGCCCAGGGGCCGGTTTCCGCTGCGATGGAGGAGCGCGGGGTCCCGTTCCACCTCGCCGACCCGGCGGCCCTCTTCCAGCGCCCCGAGGTCCGCGACGCGATCGCCTGGCTGCGCGTCCTTGCCGATCCCGAAGACTCGGCCGCAGCAGCCCGAGCGCTCACCCGGCCACCGGTCGAGCTGCGCTCGGCCGACCTGGCGCGACTGACGACGATCGCCCGGCGGCGCAAGCTCGACATGGTCTCCGGCTGCGAGGCCGCACTGGAAAGCCCGCAGATCCCACCCGAGGGCAGGGAGCGCATCCACTCGTTCCTGAAGCTCTACGGGGAAGCGTCGGCGGCGATGGAGGAACGCCGGGCCGACGTCTTCGTGCGGCGACTGATCGAGCGGATCGGCCTGCGCCGCCAGCGCCTCTTCGCCGCCGAGCCGGAGGTGGCCGAGCGCCTGCTGGGTCTCTCGCAGCTCGCCGAGCTGGCCGCGACCTGGGCTCGGCGCGAGCCGCACGCCTCGACCCGCGACTTCGTCCGCTACCTCAGCGCCGTCGCCGAGGCGGGCGTCGAGCCTGCCGGGGGCGAGGAGCCGGTTTCCCCCGGAGCGATCCAGGGCCTGGCCCCCGCGACGGCACGGGGAATGGATTTCGACCATGTCTTCGTGCTCGACGGAGATCCCGGAGACGTGCAGGCCTGCTCGACCCTGATTCTTTCCCGCGTCGCCCGCGATGCAGATGGCAGCGAGGAGGAGGTGCACGAGGAGGAGCTCTTCGGGCCGGCCGAGGGACTGCACGCGATCTACCGCAAGCTGCGCGAGGAGGTCCTCGAGGCCTCCTGGAAAGCGGGGCGCGAGCTCTCCGAGCCGCGACTCGACACCGTCGTCGACGTCAACCGGGCGATCGCTCGCCACCTCGAGCTGCTCAAGCTGGCAGCGCTGGCGCAGCGCCCAGGCGAGGAGGCAACGGCGGAGGCGATCGATGCGCTCAACGGCCTCCTGCGCCAGGTCGCCACGGCCGAGCAGCAGGCCGAGCTCGATGCCTCGCCGCTCGACGCCTACCTGCTCGACTCCGAGCGCGAGCGCGACGGCCGGCAGCGGCTGATCGCCTCCCGCCACGAGCCTTCGCTGCAAGCCTTCCTCCCCCGTCGCGGCGACGGCGCCCTCAGCCTCTCCGCTTCCGACCTCGACCTCTACCTCACCTGCCCGCTGAAGTACAAGTTCGGCCGGGTCTTCGGCATCCCTCAGGAGCCGACGATCAACCAGCGCTTCGGGATCCTCATCCACAACGTGCTGGAGCGCTTTCACAAGGACGCCAGCGAGGGTGTCGACGACGATGGCCTAGAGCGCCTGATGGACCTTTTCGAGGCCGGTTGGCGCCGCACCGGCTTCGGCTCCAGCGACGACGAGCTGCAGTTCCGCGATCGGGCCCGCGAGGCGATGCGGCTCTACTGGGAGCGCGAGCGCGAAGCCGAGGGCGAGCCGGTTTGGCTGGAGAAGAAGTTCGACATCCGCATCGGCGCCCACCACGTGCGCGGGCGCGTCGACCGCGTCGACCGGCTGCCCGACGGCAGCCACGAGCTGATCGACTACAAGACGGGCGAGCGCAAGAGCGAGGAGCAGCTGGAGAGCGACCTGCAGCTCGCCCTCTACCGGCTCGCCGCCCGCGAGGCGTGGAACCTGGAGGCAAGCAGCGGCAGCTACTACTACGTGCTCGACGCGGAGAAGGTCGCAGCGCCGTCCAAGCCCGACGACGCGGAGCGGGTCGAGCGCACCGTGCTCGAGGTCGGCGAGGGCATCCTCGGCCAGGACTTCGAGCCGCGGCCCTCGCCTGTCACCTGCGGCTGGTGCGACTACCGGCTGATCTGCCCGGCGGCTGAGAGCTAGGGGGTATCGCCCGCGTCTACTCCCTTCCCTGCTGCCGCAAGAATTGCTGGAAGTCCCTCGCGATCGTGTCCGCAGATGGGATGTCCTCGGGACTTTGAAGCTGGTCTTCCTGCTCGGACTCGATCTTTTCGACGAGCTCCTCGATCTCCGGGTTGGCGGCGATCGCCCGGTTGATCTGGTCTTCGTAGTTGGTCGCTTCCTCTTCGAGATCGGTGGCGTCGACGGCGATGCCGGTCAGGCCCTCGAGCCGGCGCAGCAGGGCCAGCGCGGCCTTCGGGTTGGGCACCGCGGCGATGTAGTGGGGAACCGCGGCCCAGAGTGAGGCGGACGTCATCCCCACCTGCCGGCAGCAGTCGTGGACGACGCCGACGATCCCGGTGGGACCCTCGTAGTTGGAGCGCTGCAGGTCGAGCTCCTCGACCAATTTCTCGTCGGAGGCAAGGCCGGTGATCGGCACCGGCAGGGAGTGGGAGACCTCGGCGATCAGCGCCCCAAGCGTGATCACCATCTCGACGCCGAGCGCGTCGGCGGCGGTGGCGATCGTCTCGGAGAAGGTTCGCCAGCGCAGGTTCGGCTCGGTGCCGTCGAGCAGGACCAGGTCGCGGTCGGCAGCCGGCACCCGCACCGCGATCAGGTTGTTCTGCGGCCAGTCGATGCGCCGCGCCTGGCCCTCGCTGAGGACGATCGTCGGGCGGGTGGCCTGGAAGTCGAAGTACTCCTCGGCATCGACCTCGGCGATCAGCTCCGAGTCGAACGCCTCGCCGACCGCGCCAAGCGCTGTCGAGGCGGCTGCAGCGGCGTCGTTCCAGCCGCGAAACGAGCAGACGAGGATCGGGCTGCGGAGCTGCGGCACGTCCCCTTCCCAGCTGAGTGAGCTCACGCTTTGAGACTACCGATGGGCCGGCGCGGCGCCCTGACTATGCCGGGCTCGAGAGGGCCCGCCGCACGAGGCTGAAGGCCATGAAGAGCGCCAGGCCGGCGAAGGAGAGTTCCAGCGTTCGCTGGGAGACCTCGTTGGCGACGACGACGCCCGCCAGCACGCCGAGCGGCGAGAGGACGCCGATAACCAGCGCCTCGCGCAGCCTGACGTTGCCGTAGGCGTTCTGCCGGATCGTGCCGACCAGGGCGACGATGACGATCATCAGCAGCGAGGTCGACTCGCCCTCGACCTGCGAGAGGCCGAGGAAGATCGTCAGCGCAGGGACGAAGAGCACGCCCCCGCCGACGCCCACCAGGCCGCCGGCAAGGCCGCCAGCGGCGGCGATCAGGATGGCGAGGAGCTCGTTCATCGCACGATCAGCTCGATCGCGATCCCGACGAGCAGCGCCGCGAAGAGCAGCGAGACGGCGCGCTGTGGGATGCGCTGCTGGATCGCCGTCCCGGCGACGACGCCGAGCACCGCGGGGATCGAGAGCCAGAGCCCGGTGCCGACGTGGACGTTGCCGTAGATGCCGCCCTGGGCGAGGGCGCCGAGCAGGCCGATGAGGACGATCGCCGCCAGGCTGGTGCCGGTGGCAAGGCGCTCGCCGTAGCCGAACCAGAGAATCAGCAGGGGGACGATGATCGTGCCGCCACCGACGCCGAAGAGCCCGCTGAAGGCCCCCGCCAGCGTGCCGATCGCGGCCAGCTTGAGGATGCGATGGGAGGGCGACGCAGGATCCGGGGCCACCGCCGCGATACTAGATGCAGTGCCTGCCGACTCAGAGACAGGAGCGAACGGCGGTGCTCGCTCCCCTTTGCTCGATGCGCTGCGCGCCGACCCGCCGAGGACGGCAATCCTCACCGACGTCGACGGCACCCTGGCGCCAATCGTCGAGCGACCCGAGCGGGCGGCAGTGCCGCAGCGTGCTCGCGAGCTGCTGGCGGCGCTGAGCGAGCGCTATGGGCTGGTCGGCTGCATCTCCGGCCGCCGAGCGCGCGAGGCACGCGAGCTGGTCGGCGTCGGCGATCTAGCCTATGCCGGCAACCACGGGCTCGAGCTGCTGTTGCCGGCGGACGACGAGGTGCGTCTGGATCCGGCCTTGACGGGCCGTGAGCGGGAAGCGGCCGATTTCCTTGCCGGGCCGGCGGGCGAGGGGCTGGGGGCCTCCGGCCTGCGCCGCGAGGACAAGGGTCCGATCCAGGCCCTGCACTGGCGCCAAGCGGAGGAGGAGGGCGGCGCCGAAGCGCGCGCGGAGGAGATCGCGGCGGGCGCCAGGCGGGCTGGGCTGGAACCTCGCTGGGGCCGCAAGGTGCTTGAGCTGCGCCCGGTTGGCGTAGGCGGCAAGGACGCGGCGGTCGCGGCCCTGCTCGCACCGCGGGAGCTCAGCGCCGCGATCTACGCCGGCGACGATCGCACCGACCTCGACGCCGGACGCCGCCTGCACGAGCTGCGCGACGCGGGGCAACTGCGGACCGCCGCCTTCGTCGGCGTGCTCTCACCGGAGGCGCCCGCCGAGCTGGCCGAGGAATCGGACCTGAACGTCGAGGGAGCAGAGGGCTGGCTCGAGCTGCTCGCGGAGCTGGCGGCCTAGCGATGCCCTACACCGACCTGCTGCGAGTCACCGTCCTGCTCGCCGGCGCCGAGGCGACCGCGCTGGCGGCGATCACGGCTATCGCCACCAGCCGCGACGATGACACGACGACGATCGCCGTCGCCGCCGGCTGGTGGCTGATCGCGCTTGCGGTCGGGCTCTACCTAGGACGTCCGGCGCGAGCCGCCGACGGCGTTCGCGACGCGCTAGCCGGCGCCCGTACGGCGACCTCGCTGCCGCCCGAGACGCCGGCGCGGATCGCCTTCGCCCGCCTCTGGCCAATCGGCCTGACGGCCGTGCTGGCCGGCGGGCTCGGCCTGTTCTTCCCCGGAGTCGCGGCGATCGGCGCCGGCTACGCCCTGCTGGTCTCGCTCGCCTGGCACAGCCGCGAGGCGGCCGTGCTCGGCATCGAGCAGCGCGACGGCGTCAAGTTCTACGTCGTGCCCAACTCCGCCCTGCGCCCAATCCAGCTCGTCCGCACGCCCGGCCTGCGCAGCGACCGGCTCCACGCCTGAGCTCGCGTCCGCAGCCACGGCTAGCGTGGTTCGGGTGAAGCTCCGCGGATCGGTCGCCGTCCTCGCGCTCGCCGCCTCCCTGCTCTCGCCGGCGACGGCGGCAGCGATCGACCGCACGGTCACGGTCAAGGGCGAAGCGGTTCAGCAGGTGGTCAACGACGCTGCCGAACTGGGCTTCTCGGTCAGCAAGGAACGCAGATCGAAGGGCGCGGCGCTGCGCATCGTCGCGATCCGCATGCAGGCGGTGATCGCGACGATCAAGGCGACCCCGGGCGTCGGGCCCGGCGACGTGACCACCGGGTCGATCTCGGTGCGCAAGCTGACCCGCAACGGCAAGACCGTCTGGCGTGCCTCCGAGGGGGTCGGCGTCGTCCTCCATCAGCCCGAGCGGGCGGGAGAGCTGGTCAGCGCCGCCATCGCCGCCGGGGCGACCGGCACCCGCGGGCCACGCTTCTTCGCCAGCCACCCCGAGACCGCCTACAACGACGCCCTGCTCGCCGCCTTCGATCAGGCGAAGGCCAAGGCGGCCGCACTGGCCACCCGCGCTGGCGCGACCCTCGGCCCGGTCCTGACGATCGAGGAAGGGCGAGAAGTAGTGCCGACGACCGCAGCTCCCCGCGGCGAGAAGAAGGGGCCTCGGGGGCCAGCTCCTCCGGTCGAACCCGGCACCTCGACGGTCACCGCCACCGTCCGCGTCGTCTTCAGCCTGGAATAGCGACAGCAGGCGTCAGGGGTCGTCTCGCGGGTGCCTCGCGAAGCGGCTCCGCAGAGTAGTTCTAAGCCGCGAAGCGGCACATGATTCGCACCGCCGCCAGGGCGGTGCGTGGGCACCCGCGAGACGACCCCTGACGCCCCCTACCGCTTGCGCAGCTTCTTAAAGTCCCCCCAACTTCGCGTGTTCGCCACGTCGGCGGCCGTGAGCCAGGCGCGGCGCGCGGTCGCCACCGCGTAGGCCATGTTGGCCAGCGTCTCGACCCCATGGGCGTCGGTGTTGAGGACGATCGTCACACCTGCTTCGACGGCGAGGCGGGCATGGTGCTCGGAGAGGTCGCGGCGGTTGGGGTTGCCGTTGATCTCGAGCATCGTGCCGGTGCGCGCCGCCGCCTCGGCGATCGCCTCGACGTCGACGCCGTAGGGCTCGCGCCGGCCGATCAAGCGCCCGGTGAGGTGGCCGATGCAGTCGACCAGGGGGTTCTCGATCGCCGCCAGGACACGGGCGGTCATCTCCTGCTCGGAGATCGCGAAGGAGGTGTGGACGCTGGCGACGACCCAGTCGAGCGCTTCGACCACGTCGTCGGGGTAGTCGAGCTCGCCGTCGAGGCCGATGTTGACCTCGGATCCGGCGAGCAGGCGGAAGCCACGTTTGCCTTTGTTCCAGGCCTCGACCTCCGCGATTCGCTCCCAGAGCCGCTCAGTGGTGACGTGGTCGCCGAAGCCATGGCTGGCGGAGTGGTCGGTGATCGCCATGTAGGAATAGCCGCGGTCGCGCCCTGCCTCGGCCATCTCCTCGAGGGAGTTGCGCCCGTCGGAGAGCGTCGTGTGCGAATGCAGGTCGCCGCGAATGTCGGTGACCGTCACCAGCTCCGGCAGCTTCCCTTCGCGCGCCGCCTTCAGCTCGCCGCGTCCCTCGCGCAGCTCGGGCTCGATGTAGGCGTAGCCGAGGCGCTCGTAGACCGCCGCCTCGCCGGCGCAGAGCTCGACCTCGCCGGTCTCGACCTCGGTGATGCCGTGCTCGGAGACCGAGAGCCCGCGGCCCACCGCCTCCTCGCGCAGCTGCACGTTGTGGGCTTTGGAGCCGGTGAAGTGCTGCAGCAGGTTGCCAAAGGCCTCGGGGGCGACGATCCGCAGATCGACCGAGATCCCGTTCTGGGTCTGGGCCCGCACACCGTTCGGTCCCGGTTTGCCGGCGGCGGCGATCAGCGGGCTGGCGACCAGCGCTTCGGCCAGGGCGGTCGGCTCCTCGGCGGTGGCGATCAGATCGATGTCCTTGCAGGTCTCCGCCCAGCGGCGAACCGAGCCGGCCACCTCGACCCGCTCCGCCGCGGCGTGCTCGCGCAGCTCGCGGGCCAGCTGCTCGGCGATCGGCCGAACCATCGAGAGCAGCACGCGGCCTGAGGCGTCACCCGGATCCCCCAGCCGCTCGAGGCCGGCGAGGACGTTTTCCTCAGCCTTCGGGCCGAGGCCCCTGAGCTCGCGGATCCGTTCGCCTTCCGCCGCCTGCTGGAGGTCCTCGAGCGTGGCGACGCCGAGTGACTCGAACAGCTTGCGAGCTGTCTTCGCCCCCACTCCGGGCACCCGCGTCACTTCGACCAGAGTCGGCGGGAACTTCGCCTTCAGCTTCACCGCGGCGGGGATCTCGCCGGTCTCGATCAGCGCGTCGATCTTCTCGGCCAGAGTCTTGCCGACGCCGGGCACCTCGGTCGCCCGGCCGGCCGCGGCGAGGTCGGCGACCGAGACCGGGCTTTCGCGGATCGCCTTGGCCGCCGTGCTGTAGGCGAGCACCCGGTATTTGACCGCCCCGTCGAGCTCGTAGAGGACCCCGAGCTCGTCGAGGGCGGCGGCGATCTCGGCGTTGGTCACACCTGCAAGCTAGCGAGGGCATTCGCGGCTAGCATCGCCCGCGTCGATGCCCGCCGTCAGCTCCGAGCGAGGGCCCGTCTGGGTCGTCCTGCCGACCTACGAAGAGGCGACCAATATCGAGCGGTTGGTCACCGAGGTGCGCACGAAGCTGCCGGCCGATGCCCAGATTCTGATCGTCGACGACGACTCTCCGGACGGCACCGGCAGGATCGCCGCCCGCCTGGCCGAGGAGCAGAAGGCGGTCCACGTCCTGCACCGGCGCGCCAAGGAAGGGCTCGGTCCCGCCTACATCGCCGGCTTTCGGGAGGCGCTCGGCGCCGGCGCCGGCCTGATCGTCGAGATGGACGCTGACTTCTCGCACGAGCCTGCCTACCTGCCACGTCTGCTCGAGGCCGTCGGACGCGCCGACCTGGCAATCGGCTCGCGCTACGCGCCGGGCGGCGCGGTCGGCGATTGGGGGCCGCTGCGGCGGGCGGTGAGCCGTGGCGGCAGCACCTACGCACGTCTCGTCCTCGGCCTTGGCGTGCACGACCTGACCGGCGGCTTCAAGTGCTTTCGTCGCGAGGTGCTCGAGGCGATCGACCTCGGCGCGGTGCGCTCGCGCGGCTACGCCTTCCAGGTCGAGATGACCTACCGCGCAATCCAGCTCGGCTTCGACGTGGTCGAGGTGCCGATCGTCTTCCGCGACCGCGAGGCGGGCTCTTCGAAGATGAGTCGCTCGATCATGCTCGAGGCGATCTGGCGTGTCCCCCTTCTACGATGGGGTAGGTGAGGGTCCGAGAGCGCCATGGCGACTCCCGCGACCCTCGCTATACTTTCTGAAGTATTGAGCGCTGAACCTCGATCCTCAGGAGACCGATTCCAGTGACAGGCAAGCTCCACGACGTGACAGACGACACCTTCAAGGCCGAGGTCCTCGAGGCTGACGGCCCCGTGCTGGTCGACTTCTGGGCCCCCTGGTGCGGCCCCTGCCGCGTCGTTCACCCGGTGCTCGAGGAGATCGACGCCGAGCGCGAGGACCTGAAAATCGTCAGCGTCAACGTCGACGAGAACCAGCAGACCGCCGCCCAATACGAGGTTCTCTCGATCCCCACCCTGCTGCTCTTCAAGGACGGGGCGATCGTCAAGAAAGTCGTCGGCGCGATGCCCAAGCGTCGCCTTGAGGCAGAGCTCGAGCCAGCCCTGGCCTAGCTCGGCGCCCGCAGCCGATGCCTTTCGTTCACGTCCACTGGTTCGAGGGTCGCTCCGACGAGCAAAAGGCGGAGATCGCCAAACGGATCGAAGCGGCGCTGATCGAGGTCGCCGGCGCCGCCCCCGAGCACTGCTGGGTCAAGTTCTCCGACTCGAAGAAAACCGACTTCATCATCGGCGAGGCTGCCGACTGAGCGAGCGAGTCTAGGCTGCGGCGCGTGCGCCGATGTCTAGCGTCACCGGGCGATCGGGAGCGGCCAGAGCGGCTTCGGCCGCAATGCGCAGAGCTACAGCGTCGAGGTCGTACTTGTCGGCGGCGATCGCAAGCAGGTCGAGTTTGCTGTGAGGATTCAGCAGCTCGACGTTGACAGCCCGGCCCTTCCGCAATGCCACATGGCAGTAAGTGTCGTCGATCGGGTCGCCGTCATCCCAGCGATCGACTTCCACCAAGTCGATGGAAAGTGCTTCCGCTTGGCTGTCGTAATCGGCTTTCATTGACCCCTCCTGGGATGAACTGTGACGATCACGTCCGGATCGTCGAGGGCGACTACCACTCGTATGCGTTCGCCACCGACTTCTCCAAGATACCGTGGCCGGCCTTTCCGATCTCGATCAACACGGATGGGATTCGCTACTACCCGTTCGATCCCGAGTCTCGTTAGGCCGATCCACCGCGCCTGATTCTTCGCGTGTCGGGTGAGCCGCACCCCCTTTCAAGGGCACACGCCGACAAACTCTCCCCCTTAGGTGCGGCTGACGGCGATCCTCAGCTCGCGGCCATCGATGCTGATCTCGGCGCCGTCGCCGGCGTCGTAGGCGACGGCCGTTGCGAGCACCTCACCGCTGACGTAGTGCTCGTGTTCGCGGGCAGCAGCGAGCAGCTCCTCGTCGCCGCCGAGGGCGAGCTCGATGCGGTCGGAGATGTCGAGGCCGGCGGCCTTGCGGGCGTTCTGGACTGCGTGGACGATCTCGCGGGCCAGTCCCTCGCGGCGCAGCTCGTCGTCGAGCTCGAGCTGCAGGGCGACGGCGTGGCCCGCCTCAGCCTCGACCTCGTAGCCCTCCAGGGGCTGCAGGGCGAGGTTGACCTCGTCGGGGCCGATCGCGTGCTCGTCGCCGTCGACGTTGATGCCGATCTCACCGCCGTCGGCCATCACCTCGGCGACGTGGACTGGGTCGAGCGCCTCGACCGCGGCGGCGACCTGCGGCATGCGCTTGCCGAAGCGCGGCCCGAGCGCGCGGTAGTTGGGCTTGACCGCGTAGCTGACCAGGTCGGCCTCCTCGGAGACGAAGTCGAGCTGCTTGACGTTGAGCTCGGCGGTGACCAGGTCGGCGCGGGCCGAGATCGCCTCGCGCTCGGCATCGTTGGCGACGATCACCGCACGGCGCAGCGGCTGGCGCACCTTGGCCTTGGCCTGGGCGCGGGCGGCGCGGCCGAGCTCGACCGTGAGGCGCACGGCCTCCATCGCCGCCTCCAGCTCCGGGTCGGCGAGGGCCGGATCGGGCTCCGGAAAATCACGCAGGTGGACCGAGTCGGACCGCTCGCCCAGCGCTTCGGCCTCGCCGCCGGCGAGGTTGAGGTGGATCTCATCGGCGAGGAAGGGGGTGAAGGGAGCAAGCAGGGCGGCGACCTCGAGCAGGCAGTGGCGCAGCGTGGCGAAGGCCGCCCGGTCGCCCTCCCAGAAGCGGCGCCGCGAAAGGCGCACGTACCAGTTGGAGAGCTCCTCGACATAGGCGGCGATCGCCCGGCCGGCCGCGGTGCAGTCGAACTCATCCATGCGCTGGCGCACGGTCGCAATCGTCGACTGGAGCTTGGAGAGCGCCCACCGATCGAGGTCTTCGACCTCGGTGCGTTCGCTGTTTGTCCGGCTATCCCTGACAAACAGCGAACGCAACCCCTGGTCATCGAAGTCGGCAGGGCCGAGCTTCTCAGCGTTCGCGTAGAGGACCCAGAAGGAGTAGGTGTTCCAGAGGGTGAGGAGGAACTGGCGGACCGATTCGCCCACGGTGTCGACCGAGAAGCGGTAGCCCGACCAGGGCTGCTGGGCGGTCAGGTAGTACCAGCGGAAGGCGTCGGCGCCGTGAGCGGAGATCACGTCCCAGGGCTCGACCACGTTGCCCTTGCTCTTTGACATCTTCTGCCCGTCGGGATCGAGGATCAGGCCAAGGCAAACGCAGTTGCGGTAGCTGGTGGTGTCGAAGAGCAGGGTCGACTCGGCGAGCAGCGTGTAGAACCAGCCGCGGGTCTGGTCGATCGCCTCGCAGATGAAGTCGGCCGGGAAGCGCTCCGCGAACAGCTGCTCGTTCTCGAACGGGTAGTGGAGCTGGGCGAAGGGCATCGCGCCGCTGTCGTACCAGGTGTCGATCACCGACTCGACCCGGCGCATCTCGCCGCCGCAGCGCTCGCAATCGAGCAGCACATCGTCGATGTAGGGACGATGCAGGTCGTCCGGCACCTCGCCGCGAGCGCGCTCGCGCAGCTCGGCGACTGAGCCGGCGCAGAAACGGCCTTCGCAGCTCTCCTCCGTGCACTCCCAGATCGGCAGCGGCGTCCCCCAGTAGCGGTCGCGCGAGAGCGCCCAATCGACGTTGCCCTCCAGCCACTTGCCGAAGCGCCCGTGCTTGATGTGCTCGGGATGCCAACCGATCTGCTCGTTGTTGGCGAGCATTCGGTCGCGCACCTGCGAGGTGGCGATGTACCAGCTCGACTTGGCGTAGTAGAGCAGCGGCGTGCCGCAGCGCCAGCAGTGGGGATAAGCATGCGTGTAGACCTGGGCGCGGAAGAGCAGGCCGCGGCGGTCGAGGTCGGCGATCAGCGCCTCGGTGACCTCAGGGTCCTTGACGAAGCGGTCAGCGAAGCCCGCGACGCGGTCGTCGAAGCGGCCGTCGAGTCGGACCGGGTTGTAGAGGGTGCCGTGGCTGGTCGGGTCGAAGATCCCGTTCTCGGCGGCCACGGAGTAGTCGTCCTCGCCGAAGGCGGGCGCGACGTGGACGAGGCCGGTGCCGTCCTCGGTGGTGACGAACCCGCCGGCGAGCACGCGGAAGGCGTTTGCCGGGCCGCCGTCGGCGAGCTCGAAGACCGGCCCGCGGTAGCGGGCGCCGACCAGCTCGGAGCCCCGCACCCGATCCACCACATCGGTGTCCTCGCCGAGCACCTTCTCGAGCAGCGCCTCGGCGACGATCACTACCTCCTCGCCGGCCCGCGCCTTGACGTAGGTCACGTCGGGGGCCGCGGCGACGGCGACATTGCCGGGCAGCGTCCAGGGCGTCGTCGTCCAGACCAGCAGCGACTCGCCGCTCTCGCTTCCGTCCTCGCCGAGCAGCGGAAAGCGCACGTATATCGAGGGGTCGTCGACCTCCTCGTAGCCGAGCGCGACCTCGTGCGAGGAGAGCGCCGTGCCACAGCGCGGGCAGTAGGGGACGACCTTGTGGCCCTCGTAGAGGCGCTCGTCCTCCCAGAGCCGCTTCAGCGACCACCAGACCGACTCGATGTAGGAGTCGTCGAGGGTGACGTAGGGGTCGTCGAGGTCGATCCAGAAGCCGATTCGCTCGGTCAGCCGGTTCCACTCCTCGACGTACTCGAAGACCGACGTGCGGCAGCGCTCGTTGAACTCGGCGATCCCGTACTCCTCGATCTCCTGCTTGGAGGAGATGCCGAGCTGCTTCTCCACCTCAAGCTCAACCGGCAGGCCGTGGCAGTCCCAGCCCGCCTTGCGCGGCACCCGGAAGCCGCACATCGAGCGGTAACGCGGGTAGACGTCCTTGAAGACCCGGGCGAGCACATGGTGGGAGCCGGGCCGCCCGTTGGCGGTCGGCGGGCCCTCGTAGAAGTTCCAGATCGGCGCCCCCTCGCGCCGGGCGAGCGAGCGCTGGAAGACGTCGCGCTCCTGCCAGCGCGCCAGCATCCGCTCCTCCAGCTCGGGGAAGGACTGCTTGGTGTCGACTGGGCGGAAGCCGGGCATGAGCGGGTGATTCTAGGAGCGGGTAGCCTCCCGACCGCATGCCCGTCTACGACGTGAACGGAAAGGTGGCGCTGGTCACCGGCGGCGCCAGGGGGATCGGCTACGAGACGGCGCGGCAGCTGCACACGCGCGGCGCCTCCGTCGCGCTCGTCGACGTCGACGCCGAGGAGGTGCGCGAGGCGGCCGAGCGGATCGGCGAGCGGGCGATCGGCATCGCCGGCGACGTCACCGACGCCGGTGCGATGCGTGCCGCCGTCGCCGAGACGGTCGAGGGCTTCGGCGGCCTCGACATCGCGATGGCGAACGCCGGCATCGCGCCGCCGACCACGACCACGATCCGCATGGTCTCCGACGAGGAGTGGGAGCGGGTGATCGAGATCAACCTGCTCGGTGTCTGGCACACGGTGCGGGCGGCGCTGCCGCAGGTCACCGAGCGGCGCGGGCACATCGTCGTCGTCTCCTCCGCCTACGCGATCGCCAACGGCATGCTGAGCAGCGCCTACGCCGTGGCGAAGTCGGGGGTCGAGGCTTTCGGCCGCTCGCTACGCACCGAGCTGGCGCCGCTCGGCGCCAGCGCCGGCGTCGCCTACTTCGGCTTCGTCGACACCAAGCTGGTGCAGGACGCCTTCGCGCGGCAGGACACCGGGCGCCTCCAGGAGTCGATGCCCGCCTTCCTGCTCAAGCGGATCACCCCGGCCGAGGCCGGAGCCACCGTCGTGCGCGGCATCGAAGAGCGCGCGCCGCGCACCTTCGCGCCCAAGTACTGGCGCTACATCTCCGCTCTGCGCGGCCTGATCAACCCGCTCTTCGACCGGCGCGCCGAGCGCGACCCGCGCTTCCTCGAGGCGATCCGCGACGCCGAGCAGCTCTCGGCGAGCGGCGCGGACGTGACCTCAGGCACCTCGAGTTAGCCGCTCGAGCAGGATCACCACCGACTCATACGGCTCGCCTATCGCTCGGCTGAGGCCGATCTCGCAGGTGCGGTTGCTCGAGAGGTGGGCGTCGAAGCTGCGGCCGGAGAGCTCGGCCGCTTGCGGGCGGGTCGCCGCCGCGGTCAACTCGGGGTGGGAGATGCCGCGGTCGCCGGCGAAGCCGCAGCAGGTCGCCGAGGGCGCAACGTAGACGTCCTCTGCCAGGGCGCGGCTCAAAGAGCGAAGGCGTGGCGCCAGGCCCGCGTGGCGGGTGGCACAGGTCGGGTGGACGGTCGCAGCGCCGACCTTGGCGGGGATCTGCAGCTGCGGCAGCAGGCGGTCGTGGGCCCAGGCAATCGAGTCGAGGACCTCGAGGCCGGCGAACCGGCTTGCGTTCTCCTCGCTCAGCACGCCCGCGCCGGGTTCGGCCACTGCCTGCGTGCAGGAGGTGGCGTCGATCACGACCGGCAGCGCTCCCTCACCGGTCCACTCCCAGAGGCTCGCGACCATCTCGTTGGACTTGTGACGGTAGGCGTCGGTGAAGCCCTTCGAGCTCCAAGGGTGCCCGCAGCAGCTGCCGGTGACCTCGGCCGGGATCCAGACCGGCAGGCCGGCGCGGCGCGAGACCTCGACCAGCGCCTCGATCGGGCCGCCGCCGAAGATCCGGTTGGTGCAGGAAGGGACGTAAACGGCAGCGGCGCCCTCGCGCGAGGTCCGCGGCATGCTCGCCGATGCCGGTCCAGGCAGGGCCTTGCCGCGCTTCGTGCGGCGCGCCAGCGGGCTGCCGACCCGCAGGCCCGCCCGCGATGCCCGTTCAACGGCGCCCCAGCTCTTCGCTGCCGCCAGCGCCACCCGCTCGGCGCGCTCGCTGTGGCGGCGGCCGCGCAGCTCCCTGACCAGCTGCCCGGTGTCGATCCCGACCGGGCAGGCGAGCTGGCAGGAGCCGTCGGCGGCGCAGGTCTCGAGCCCGTCGTACTCGTACTCCTCGAGCAGCGCTCGCTGCACCGGTGAGCCCGCCGGCTGGCGCGCCATCTCGCGGCGCAGCACGATCCGCTGGCGCGGCGTCGTGGTCAGGTCGCGGCTCGGGCAGACCGGCTCGCAGAAGCCGCACTCGACGCAGGTCGTCGCCGACTGCTCGATCGGCGGCGTCGTCTTCAGGTTGCGCAGGTGGACGTCGGGGTCGCGGTTCAGCACGACGCCGGGGTTGAGCACGCCGTCGGGATCGGCAAGTCGCTTCACCCGCCACATCAGCTCTGTCGCCTGCTCCCCCCACTCGCGCTCGACGTAGGGCGCCATGTTGATCCCGGTGCCGTGCTCTGCCTTGAGCGAGCCATCGTACTTGCCGACGATCAGCTCGACCAGCTTTGCCATGAAGGCCTCGTAGCGCTCGGTGTCCTCGGGCTTGGCGAAGTCGGGGGTGAGCATGAAGTGCAGGTTGCCGGCCGAGGCGTGGCCGGCAACGCCGGGCAGGAAGCCATGCTCGCCGAGCAGTGCCTGCAGGTCGCGGGCGCCCTCGGCGATCCGCTCGGGCGGCACGCAGACGTCCTCGACGATCAGCGCCGTGCCCGGCAGGCGCAGGCGGCCGATCAGGCCGTGCAGGCCCTCGCGAACGCGCCAGGCGAGCTCGATCTCCTCCGCCTCGCCGGTGAAGGCGAGCGGCCGGATCGTCTCGTGGCCGGCGAGGATCTCCTCGGCGCGAGCGACGAACGGCGCCAGCTCCGCCTCGCTCGCCGCCCCGTACTCGACCAGCAGCACAGCCGACTCCGGTGGCAGCTCCTTCCACTCCTGCGGGGCGCCGACCATGTTCCAGGCGGCGGTGATCAGGGCCGGGGCGACCATCAGCTCGACCGCCGTGGCGCCGCTGTCGACCAGGTCGCGGACCGGGGCGATCGCCTCGTCGATGCCGGGAAAGTGGATCCAGGCGGTGGTCGTGCGGGCCGGCAGCGGCACAGTCTCGAAGACAGCCTCGGCGACGAAGGCCAGCGTGCCCTCCGAGCCGACCACGAGGCGGCGAAAGATCTCCAGCGGCCGATCGGCGTCGAGAAAGGCGCAGAGCCGGTAACCGGTCGTGTTCTTGATCGCGAACTTGCGCCTGATGCGCTCGCTGAGCTCGGCGTCGGCGCGGATCTCGTCGCGGATCGCGGTGAGGCCGGCAGCCAACTCGGGCTGCTCGGCGGCGAAGCGCTCGGCGGCATCCGGGGCGGCGGTGTCGATCGTCGTCCCCGAGGCGAGCACCAGGGTCATCGAGCGCAGCGTGGAGTAGGAGTCGTGGGTGACGCCGCAGCGCATGCCACCGGAGTTGTTGGCGATCACACCGCCGACGCAGGCGATATCCGTGCTGGCCGGGTCGGGGCCGAGCTTGCGCCCGTGCGGGGCGAGGACGCGGTTGGCGTGGCCGAGCACAGTGCCCGGCTTGACCCGGGCGAGCGCGCCGCCGTCCTCGACCGCGACGCCGCCGAAATGGCGGCGCACGTCGACGAGGATGCCGTCCGTCTGCCCCTGGCCGTTGAGGCTGGTGCCACCGGCGCGGAAGGTGACCGGGATCTCGTTGGCCCGGCCGTAGGCGAGGACCTTGGCCACGTCGGACGCCTCGCGGGCGATCACGACAGCTTGCGGGAAGAGCCGGTAGGGGCTGGCGTCGGAGGCGTAGCGGACGATGTCGCTGGCCCGAGCAAGGACGCGGTCGGGGCCGAGCAGCGCTTCCAGCTCGCCGCGCAGCGGCTGCGCGACGCCTGCCGCGATCCGGTCGGGGGCGCGATCGGGCGCCGGGGTGGCCGTCTGCGGCGCCAGCGAGGAGATGTCCCGCGCGAGCAGCGCCATGCTCAACCCAGCCTAGAAGAGGGACATGCCGGGGGTGACCGGCACTTCGACCAGCTCCGGCTGCGAGGAGGCAAACGCCTTGGCGAGAGCGTCGCGCACCTCGTCGCGCTCCTTTACCCGCTGCGCTTCAATGCCGTAGCCCTCGGCGACTGCGGCGACGTCGAGCTTCGGCAGGTCGAGTCCCGGCGCGCCGCTCACCTGCTCGACCTCGGCGAACCACTTGAGGATCGCGTACTCCTCGTTGCGCACGACGAGGAAGGTGACCGGGACCTTGTAGGCGACCGCGCTCCAGAAGGCGCTGACCGCGTACTGCACCGAGCCCTCGCCGATCACGCAGACGACCGGGCGGTCGGGCTGGGCGAGCTGCACGCCGATCGAGGCGGCGAGGCCGAAGCCGAGGCCGCCGCCGGCGGCGAAGTAATAGCTGCCCGGTCGCGAGAGGCGCAGCTGGTTGCGCAGCGCCAGCGTGCTGGAGGGCGACTCGAGCACGACGATGCCGTCCTCGGGGAAGACCTCGGCGAGAGCGGTGTGCACGGTCGAGGGGTTGAGCGGGTCCGAGGGCGGGATTTCCTGCGGCCCCTGGTTCGGCTCGGGCGCCGGCCGTTGCGACTCGGGCGCCGCAGCGAGCAGCGCCTCCAGGGTGAGCTTAACGTCGGCAACCAGCGCGTCGCCCATCGGCGCGCGGGCCGCCTCGTCGGGGTCGCTGGTGATCGCCACCAGCTTCGCCCCCTCGGGCAGCAGCGGGCCGGGGATGTAGGGGTAGTAGGGGAAGACGGAGCTGCCGACGACGAGGATCAGGTCGTGGCCCTCGAGCGTCTGGGCCACCGGCCCGATCGCCGGCGGCAGAACGCCGCGGTAGTTCGGGTGGTTCTCGGGAAAGCCGATGCGACCGCCGCCGGGAGCCGGCGTCGCCCAGACCGGCAGGCGCTGGCGCTCGGCGAGCGCGATCGCGTCATCCCAGGCGCCGGCGGCATCTATGTCGGGGCCGGCCACCATCACCGGGTTCGTTGCCGCATCGAGACGGTCGGCGAGAACACGGACCGCCGCCGGATCGGCGACGGCGCGACCGTCGACCCGACGCCCAATCGCCTCGCGTGCGTCGGCCTCGTCGACCTCGGCGTACCAGTCGTCCATCGGCAGCGAGACGAAGACCGGCCCCTTGGGCGGCAGCCCGGCGAGATGAGCGCCGTGGGCAAGAGCCAGGGGAACGTCCTCGGCGCGGGCCGGCTCGTAGGACCACTTGACCAACGGGTGGGGCATGCGGATCGCGTCGCGGTTGGTGAGGTTGGCCTGCAGGGTGATCTGTGCCCGCGCCTGCTGGCCGGCGGTCACGAGCAGCGGCGAGTGGTTGGCCTGGGCGTTGAAGATCGCCCCCATCGCGTTGCCGAGGCCTGGCGCGGTGTGCAGGTTGGCCATCGTCGTCTGCCCCGAAGCCTGGGCGAAGCCGTCGGCCATGCCGACCACCACCGCCTCCTGCAGGCCGAGCACGTAGCGGAAGTCGGAGGGGAACTCGGCGAGCATCGGCAGCTCGGTCGAGCCCGGATTGCCGAACATCGTCGTCATCCCCCGCTCGCGGAAGAGGTCGAAGCTGGCCTCGCGGACGGTCGGCATTGCGGCGCAACCCTACCGTGCACGCGATGTTCTCAAGCAGACCCCCGTGGGTGTCGATAACCGCACCCATGGGCCGCCCGACAGAGACGATGTCGCATTTCTCGCCGCATAGCGGAGATTACTGCGACCGCATCGACGGGCGGGCCACCCGGATCGGCCGCGGGCTTCTCGCCGCCGCGGCTGTGCTGACGCTTTGCCTGCTGGCGGCCGCATCGGCGAGCGCCGGCCCCAGCTTCACTCGCCTCGCCTACGCGAGCGGCGAAATCGTCCCGATCCCGGCATCGATCCCGCACGAAGAAGGCGACATGGTCGACCGCCGCATCCTCCCCGACCTGCGCTGGCTCGCCCAGCGCTACCCGATCTACATCAGCGACGGCTACTCCGGGCCGTTGCCAAACGGCGAACACGCCGGCTGTCGGGGCTGCCACGTGCGGAATTCCGACCACTACAACGGCCTCGCCGTCGACATTATTCCCGTCAACTGGAGCGACAGCTGCGACCGCAACTGGCGCGGTATCACCCGTCTCGCCCGCTGGGCCGAGCCGATTCAGAACCGGCCCGCTGCCCCCTTCCGCTGGGTCGGCTACGACGGCGACGCCGGCCACGGCTGCGGCCACCATCTCCACCTCTCCTGGGAACACGCCATCGCCCCCCAGTTCCAGCTCGCCGAATGGGTCGAGGTCTTCCCGGTCAAGCTGATGGACGTCGGCGACCACCCGCGTCGCAAGCGGCCCACACCCAAGGCGGCGGCGCCGGCCGGCCCGGCTGGCCCGCCCGGTGGCATCTCGACGCTGCACGCCGGCGGCGTCTCAGCGCGCGCCGAGTGACGCTCGCTCGCCGAACTGCATCAAATTCTCGATCCAGCAGGTAGAGAATTTGATGCAGTTCGCAGTCGTAGGATGGTGGCGATGCGGATCTCGGTCATCGCCCTCGCTGCGATGGTCGTCGTCGCCTTGACCGGCTGCGGCGACACGGACGACTCGACGCCGGTCGCTTGCCTGGAAGGGGACGGCGTCTACATTCGCGCTCTGCAGGGCGCTCCCGGTGTGGTGAGGCTGCGCGGCGAGACGCCGATCAGCGCCTGTCTTGCCGAGAACCAGGAAGCTGGCGACCTCTCCACGGTCGGCGCCGCGATGCTCGAGGCGGCGACTCACCTCAACGCCGAGGCTCGCGCCGAGCCAGGCGGCGCGGCCAACCTGCAGCTCGGCTACCTGCTCGGTGCCGCCCAGCGGGGCGCCGAGCAAACCGACGGTATCCACGCCGAGCTTGTCCGCCGCTTGGCCGTCGCCGCTCGCTACAGCCCCGACAACGGGCGACTGCCGGCGACGTTCCTCGAGACCTACCGGGAAGGCTTCGACGCGGGCGAAGCGCGCGGCTGATCGAATCGGCGTCAAGAAGCGCAGGGGCAAGCGGAGGGCGGCGATCCGGGGCAGCTGGAATACGCTCCCTGGTCCCCGAACTCGATGGAGGCATGGACGTGACTGAGCAGCTCTGGGGTGGCGAGACCACCAAGGCCGTCGACAACTTCCCGGTGTCCGGGGAGCGAGTCCCCGCTCCGGTCGTGCACTGGCTCGGCCGGCTCAAGGCAGCCGCCGCGCTGGTCAACGGCGAGCTTGGCTCGCTCGACAAGGACCTCGCCGAGCGGATCGCGACCGCCGGCGAGGCGGTGGCCGCCGGCGAACACGACGACCAGTTCCCGATCGACGTCTTCCAGACCGGCTCCGGAACCTCGTCCAACATGAACGCCAACGAGGTGATCGCCAACCTCGCCGGGGAGGGGACCCATGCCAACGACCACGTCAACATGGGCCAGTCCTCCAACGACGTCTTTCCCTCCGCCGTCCACCTGGCGGCCCTGGGCGAGGTGACACACGACCTGCTGCCGGCGATGGGCGGGCTCGAGGAGGCGCTCGAGGCCAAGGCCAAGCAGTTCGCCGACGTGGTCAAGGCGGGACGCACCCACCTGATGGATGCCGTCCCGGTCACCCTCGGCCAGGAGTTCGCTGGCTACGCCGCGCAGGTACGGCTCGGCGTGCAGCGCATCGAGGCGACGCTGCGCAGGGTCGGTCAGATTCCGCTCGGCGGCACCGCGACCGGCACCGGCCTCAACACCCATCCCGAGTTCGCCGCCCGGGTGCGCGAGCGGCTCGCGGCCGAGACCGGCCTCGAGATCTCCGCCCCGCTCGACCCCTTCGAGGCGCAGGCCAACCGCGACGCGCTGGTCGAGCTCTCCGGGGCGCTCAAGGTCTACGCCGTCTCGCTCAACAAGATCGCCAACGACCTGGCGCTGATGGGATCGGGGCCGCGCGCCGGGCTCGCCGAGCTGCGCCTGCCCGAGCTGCAGAAGGGCTCCTCGATCATGCCCGGCAAGGTCAACCCAGTGATCTGTGAGGTCGTGATCCAGGTCGCCGACCAGGTGATCGGCAACGACGTCGCGATCACCGTGGCCGGCAGCCAGGGCCAGTTCGAGCTCAACGTGCGCGTGCCGCTGATCGCCCGCAACCTGCTCGACTCGATCAAGCTGCTCGCCTCCGCCTCGCGCCTGCTCAACGAGAAATGCGCCGCCGGCCTCGAGGCCAACGAGGAGATGACCGAGCGCCACGCCGAGGCGACCCTCGCCACGGCGACCGCGCTCAACCCCCACATCGGCTACGACCGCGCCGCCGAGATCGTCAAGGCGGCGGCGGAGTCAGGGCGCTCGCTGCGGGAGGTGGCGCTGGAGCACGGCGTCGAGCCCAAGGTCCTCGAGGAAGCACTCGATCACCGACGCCTCGCCCGCCCGCACGAGTA
>DATNHC010000140.1:0-35496 GCA_035605155.1 Solirubrobacterales bacterium
GGATCTACGTCGTCGGCCCGGTCACCGGCGCAGCACTCGGCGCTTTCGCCTACCAGCTGGTCCGCGCCTAGGCGAAGGCCTGGGCGGCGCGACGGCGGAGGTCGGCGTTGAGCATGCCGGTGACTTCGCTGGGGCTCGCGCCTGCCGAGGGGACGGCGTCGCCGATCAGGCCGCTGGCTCGAAAGCCGAAGAGGGGCGCGTCGAAGCCGACCTCGCGTACCTTGCGGACCAGCTTGACGGCGCTCGGCGTGTCGGCGCCGGGACCGCAGAGGATGATCGCGGTCGGGTCGAGGGCGCGCAGGGCGCGCTCGAGCCGCTCGTCGCCAAGCTCGTTGGAGAGCATCAGGACGCGGAAGCCGGCGCGGCGCAGGGTCAGGTCGAGCGCCTGGGCGTGGACGGCCTCCGCATCGGAGCCGCTGCTCGAATCGAGCAGCAGGATGCCGGCGGGGCGCGAGGCGGCCGAAGCGAGACGGCGGGCGCCGTGCAGCCAGCCGGTCGCCCAGCGCGAGGCGAACTCAAGCTCGGCCTCACGATCGGCGTCGGTAGCGAGGCGATCGATCGCCGGCAGCAGCAGCTCCTCTACGGTGCGCTCCAGCGGCCGCAGCGCCAGGCTCTCCTCGACCGCGCGGTTGGCGGCCTCCTCGTCGAAGCTCTCCAGAGCCGCCAGCAGGCTGCCGTCGCTGGCCGGCGCCGCTTGGCGCTGGCGCGCCAGCTCGATCGCCGAGGAGATGTTGCCGGTCTGGGCCAGCGCGTCGCGCAGCGTCTGCAGCTCGACCAGCTCGTAGTTGCGGTGGTTGCCGACGGTGCGCTTCGGCGTCGGGTACCCGTAGCGGCGCTCCCAGCTGCGCAGGGTGTTGGGGCTGACCCCGAGCACTTCGGCGGCGGCGTTGGTTCTAATTCCTGGCATCTGCGGATTTGCTCCTTCTGCGCAGCGCTGTTCGATGCGCCGGCGCATTCTCCCACCGGAAATCCAGGTTTACGCAGGTTATGGACAGATTTCAGGAATCTGTCAGCGATCTTGCAAGGTGCCGACACCCACCGGCTGGCCGAGGGAGCGCGCCCGCCACATGGCCTCATCGGCTTTACGCAGCAGCGCCTCGGCGTCGGTGCCGTGCTCCGGGCAAGCGACGACTCCCGCCGAGATGCCGATCCGCAGCCCGCCGGCCGCCTCCAGGTCGTCGAGCATGCGCAGCAGGCGCTCGGCCATCTGCACGCCCTCGATCGTGCTCTGGCTCGGCGCCAGCACGCAGAGGGCGTCCTCCTCCAGCCAAAAGGTCTCGTCGACGAGGCGCACGCTGTCGCGCAAGGCGGCACCGACGACCGCCAGCACCGTCTCCTGCCGATCGCCCTGCTCACCGTCGCGGGCGCCGGGCCCGTCGACGTCGAAGACGACCAGGCCAAAGGGATGCCCGTAACGCTTGTTGGTCTCGATCAGCTGATCGAGGCGGCGGCGCAGGTGACCGGCAGCGAAGAGGCTGGCGTGCTCGGCGACGGCCGGGGGGGCTTGCTCGCAGACCGCGGCGATCGCAGTCGCGGTGACCGAGCCGAACTCCTCGGCCAGCTTCTGCGCGGCCTCGGCGAAGGGCTCGTGATTGCCCTCGCCGATCTCCGTGCGCAGCTTCGCCAGCAGCGTCGCCTGCAGCGAGGAGACCTCGCGCGCGACCTGTCCCGCCGACGATGCGCCTCCGGTTCCGTTGCCGTCTCTGGTCCGCACCGCCACGCGCAGGACCTTGGCGAAAGCGACGGACGGCAGGGTCGCAAAAATCCGCTATTTGCGGGCTGACAATCGTCTAGATACTTTGTCCTTTCGTACATTCAGTCCAAACTGCGCCGACCGGCGAACGCCTTGCCCAGCGTGACCTCGTCGGCATGCTCGAGGTCGGCGCCCACCGGCAGGCCGCTGGCGAGGCGGGTGACGGTGACCTGGCCCCGCAGGCGCTCGGCGATGTGCAGGGCGGTCGCCTCACCGGTGGTGGTGGGGTTGGTGGCGAGGACCACCTCACGCGCCTCGCCGCCCTCGACACGGCGCAGCAGCTCAGCGATCTTCAGATCCTCGGCGTCGACTCCGTCGATTGGCGAGAGCGCGCCGCCGAGCACGTGGTAGAGGCCGCGGTACTCGTGCGTGCGCTCGATCGGAATCACGTCGGCGGGCTCCTCGACCACGCAGATCGTCATCCGGTCGCGGCTGGAGTCGGAGCAGATGCGGCAGCGCGGCCCCTCGGAGAGGTTGAAGCACTCCTCGCAGAGGCCGACCTTCTCCTTCACCTCGGCGATCGCGGCGGAGAGCGCCGCCGCCTCTTCGTCGGGGGCACGGAGGATGTGGAAGGCGAGCCGCTGCGCCGTGCGCTGCCCGATCCCCGGCAGACGCGATAGCTCCGCGACGAGCCGCGCGAGCGGTGCGGGGCCCTCGCTCACATTCCAGGGAGGCCGCCGAGGCCTCCGGTGATGCCGCCCATCTTCGAGCTGGCCAGCTCCTGGGCGGCGCGCAGGCCCTCGTTGACGGCTGCCTGCACCATCTCGGCGAGCAGCTCCGGCTCCTCGGGATCGATCGCCTCGGGGTCGATGACGATCTCACGCAGGGTCAGGTCGCCGCCCATCTTCACCTTGACCATGCCGCCGCCGGCGCTGGCCTCGACCACCTCGTCCTTGAGCGCCTCCTGCGCCTGCAGCATCTCGTTCTGCATCTGCTGCGCCTGTTTCATCAGGGCATTCACGTCGAAGCCCCCGGGCATTCCGCCTCTGGCCACTAACCGACCTCCTCCGCGTCGAACTCGCTCTTCAGCTTCTCCACCAGCGCATCGTGATCGATCTCGCTCGCCGGGGCAGCCTCCTCCGGAACGGTCGGCGCCGGCTCGCTGTCCAGCAAAACGTAGCTCGGCAGCAGCCGCTCGCCGAGCACATCCTCCAGCGCGTCCGCCATCAGCTCCCGCTTGTCCGCGGACTCCGCCTTGCGCTTGTTGAACGTGAGCTCAGCCGGAAAGCCGATCTTCAGCCCCTCGACGTCGAGCGAGACCGGCCGCGCCCCCTCGAAGGTCGCCGCCAGCGCCGGGCTCGTCTCACCGAGCTTGTGGATCACCGCCGGCCAGGTTCTCACCAGCTCGTCGAGGGTGGGGGCGTTTTGGCCCGCGGGGCCTGGCGCCGGGCTGGGGGTGTCCGGCTCCGCGCTGGGTTTTTCGCCTGGAGAGTCATCGGGTTCGCTTGTGGGGTCTTCCGGGCGAAAAACAGGACGCCGCGCTGCGCCGGACACCCCCACCCCGGCGCCACCCGCGGGAGACTCGCCCCCCGCTGACGACTGAGGTTCAGCAGCTTCCGGCTCTCCAGCAGGCGGCTCGGACTCGCTCACCCTGGGACCCTCGGCGACCGCCTCGGGTTCTTGCTCGTCACCTGGTGGCGCTTCTGCCGCGGGTGGCGCTGCAGGGGGGACCACCCCCGAGGAAGCTTGAGCTACCGCAGGGGGTGGTGGGTCCCCTGCAGCGACAGGACCCGCGGCCCGGGCCGCCCTAGTCCCTTGCTCGAGTCGCTCGATCCTCCGCAGCAGCCCCTCGGTCGACGGATCCAGATCCGGGCGAGCTGCCTTGAGCAGGGCGATCTCGACGGCCATGCGGGCGTCGTCTCCCTCGCGCACGGCGGTCAGCGCGTTCGCCAGCTCGTCGATCGTGCGGACCAGCGTCGCCGCTCCGATCGAGCTTGCCTGGGTCGAAAGCCTCTCGGCGTCGGTGGCCGTCACCACGAAGGTGTTGGGGACCTCGCCGACCGTCTGTGTGACCAGCAGGTGACGCAGGTGGGCCAGCAGGTCACGGGCGAACTGGGCGGGGTCGCGGCCCGAGCGGGCCATCTTCTCGACCCCGAGCAGAACGGCTTTCGGGTCCTCGGCGATGACCGCGTCGACCGCCTCGAAGAGCAGCTCGGCGTCAGCCGCACCAAGCAGCTCGAGCACCGCTTCGAGCGCGATCTGCTCGCCGCCGAAGGCGACCAGCTGGTCGAGCGTGCCGAGCGCGTCGCGGAAGCTGCCCGAGGCCGAGCGGGCGATCATCGCCACCGCCGCGTCCTCGACGTGGATCCCCTCCGCCACGGCAACCCGCTGCAGCACCTCGGAGATCTGCTCCAGCGAGGGGCGCTGGAAGTCGAAGCGCTGGCAGCGGTCGGCGATCGTCGGCATCACCTTGTGCGCCTCGGTCGTGGCGAGCACGAAGACCGTGTTCGGCGGCGGCTCCTCGAGCGTCTTCAGGAAGGCGTTCCAAGCCTCCTTGGTCAGCATGTGGGCCTCGTCGAGGATGTAGACCTTCCAGCGACCGCCGGTTGGAGCGTAGGCGACACGCTCGCGTAGGTCGCGCACGTCGTCGACGGAGCGGTTGGAGGCGGCGTCCATCTCGATCACGTCGATCGAGCTGCCGGCGGCGATCGTCAGGCACGATTCGCACTCCCCGCAGGGCGTGACGGTCGGGCCGCCGCGCTCGCAGTTGAGCGAGCGGGCGAGGATCTTCGCCATCGAGGTCTTGCCCGTCCCGCGCGAGCCGACGAAGAGGTAGGCGTGGTGGACCTTGCCCTGCTCGACCGCATTGCGCAGCGTGCGGACGACGTGCTGCTGGCCGACCACCTCGTCGAAGGAGCCGGGCCGGTGGCGGCGGTAAAGGGAGATCGAGTCGCTGGACGACGGCACCGAGGCCAGTGTATCCGCGGCGTCCCTCCGCCCCGCCGGGGCGTGTCTGAGCTAAGCCACGATATATCGTGGCTTAGCTCAGACACGCCCGCTTGGACGGCAGCGGATACCGTGCGCCCCGTGCCATCTAGGGTCTCCAGCTGGCTGACGCCGGCCGCCTGGGTCGCGGGGACCACGGCGGTGCTGCTGCTCCTCTTCCCGGTCGGCTTCCCCAACTACGACACGATTTATGCCCTCGTCTGGGGGCGGGAAATGGCCGACGGGCTTAGCCCGGACATGGGTGCGCCGCTGGCCCCCACCCCGCACCCGCTGGCCGAGCTCTTCGGCCTGGTCGCAACGCCACTCGGCGATGGCGCGGTCGATGCGACGATGGTCGTCGCCTACCTCTCGCTTGGCCTCGCCGGTTACCTCGTCTACCGCCTCGGCTCCCTCTGGTTCGACCGCCCAATCGGCGCCGTCGCTGCCGCGATCGTCCTAACCCGAGCCCCCTTCCTCTCCAACGGCCTCCGCGCCTATGTAGACATCCCCTACATCGCCCTAGTCCTGGGCGCTCTCCTTATAGAGACCAAGCGCCCCCGAGCCGGCTGGCCCGTCCTGACCTTGCTCGCCCTCGCTGGCCTGCTGCGCCCCGAGGCCTGGCTCTTCTCGATCGCCTACCTGGCGTACCTGCTGCTCGGTCCCCCCGAAGCTTCCGCTGCTCCAGAGGAAGCCGCTGACCCTCGCAACTCGTCCCGCCAGGTTGCCCCCGAGAGGGAGAGCAGGGCACCCCTCGAACGGGCGGATACTCAAAGCGCCGGCCTGATTAGGCCGGCGCTTGTCCGGGCGAGGGGTGCCCTGCTCTCCCCCACCGGCGCCATCCTTTTGGGTCTTGCCTTGGCCGCCCCGATCCTTTGGGCATTGTTCGATTGGATCACCGCCGGGAGTCCGACCTATTCGTTCACAGGGACCCGAGAAACCGTCGATACCCTCGCCCGCCAGACAGGACCGGTCGACCTCGTCCTCTACGGCCCACGCCGGCTCGGCGAGGTCCTGCAGTGGCCGGGCATGGTCGGCGCCCTCGGCGGCATCGTCCTCGGCCTCGCGTTGCTGCGCAAGCGCAGCACGATCGGCGTCGCCGCGGCGCTGCTCGCCCTTGCCGCCTTCGCCGTTCTCGCCTGCGCCGGCCTGGCGATCATCCCCCGCTACACGATGCTGGCTGGCGCGGTGCTCGCGATCTTCGCCGCGCTGGCGCTGCTCGGCTGGCGCCTGCTCGAGACCGAGCATCCCTGGCGCCGCCCGTGGCAGGCATTCGCCCTGCTGGTTGCCGTCATGTTCCTGATCTGGGGACCGAACCAGTACGACCTCCTGCACCGCGTCGACGTCGACCTCACCAACCAGAGCCGAATCGAGGACGACCTCTCCGACCTTGCCGAGTCCGGCGCCTTCGTCGAGCCCCTCTGCGGGCCGATCGCCGTCCCCAACCATCGCGCCGTGCCGCGCCTTGCCTTCAACCTCGACATCCGGCCGACGCAGGTGGTCAGCGCCAGCGAGGAGGGCGCGCCCCGGCGCGGCTACTTCCTCAACCCCGCCACCCCGTTCGTCATCCACAACTTCGTCCTCGACCCGGGCGACCCGACCCGCATCTCGCGCGCCGTGCCCCCTGGCTTCGCTGAGATCGGCCGCAACGAGTCGTGGGTTCTCTACCGCCGCTGCGCCCCCGGCTAGGCTGGCGTCGGCGAAGGGCAGAGCAACCCGAAGTTGATCTACGCCCCGATCGTCGAAGCTCTCGGCCCCGACGCTCAGCCGTTGTGCTCGACCCACTCGATTGCGGCGTGCGTTCCCGCGGCGAGCTCGGGGTCTCCCAGCTCGATGCCGGGCGGCAGCTCGACATGCAGATCGTCGGAAGGATCGAGCCTCGCCCGTAGGCCGCGCGATCGCGAGCTGAGCACATGGCCGCCGCGGCGGCGCTCCTCGTCGATGAAGTGGAGATGAAAGCCGCTGACCTCGATCCCCTCGATGTATTCGGGAAAGCGGAAGCCGAGCATCGTCCCGGCCAAATCGAGCAGCTCGAAGACATGCTGCTTGGCGACGACCTCGGTCAGCGGCCGGTAGGGCGGGGTCTGGCGGGGAACCGAGCGGGCGCGGACGAGCTCGAAGCGTCCATCAAGTCGGATCGCACAGGAGGCAGCCCCGGCGGGTATCAGCTCGTCGAGTCGCGCCAGCAGCTGTTCGTGGCCGAGCGGTCCGTCGAGGCGCTGATCGATCTCGGGCTCGAAGTTGGTGACCACTGCGAACGGCGTTCGCGCCGTCGGCTCCACCTCGCTCACCGCCCCATCGACGTCGGCGCGATAGAAGCGCCCGTCGAGGGCAATCATCTCCCCGTCCAGTCCGTCCAACGTGCCGAGGCCCAGATCGCCGTGCTCGGCCAGCTCGGCAAAGCTGAGATTCCCCTCGTAGGCGCCTTCGAGCAGGGCTCCGATCGTCGAAGCCTGAAACAGCACGTGCGGCTCGCGCTCGGCGTGCAGCTCCTCCTCGCGCAGCGCCTCCACATGCAGCGACCTGATCCAGCGCTCGTCAAGCACGGCGCCAGTCTCCCACCCCTGCTGAGGACGTGTCTGAGCTAAACCACGGTATATCGGGGGCTAGCTCAGACACGCCCCTGGAGGGCGACTCGTAGCCGAGACACGCAGCGTGAAAGCATCAGGGCATGGCGGCGATAGAGCTACGCGGCGCGGTCAAGCGCTTCGGCACGATCACGGCGGTCGACGGCCTTGACCTCGACGTGCCCGAGGGCATTTGCCTCGGCCTGCTCGGGCCCAACGGGGCCGGCAAGTCGACGACGATGCGGCTGCTCACCGGCCAGGCGATCGCCGATGCTGGCGAGCTGCGGGTGCTCGGCCACGAGCTGCCCGGCGACGCCAAGGCGGCCCGCGCCGAGATGGGCGTCGTGCCGCAGCTCGACAACCTCGACGTCGACGTAACGGTCGAGGACAACCTCGCCGTCTACGCCCGGCTCTATCGCGTCAAGGACGTCGGCGCCGCGGTCGACCGGGCGCTCGACCTCGCCCGCCTGCGCGACCGGCGCCACGACGCCGTCGACGAGCTCTCCGGCGGCATGCGCCGCCGCCTGCTACTCGCCCGCGGCCTGGTCCACGAGCCGAAGCTGATCCTGCTCGACGAGCCGACGGTCGGCCTCGACCCGCAAATCCGCACCGAGCTCTGGACGCTGATCGACAACCTGCGCAGCCGCGGTACGACGATCCTCATGTCGACCCACTACATCGAGGAGGCCGAGCGCCTCGCCGACGAGGTGGCGCTGATGGACAAGGGCAGGATCATCGCCCGCGCCACGCCCGCCGAGCTGATCGCCGCCCACGCCGGCACCCACACCGCCGAGGTCTACGGCCCGCCCGAGCGCCTCACCGAAGTGCGCTCGATGGCCGAGGGGCAGGGCCTGCCGGTGCGCCCGGCCGGCCCGGCGATTGCGATCGTCGGCTCCGAGCGCGCCGGCAACGGCGCCCTTCCCGAGGACGCCGTAATCCGCGCCGCCTCGCTCGAGGACGTCTTCGTCCTGCTCACCGGCGTGGAGATCGAATGAGCGACGGCCCGACCAAGCTGCGGCGGCTCGAACCGGCGGCGATCGGCGGCATCATGAGCCGCGAGGTCGCCAACTTCCGCACCTACTGGAAGGGCACGACGTTCTCCAGCGTGCTGGAACCGGTCGTCTACCTGCTCGCCTTCGGCCTCGGCCTCTCGGCGACCCTGGTCGACGACGTCGGCGACGTTCCCTACATCCAGTTCGTCGGCACCGGCATGGTCGCCACCGCGGTGATCTTCTCCAGCGCCCTGCCGGCGATGTTTGGCACCTTCGTCAAGCACCGCTTCCAGAACACCTACGACGCGATCCTCGCCGCGCCGGTCGACGTCGAGGAGCTGGTCAGCGCCGAGATGCTCTGGATCGGCGTGCGCGCCAGCGTCTACGGCTGCTTCCCGCTGCTGGTCACGATCGGCTTCGGACTCGACCCCGCCTGGGGCATGCTGCTGGTGCCGATCTTCTGCTTCGTCACAGCGCTCGGCTTCGCCGGCTTCGGCATCGCGATGGCGGCGATCGTCGCCAAGATCGACCAGTTCAACTACGTCACGGCGCTCTTCGTCACGCCGCTCTTCCTCGTCTCCGGCGCCTTCTTCCCGATCGACGGGCTGCCCGAGGGCTTCCAGGTGCTGGCCCAGCTCAACCCTCTGCACCAGCTGGTCGAGCTGGTCCGTGGCGGCGCCTTCGGCTACGAGGCGATCGACCTGGTCCGCTTCGCCGGGCTGCTCGCCTTCGCCTTCGTGATGTGGCGAATCGCCATCAACCGCATGGAAGCGCGCCTGATCGACTGAGCGATGCGAGAGTTGACCACACTGGGATGGGGTCAACTCTCGCATCGAAGAAATGGACCGTGCGCCCCGTTCTCCGAGACGAAGTCACCGGGCGTGTCCGTCGCGTTTGGCTCGAGCCGGGCTCTCCTGCGGCACCCGCGGCATCCGCTTAAGGCTGCTTCCTTCCGGACCTGACCTGGTTCGCGTGCCCACGTCGCGCAGGACCCGGCCGTCAACACCGCCCGCGGCGCACTGACCCCGACGGCCAGCCCCTCGGAACGGGATTCGGCCCCGCTAGAGCGGATTGCGGGTTACAGGGCACCGCTGATTCCCCGCCTAGCACGGTCCGAGCGCATCGTATCGGCCCGCGTGCGCCGCGGTCAGCGGCGCACCAGCTTGCGGGTCTTGAAGACGGTCGCGCTGACAGTGCATCGGTCCTCTCTTTCAGCTGTCTTGCGCCCGAATCGGTGCTACCAATTCTTGAGTAGCCGCTGAATTGAGTGAGCCCTGCGGCGTGGACGAACGTAGGATCGCGGCCACGTGATCGAGGTCGACGCCGAGTCCTTCTTCGTCATCGTCGTGGTTGCCGCAGTTGCGGCGATCGCAGTCGCGACTCTGCCCCGTTCCCTGGCGCCGCCCGTGGTCGTCGTCGAGCTGCTGCTTGGAATCGTCGTCGGCCCCGAAGTGCTTGGCCTCGCCCACACCGACACCTTCATCGCATTCTTCTCCAACCTCGGCCTCGGCATGCTCTTCTTCTTCGCCGGCTACGAGATCGACTTCGAGCGGATCAAGGGCAGGCCGCTGAAGCTCGGCGCGCTCGGCTGGCTGCTCTCGATCGCCCTCGCCTATGGCCTCGGCGGCATCCTCGCCGCGGCCGGGATCATCGTCTCCTTCCTCTACACCGGCTCGGCAATGGCGACGACGGCGATCGGCACGCTGATCCCGATCCTGCGCGACAACGGCGAGCTGAAGACCAGGTTCGGCACCTACCTGCTGGCCGCCGGTGGCGTCGGCGAGTTCGGCCCGATCCTGCTCGTCACCCTCGTCCTCTCCGCAAAGCAACCGCTGCACGAGGCGGCGATCCTGGTCGCCTTCGTCGCCCTCGCCCTGGTCCTGGCGATGGTCTCGGTGCGGCTCGCCTGGCGCGGCTGGCCGGCACTCGAGCGCACCTTCGAGGCGAGCAGCCAGCTCGCCGTGCGGATCACGGTCGTGCTCGTCTTCGGCCTCGTGCTGCTCGCCGGCGAGCTCGGCCTCGACGTCCTGCTCGGCGGCTTCGTCGCCGGCATGATCACCCGCCTCGCCCTGCGCGGCCGCGAGCTGCGCATCTTCGAGTCGAAGCTGACCGCAGTCGGCTTCGGCTTCTTCGTCCCCTTCTTCTTCATCACCAGCGGCATCGAGTTCGACCTCGGCGCTCTCGGCTCGCTTGGCGCCCTGCTCAAGCTGGTGCTCTTCTTCGTCCTCTTCCTCGTCGTGCGAGGCACCCCCGCCCTGCTCCTCTACCGCGGTGTGCTCGCCGCCCGTGACCGCGCCGCCCTCGCCTTCTACTCGGCCACTGAGCTGCCCCTTGTCGTAGCGATCACCACGCTCGCCGTCGATGGCGGCCACATGAGGAGCTCGACCGCCGCCGGTTTGGTCGGCGCCGCGATGCTCTCGACCCTGGTCTTCCCCTTCGTCGGCCTCGCCCTGCGCAAGCGAGCGAAGCCCGCCGAGAGCGACGAGCCGCCGCCGCCGGCCGAGCCTGTCCCGGCCTGATCGCATTTGAGCGGCCAGCCTATGATTGACCCTCTCCCGGGCGCGTAGCTCAGTGGGAGAGCGCTCGCCTCACACGCGAGAGGTCGCTGGTTCGAACCCAGCCGCGCCCATTACGCACTCATTGTCGTTCTTAGTGGAACCTGGGAGACGGATCTTGAGATCGGGGTTCCAGACTTCCAACTAGGCCCTCTCCTTCGGCCAGGCGGTTTGTGAACCCGCGTGTCTTTGCTTGAGAATCGCGAAACCGCTTAGAGTCGTCGTCGTGAATCCCCGAGCGCTCAAAATCAATGGTTAAGCGGAAGACTGCGAACTACGTCGCCCTTGTCGTCTTTGTCGTGCTGCTGATTGCCGGGATTAACCTAATCATCGCGGTCGGCCCGTCCTTCAATCCGCCCGAAAAGACCACCACCGTGGTCGCAATCGGCAGCGGGACCGGGAGGGGGAAGACGACGAAATCCTTTGAAAAGGAAGGTCGCTCCAAGAAAAGAGCCGGGAATCGGGCGATTACCGTGGAAAGGCCAACCGGGAAGCCCGTAGGAAAGAGGACGACTACCGTCGAAGAGGGGTCGCGTTCGTTCTTTGAACGGGCGCTCGGCGAAAGCGGCCTGATCGGGTTGCAGGCGGCGATTGTCGTCCTGGCCGCCTTCCTTGGCGCAGCACTCACGCAGCGAGCCCTGGTCGGCGACTTCTCGGTCAAAGTCGGAAATCTCCTCGAGCTCGCAGCGACCCAGGACCACGTTGACGATAGCGCGACCGCACTGGCCGCGAAAGTGTCCAACCTGGAAAACGCGGTGAGCAAGCGCAGCGAAAAGCAGGATGAAATGGCGGTCAGGGCCGAAGAAACGATGATCGGCCTGGCGGCCACCGGCCACGCCGTGGCAGAGGTCGCCCAAAGGATCGACGAGGTGGAGCAGCAGATCGCTACTCTCCAGGGAGCAGCCGGTCAAGCGCCGCCAGGCGCAGCTGAGATAGAGGGTCAAGAGTGAGCCAGCGGTCAATCGATATAGACGAGCTTGTTGAGAAACTCGATAAGCAGGTCGATCAAGCGAAAAAACTCGCTAAAGAGGTGCAGGAGGCCCCGGCTCCGGCGCCCGGCGAGAGCGAGCAGCTGATCAAGAGCATCTCTGAGAACCTGGCGGCAATGCGCGAGGCGGCCGGGCTGCCAACGAAGAGCGCCGCCCACTACGAAGAGCAGATCCGACTCAAGCAGCGGCAGTCGGGCCGGAAGTAGCCGGCTGGGCCACTCGACCCGGCCCAAATCGACAACGCGATCTTCTGCAACGCCAATGGCCCCCTTGACGACGTCAACGGGATGTCGCGCCTAATTGATCAAAGTCACGCGAGTCGGAGTTCAAGTGCCCAGACCCCGCAGGCAATAGTGACCTCGCTCGATCCGCTCGACCATCCCTGATGTGCTCAGTGCCTCACGTGAGAGGCAGGATTTGATGGAAGAAACAGGGACGGGCTCCCCGAGCAGGGCTCCTACGGCGGCAGCTATGTCTCGCATCCGCAGACCATCCTCATGCTCGACAAGAACGGCGATGATTGCCTCGTGAATTAGACCAGCCCGGCGACGCCGGAACTGCGGCGGCGAGTGCCTGGCTGGCGGCTCCCCCGAAGCTGCTTGGCGGGCGACCAGCTCATAGATACGCTGGAGTCGGAGCCGGATGTCCCGGTTCCAAAGACTTCCAACCAGGCCCATGCGATCAGCTTTCGGAAGGCTGCTCCATCACCGCCAGGATGTTCCCCGCCGGATCCTTGAACCAGGCGATGTGCGGGCCGGGGCCGCGGGCGATGCCCTTCTCGTCCTGCTCGAAGCCGTCGTAGCGCTCGAAGCTGACGCCGCGCGAGCCGAGCTCGTCGACGGCAGCATCGACGTCGTCGACCTCGAAGTTGAGCACCGTGTAGGTGGCCGGGGTGAAGTCGGGCTTGGCGTAGACGAAGGTGTCACGGCCGCCGGCGAGCTGGATCGACATCACGCCATGCTCCTCGTCCAGGACAGTGGTTCCCAGGCCCAGCGTCTGCTCGTAGAACTCGCGTGCCTTCTGCACGTCGTCGACGGCGAAGCTGTTGGTTGCTTTCGTGCTCGTGAACATGCCGGATCCTTTCGTCTCGTCTGTTGCCTTCCCCGCTACCCGGACAGCTCAGGGATATAGCGCTCCAGGTGCTCGGCGATCCGCTCGCGCACCCACTGCTGGGTCAGCTGATCGGCCATGCGGTAGCGACCGAGCAGCATCTTCTGGTCGGTGAGGGGAAGCGCGGCGATCTCCCAGCGCACCGCGAGCCGCTCGAAGAGCAGCTCCGAGCGGCGGTGCCAGGAATCCTCCTGGGTGGTCGCCGCGGTCGCCGGGCCCTCGCCGAGCTTGGCGATCGTCCCGCGGCTGAGCGACTGGCGCAGGGTCAGCGTGTTGCCCTCGGCGTCGACGTAGTCGACCGTGGGCGCCTTCTGCCGCGGGGGCCGCTGTTTGCGCTTGGCCATCGCCACGAGTCTCGCAGGATCGCCGAGTCCGTCTTGACCCACCTCAGAGGTGGGTCAAGACGGACTCGCTCACCAGTCTCCGCTCGGGCGCCGTCGCGTCCGCTTGCGTTCGCCGGCGCGGCGCTTCTCTTCGAGGCGACGCTCGCGCGAGGCTCGCGTCGGCCCCGTCGGTCGCCGGCGGCGCGGCTCGGCCAGCCCGGCCGCGATCTTCTCCGCCAGCCGCCGCAAGGCCAGCTCGCGGTTGCGGGCCTGTCCGCGGGCGTCCTGGGAGACGGCCGTGATCGGCGAGCCGACGCGCCCGAGCAGGCGCTCGCGCTGCGCCTCGTCCAGCACCCGCGAGGCCTCGACCTCGAAGACGGCTTCGACCCGCGATGCGGTCACGTTGGCGTGCTGCCCGCCGGGCCCCGAGGAGCGGCTCGCCCGCAGCTCGACCTCTGACAACGGGATCGAGAGCCGCGTGTCGATTCTCAGCTCGTCGGCGATAGCGCATCGACCTTCGCCGCCAGCTCGAAGTCGGCTGCGGTGAGGCCACCTTCGGAGTGGGTGGAGATCGTCACCGTCACCGTGTCCCAGGAGACCTCCAGGTCGGGATGGTGGTTCATCGCCTCGGCCGGCTCGACCAGGCTCTGCACGAAGCGCACCGAGCCGACGAAGTCGCCGCAGGAGAAGCTCTTCTCGATCGCGCCTCCCTTGCGCGCCCACCCCTCCAGCTCGGAGAGTCGCGCTTCGATCTTCGCATCGTCAAGCAGCGCCATGCGAACTATGCTGCCATGGAGAAGCCGTGGAAGCAACGAGCGAACGACCCGTCCTCTGGCACATCCCGGTCTCGCACTACAGCGAGAAGGTGCGTTGGGCGTTCGACTACAAGCAGGTGCCCCATAGGCGTCGTGCTCTACCGGCGCCCGGAGCCCACATCCTCGCGTCGATGTGGTTGACCGGCGGCAAGAGCCAGACCTTCCCGGTGCTGGAGATCGGCGGGCGTGCGATCGGGGATTCGACCGAGATCATCGCGACTCTCGAGGAACGGTTCCCCGATCCACCCCTCTACCCGGCCGATGCAGAGCAGCGCCGCCGCGCGCTCGAGTTGGAGGAGCTCTTCGACGAGGGGCTGGGGCCCCATACGCGCCTGCTCGCCTTCCATGAGCTGGGCAACGATCGCGAGCGCTTTTCCGAGATGATCGAGAGGACGGCCCCCCCGCTGATGGCTCGCATGGGCGCCGGCGCTGTGGCCTACGGGCGCACCTTCACCGGCCTACGCTTTGGCGTGCGCAGCGAGCAGGCAGCCGAGCAGGCGCGCGCCAAGATCCTCGCCGCCTTCGACAGCCTGGAGGCCGAGCTCGCCGCCGGCGACGGCGAGCACCTGGTCGGCGACTCGTTCGGCGTCGCCGACCTCACTGCCGCCGCGCTCTTCTACCCAATCGTGCTGCCTGTCGGTGGTCCCGTGCCCGGAGACCAGCAGCTCCCTGAGGGGCTGGAACGCTTCCGCGCGCCGCTCCGCGAACGACCTGGTTATCGCTGGGTCGAGGCGACCTACAACAAGCACCGCAGGCCGGCGCCGCTGTCGGCCGCCGCGAGCGCCTGATTCTGCGCCGTCTGCGCCAGGCGGCGCGGTGAGATCACCCGGCAGAGGCCGCCGTGCCAACCTCCGTTGTAGCGGAGGAGGAAGAGGCCGTAGCTGCGTTCCAGGCGCCGCGGCAGCGCGCAGGCCGCCCCCCGTCGGGCGCTGCGCACCGCAAGCGTCGCGCCACGCTCGATGCCGGTGCCCCGATAGACGCGCAGCACCTCGTAGCGATACTCGGCCATCAGCCTGCCGTGCGGCGAGACCGACACCAAGCGGCCGACGATCGCGGCATCGGCTTCGCGCAGCGACTCGGCCGGCGCCTGCGGCGCGCACGAGCAGGCCATTGCGCTTCCAGCGAAGGCCAGCCCCCCCAGCACGACGGACAGCAGAGCTGTCGGCAGACGCCTCACCCGCACACCGATCAATGTAGAGATAAGCCCGCGGATTCACAAACACCGCGGGCTCGCAAATAACCCTACGGCGTGAGGACGATCTTCAGCGCCTCGCGCTGGTCGTAGAGCTCATAGGCATCGGCCGCCTCGCCGAGCTTCATGTGGTGGGTGACGAGCGGCGCCGGATCGAGCTTGCCGGCCTCGATCAGGGCCAGCACGCGATCGACGTGAGCGATCACGTTGGCGAGCCCGAGGCGCAGGCTGAGGCCCTTGAGCCAGGCGAGGCCGAGCGGCACCTCGCCGCGGCCCGCGTAAGCGCCGATCCCCGAGACGGTGCCGGCGTCGCGGGCGAGGCTGACGGCCATCTCCAGCGGTCCCGGATCGCCGACCGCATCGACCACTACGTCGACGCCGCGCTTCTCGGTCGCGGCGCGCACGACGCGCTTCGGCTCCTCCTCGGTCAGGTGCACGGGCACGGCGCCGAAGTCCCCCGCCATCGCCAGGCGCTGCTCGACCGAGTCGATCGCGAAGACCTTGGTCGCGCCGCCGGCGAGCGCCGCCTGCACGGCGCAGAGACCGACCGGGCCGAGGCCGAGGACCGCGACCGTGTCGCCGGAGCGCATCCCGGCGTGCGCCACGGCGTGGTAGCCGGTGCCCATCACGTCGCCGGCGAAGAGGGCCACCTCGTCAGACATCCCCTGCGGCACCCGCCGCAGGGTCAAGTTGGCACGCGGCACCAGCAGCTGCTCCGCCTGGGCGCCCTGCAGGTCGCCGAGCTTGGAGCCGTGGCCGAAGGTCTGACCGCGCTCGCAGCGGTGATAGTCGCCGCGCAGGCAGGTCGAGCAGGTGGCGCAGGCGGTGTGGAAGCAGCCCAGCACCCGGTCGCCGACCGCGACCCGCTCGACGTCGTCTCCGGCGGCCAACACCGTGCCGACGAACTCGTGGCCGATCGTGAAGCCCTGCTCGACCGGAACCCTGCCGTGGAAGATGTGCAGGTCCGAGCCGCAGATGCCGCTCGCCTCGACCCGCACCAGCGCGTCGTCGGCGGCGCTCAGCTCGGGATCGGGCTTCTCCTCGACCCGGACCTCACCGGGAGCCTGGAAGGTGACGGCGCGCATCGCGCCGAACCGTATCGCCCCTGCCGATGGGCCGATTCCCGTCGCTATGCGTCCGTTTAAGCCCGTCGGCGGTGGACCTAGCCGACGCTGACGCGGGGCACGCCGAAGCGGTTGCCCTGGCCAACCGGTTGCGCGGTCTCTTCGATCCGCGCCTCGAGCGCCAGCTCCTTCTCGAAGTCGGCCGCCTCGCCGTGCTGGAAGGAGACGTCCTTGCCCTCGAGCAGCTCGATGAAGACCTCGACGAAGCGCGGATCGAGCTGCTTGCCGGCGACGCGGCGCAGCTCCTGCATCGCGTCGTAGGTCGAGACCGGCGTGCGGTATGAGTCGCGCGCCGTCATCACGTCGTAGGTGTCTGCGACCGAGATGATCCGCGCCAGTTCCGGGATGTCGTCGCCCACAAGGCCGCGCGGGTAGCCCTTGCCGTCGATCCGCTCGTGGTGGGCGAGGATGATCTCCGCCACCGGACCGTAGCCGTCCAGCGAAGAGACGACACGAGCGCCCTGCTGGGGGTGGCGGCGGATCAGCATCCAGTCCTCGTCGGTGAGCGGCACGTTGGCCTTGAGGATCCGGTCGGGGAGGATGAACTTGCCGATGTCGTGCAGCAGCGCGGCGATGTGCACCAGCTCCTCCTCCTGGCGCGAGAAGCCCGCCCGCTGCGCGATCGCCCGCGAGTAGCGCGCCACCGCGGCGGAGTGCCGGGCGGTCATCTGGTCACGCAGGTCGAGCGTGCGCAGCATCGCGCTCAACATGCCGACCTGGAAGCTGGCCAGCTGCTTGCTGCGCCGCTCGAGCTCGTCGGCGCGCTGCTGGGAGAGCAGCAGCTGGCCCAACAGGTACTGGAAGGTGATCAGCACGACGCCGAAGAGGGCAATCGCCGAGATGCCGATCTGGTGGTAGATGAAGGCGACGGCGACGGCGAGCATCGCGCTGGCGAACTCGGAGGGAAGCACCGGCGGCAGCACCCGCAGCTTGCTCGAGAAGGGCACTCGCTCGACGTAGCAGCCGTAGCTGGCGATCATCACGAAGTTGATGAACAGGGCGAACTGGAAGAGCGCGAAGACGAGCAGGTAGAAGGAGGGGTCCGACGTGGTCAGGCCGATCGCCTCTACGGTCTCGTGGAAGGCGATCCCGCCCAGCAACGGGAAGGCGGCGTAGGTGAGCACGTTGTCGAGCAGGTAGTGCGGTTCGTCGCGGAAGCGCGACGCCGCCCAGCCGACCAGGATCGCGATCACGCCGATCACCGCCGCAGGCGCGCCGCCGAGGAAGACCATCGCCACGACCAGGGCGAGGAAGCTGCCCGAGATCTTCACCCGCGACTCGGTGGAGACCGCGGTCAGGTCGCTGAAGACGGCGAAGGCAAGCAGAACGACGAGCAGCTCGAGATTCCAGTCGGCCAGTGGCGCCCGCCAGATCGCCCCAGCAACTGTCGCCGCCAAAGCGAGACACATGCCGGCAATTGCAAGACGGGTGGGGCGTTTTTCAGCCATCGGGCTTCGTGGAGGGACGGGGGATGCGGTATCGCTGGGCTACAGATTCATGGGCGGCCGGTCGTTCCCTGCGCCGCGACGAACTGGCTTTGCAGCGAAAGCAACTTGGCGCTCCACCACGGTACCCAGGCTGAATCGCCCGCACAACGTGCCTGGCCGCATTGCCAGGCGTCTTTCATCGCCGCAGATGCGCTCCTTCGCGGGGATGTGAGCATCCACCGACAGGTACCCGCCGCGCAGCGCCGAAAGCTCTAAAACACAAAGGGCGCCCCTGGCGGGGCGCCCTTCGGAAAGTCAAAGACTTAGTCAAGAAGCTCTAGTGCTTGAAGCCCATGTCCAGTTCCTTTCGCTGGTTGAAACCCTCAGATTGCGCAGCGGCGATCTGAAACTCGTCAATTGCCTGGCCATTTTGTAGCACAGCTTGCCCGAAACTTGTGCATCTGCAGGAAATCTTGTGCATAAATGCAGTAGTTCCTCCACCGAGCAATGCGTAGATCACGCCTGATCGACCCCCTCAGAAGGCCCCAATTCCGGCGCCTGGCGACGAGCTACGCGGTCAATGAGATGGGCGACTGGATGGGGATCGTGGCCCTCTCGGTGCTCGTCTACGACCGCACGGGGAGCGCCATGGCAACCGCGGCGCTCTTCCTTGGCACCCGCTTCCTGCCGGCGCTGATCGCCCCCGTGCTGGTCGTGCGGGTCGAGCAGCCGCCGCCGCGCTTTGCCCTTCCGGTGGTCTACTGCGGTGAGGCGGCGGCTTTCGCCGCGCTCGCATTACTTGCCGGCGAGAACTTCTTCCTGCCCGGCGTGATCGCCTTGGCGGCGATCGACGGAGCGCTTGCCCTGACCGGACGCTCGCTGACCCGCGCAGTGGTCGCCGCGCTGCTCGAGCCGGCCGGCGAGCTGCGTTCCGGCAACGCCGTGCTCAACGTCGCCTTCACCGGCGGCGCCGCGCTGGGCCCGGCGATCGCCGGCCTCGTCGTCGCCGGCTTCGGCGTGCAGACGGCGCTGCTGCTCGACGCCGTCTCCTTCTATGCGATCGCGGTCATCCTGCTCACCGCCGGGGCGCTGCCCCAGGCTGAGCCCGACCCGGGCCAGGTCCGCGAGCGGGTGCGTGCCGGCATCGCCTACATCCGCGAAAGACCGACGCTGCGGCGGTTGCTCTGCGCCCAGGGCGCAGCCTTCGTCTTCTTCGCCGCGGTGATCCCGATCGAGGTGATCTACGTCAAGGAGACGCTCGGCGCCGGCGATGCCGGCTACGGCCTGATGCTGGCCAGCTGGGGGGTGGGCATGGTCCTCGGCAGCCTCGTCTTCGCCGCCGTACGACGGGCTTCGCTACCGGTGCTGCTCTTCTTCAGCACGATTGCGGTTGGCATCGGCTACCTGGGCCTCGCGGCGGCGCCGGCCCTCGCCGCCGCATGCGCCGCCTCCGTGGTCGGCGGGGCGGGCAACGGCGTGCAGTGGGTGAGCGCGATCAGCGCAGTGCAGGAACTCACCACCCAGGGGATGCAGGCGCGCGTGATGAGCGTGCTGGAGTCGATCGGAGCCGCGATGCCGGGTGTCGGCTATCTGCTCGGCGGCCTGATCGCCAGCGGTGCCAGTCCCCGCGCGACCTTCCTCGTCGCCGGTTTGGGAGTCCTCGGGATCGCCTTCCTAGCTGCCCTGGTGATGGGCAGGAAGTGGCCAGAGCGCAGGGAAAAAGCGCGTCCAGGCCCCCTTGACGCCGGGGCCGAGATTATGGTGGAGTTGATTCCAGTGGGGGAGCGCCCACCAACTTGTTCCAGTCCATCCGCCCCGTCCGACTCGGAGGTAGTGACTTGAGAAAGCTTGGCCTCAAACTGTTGGTGCTCGGTGCGACCATCGGCTCGGCCTTTGGAGTCGCCGCCTGCGGCGACTCGGCCGGCGGCAAGGAGGGTGGCACTTTGACCGGCAGCTACGCCGCCTTCCCGGACTACCTCGACCCGGGGCTCTCCTACCTGCTCGAAGGATGGACGGCGATGTACGACACCTACATCCCCCTGCTTACCTACGCCCACGCGACCGGCGAAGCCGGCAGCAAAGTCGTTCCCGGCCTGGCGAAAAGCCTGCCGAAGATAAGCAACGGTGGCAAGACCTACTCGTTGACGCTCCAGAAGGGCCTCAAGTACTCCGACGGCACGCCGGTCAAGGCCTCCGACTTCACCAGCACGGTCGAAAGGCTCTTCAAGCTCAACTCGCCGGGCACCAGCTTCTACTCCGACATCGTCGGCGCCGAAGAGTTCGCAGAAACGAAGAAGGGCGGCATCGCCGGGATCGAGACGAACGACGCGACCGGCGAGATCGTCATCAACCTGACCAAACCGCGCGGCACCTTCGTCAACGAGCTCGGCCTCCTCTTCGTCGCACTGCTGCCGTCGGGCACGCCGGCCAAGGACCTGACGGCGAACCCACCCCCCGCCACCGGCCCCTACGTGATCACCAAGGCCGAAAGGGGCCGCGGTTGGTCTTACGAACGCAACCCGTACTGGGCCAAGGCAAACGCGGAGCTGGTGCCGGAAGTGCCCAGCGGCCACGTCAACCAGATCGAGATCAGCGTCGTCCGCAACGACTCGACCCAGGTGAGCAACGTCGAGCAGGGCAAGACCGACTGGATGCAGCCTCCGGTGCCCTCCGATCAGTACGCGTCGATCAAGGACAAATACGAGGGAACTCAATTCCGGATCGACCGGCCGATCAATGTCTACTACTTCTGGATGAACACGACCGAGCCACCCTTCGACGACCTCAAGGTGCGCCAGGCGGTCAACTACGCGGTCGACACGGCGGCGCTGGAAAGGATCTACTCGGGCTCGCTCGCCGCTACGCACCAGATCCTGCCCCCCGCAATGCCTGGTCACGAGGAGTTCGACCTCTACCCCCACAGCATGGCCAAAGCCGAAGCGCTGCTCGAGCAAGCCAAGCCATCGGACCTCGACATCACCGTCTGGACCGACAACGAAAGCCCTAACGACGAAGCCGGCGCCTACTACCAGGACGTCCTCGCCAAACTCGGCTTCAACGCCAAGCTGAAGACGATCAACGCCGACAGCTACTTCACCGTGATCGGCAACCTCTCGACGCCCGACCTCGACACCGGCTGGACCGCCTTTGTCCAGGACTACCCGCACCCGAGCGACTTCTTCTCGCTGCAGCTTTTGGGCGAAAGCATCGCCCCGATCTACAACACCAACTTCGCCCAGATCGACGTTCCGGCGCTGAACAAGAAGATCACCAAGCTGGGCGAAGAAGAGCTCGGGCCCGAGCAGGAAGCCGAATACGCGGCGCTCGACAAGGAATTCATGGAAGAAGCGCCGTGGGTGCCCTACGGCAACAACACGCTCTCGACCTTCGTCTCCAGCGAGATCGAGTTGGACGAGATCGTCTTCAACCCGACCTTCGGCCAGGATTTGACCAGCTTCCAGTTCAAGTAGGCGCCAAACGCTGCTTCACAATACGAGCGTGGCTTCCGAGCCCATCGCCGTGGCAGGCCCGGCGGGCGGCAGCCCGTGGCGCCTTGCTTGGCGGCGCCTGCGCGCGAATCGCGTCGCGCTCGGCTTCCTCGGCCTGTTCGTCCTAACCGTCCTCTTCTGCCTGGCTGCACCGATCTGGGCCGACAAGGTGGCCCACACGGGCCCCAACGACACCCACACGCTGCAGAAGATCGAAGTCGACGGCGAAAAGCGCGACGTCGTCAACGTCGAAGGCAAGCCGATCGGGCCGGTCTGGCTTGGCGCCGACGGCAAGTTCTTCCTCGGCGCCGACGGCCGCCTCGGCCGGGATGAGATGGTGCGGCTCATGTACGGGGGGCGCATCTCGCTCTTCATCGGCATCGTCTCGGCGCTGATCACGACGATCTTGGCCACGATTCTCGGCCTGCTGGCGGGGTACTACCGGGGCGCGACCGACGCCGTGATCTCGCGAACGCTGGACGTGATCTGGGCCTTTCCCGTGCTGCTCCTGGCGATTGCGCTCGGATTGACGCTGGCGGTCGGCGGGCTGCAGATCGGGCCGCTCCATCTCTCCGGCAGCTCGATCTGGATCCCGATTCTGATCATCGGCCTCGTCTACACCCCCTACGTGGCGCGACCGATCCGTGGCGAGGTGCTGGCACTGCGCGAGAAGGAGTTCGTCGAGGCGGCGGTTGCGCAGGGGGCAGGGCCGCTGCGCGTGATGTTCGGTGAGCTGCTGCCGAACCTCTGGTCGACGATCATCGTCTTCTTCACGCTCGCGATCGCCAACAACATGCTGCTCGAGTCGGCTCTCTCCTTCCTCGGCGTCGGCGTGCAGCCGCCCAACACCTCCTGGGGCACGATGATCGCGACCGGGCTCAACCTGATCACCAGCGCGCCGCTACTGACGATCATCCCGGGCACGATGATCCTGCTCACGGTGCTGGCAGCCAACGTCTTCGGCGACGGACTGCGCGACGCACTTGACCCGAAGTCGAAAATCCGCTTCGAGGCGCACAGCGGGCTCAGCGCCACCGAGGGCAGCGAGAGGATCGAGGGGATCGTCCCCTGATGGCGCGCTTCGTCCTCAGGCGATTGGTCGGGATGGTCGCGGTGCTCTTCGCCGTCTCGGTGCTCACCTTCCTGATCTTCAACGTCATCCCCAACTCCGATCCCGCCCGCAGCATGGCCGGTCGCAACGCGACGCCGGCGCTGGTCGCCAGCATCACCGAGGAATGGGGCTTCGACGACCCGCTCCCGCAGCAATACCTGACGATGATGGGCAAGGTCTTCAGCGGCGACCTGGTCTCCTACGAAGGGCGCGAAGACGTCGACGAACGAATCGTCGAAGGGATTCCGGCGACCGTCTCGCTCTGCATCGGCGCCGCCGTGATCTGGCTCTTCTTCGGCATCCTCTTCGGCTACCTCTCGGCGGTGAGGGCCGGTGGCTGGCTCGACCGAACGCTGACCGTGATCGCGGTTGCGGGGATCTCGATGCCGGTCTTCCTACTCGCCGCGGTCTTCCTCAACTACCTCACCTACAAGACCGAAATCTTCCCCTCAGGCGGCTACGTCGAATTCGGCGAAAACCCGTTCGACTGGGCCTATCACCTGATCCTGCCATGGGTCACCCTGGCGATCCTCTACGCCGGCTTCTACAGTCGCGTGCTGCGCTCGAGCATGCTCGACGTGATGAACGAGGACTACGTGCGCACGGCGCGCGCAAAGGGGCTGACCGAGCGCCAGGTGATGAGCCGCCACGTGATGCGCAACTCGCTGATCCCGATCGTCACCCTCTTCGGCCTTGACTTCGGAGCGCTGCTTGGCGGAGCGATTCTGATCGAAGAGATCTTCAGCCTCAACGGGGTCGGCCAGTACGCCTTCGAAGCGCTCGCCAACACCGACCTGCCGCCGATCCTGGCAATCGTCCTCTTCGGCGCCTTCTTCGTCGTCCTCTTCAACACCCTGGTCGACATCGCCTACGCCTGGCTCGACCCGCGGATCAGGCTCGGCACGGAGGCTCGATGATGAGCTTCCGGTGCGCCTTTTGCGGCCTATGCCCACATAAAGCGCACCGCAAGGGGGCGGGGCATGAGTGAGGCGCCGCTGCTGGGCGTGCGCGACCTGCGGGTCGGCTTCGTCACCGAAAGTGGCCGAGTCCAGGCGGTGGACGGCGTCTCCTTCGACCTCGCCGCCGGCGAAATACTGGCGATCGTCGGCGAGTCGGGCTCGGGCAAGAGCGTCACGGCGCAGACGCTGATCGGGCTCACACGCTCGCCCAACGCGCGGATCGAGGGCTCGGTCGAACTCGGCGAGACGGAGCTGATCGGCGCCGCCGAGAGCGACCTTCAGCGCGTTCGCGGCGAGCGCGTCGGAATGGTCTTCCAGGACCCGATGACGTCCTTCAACCCCGTCTACCGGGTCGGCGCCCAGATCGTCGAAGCGATTCGCGCCCACCGGCCCGGTGTGGGAAGGGAGGAGGCGCACGCGCAGGCGATCGAGCTGCTCGACTCGGTCGGCATCCCGAATGCGGCGGGGCGCGTCGACGACTACCCGCATCAGTTCTCAGGCGGCATGCGCCAGCGCGCGATGATCGCGATGGCGCTGGCGCTCGATCCTGAAGTGCTGATCGCCGACGAGCCGACGACGGCGCTCGACGTCACCGTGCAGGCGCAGATCCTCGCCCTGCTGGAGAGGCTCAACCGCGAGCGCGGCTTGGCGACGATCCTGATCACCCACGACCTCGGCGTCGTCGCCGAGGTGGCGGACCGGGTGCTGGTCATGCACGAGGGGAGGATCGTCGAGCGGGGCACGCTCGACGACGTCTTCTACTCACCCGAGGACCCCTATACCCGCAAGCTGCTCGGCGCCGTGCTGCGCATCGAGACGGCGGCGCCGCTGCGGGCGGCACGCGAGAGCGAGCCGCTGCTCGAGGTCACCGACCTGGTCAAGCACTACCCCGTGCGGCGTGGTCTGCTGCGGCGCGAGGTCGACCCGGTCCGCGCCGTGGACGCCATCAGCCTCAGCCTGCGCAGGGGCGAAACGCTGGGGCTCGTAGGCGAGTCGGGTTGCGGCAAGTCGACGCTCTGCCGGGCAGTGCTGGGGCTGATCCAGCCGAGCTCGGGCTCGGTGCGCTTCGAGGGACGCGAGATAGCCGGGCTCTCGCGGCGCGAGATGCGCCCGCTGCGGCGCGAGATGCAGATGGTCTTCCAGGACCCCTATGCCTCGCTCAACCCCCGCAAGCGCATCGGTCAGATCGTCGGCGACCCGCTGCGACTGCAGGGCGTGGCGAGCGGCGCAGAGCTGCGCAAGAGCGTCTTGGAGCTGCTCGACCGCGTGGGGCTCGAGCGGGCCCACTACGAGCGCTTCCCGCACGAGTTCTCCGGCGGCCAACGGCAACGGATCGGGATCGCCCGGGCGCTGGCCCTGCAACCGAAGCTGATCGTCGCCGACGAGCCGGTCTCCGCTCTCGACGTCTCGATCCGGGCGCAGATCCTCGATCTGCTCGCCGAGCTCCAGAAGGACTTCGGGCTCACCTACCTCTTCGTCGCCCACGACATCGGCGTCGTCCGTCACGTCTCCGATCGAATCGCGGTGATGAACGAAGGACGGATCGTCGAGGAGGGTCCCGCGGACCGGATCTGCGAGCGGCCCGGCGACCCCTTCACGCAGAAGCTGCTGGCGGCGGTGCCGGTCCCCGATCCACACGAGGCTCGGGCACGTCGGCAAACTGTTGGATCAGGTTGACCCTGCCGCTCGCCCCACCGATCAAACCCCAGCTGGCCCTGACGCGCAAAGAGCTGCCGCTCGGGGAGGAGTGGGCCTATGAGCAGAAGCTGGACGGCTTCCGGGCAATCGTCTTCGTCGACGGCAAAAGCACCTACATCCAGTCGCGCGGCGGCAAAGAGCTGAACCGCTACTTCCCGGAGCTGAGCTTCCCGGCCGGGCGCTACGTCCTCGACGGCGAGCTGGTCATCCGCGATGCCGACGGCAATCTCGAATTCGACGCTCTGCAGAGCCGAATCCACCCGGCCGCGTCGCGGATCAAGCTGCTCGCCGCGGAGATCCCTGCCGGCTACGTGGCTTTCGACCTGTTGGCCGAGGGCGACGAGTCGCTGCTCGAGACGCCGTTCGGCGAGCGGCGCGGGCGACTCGAACGCATGAGTCCTGCCTTTTCCGCCATGGAGATGGAAAAGGCAGGACTCACCGGAGGCCAGCTCGGGCTGAGCACTCTCAGCCTGGATCCCCAGCAGGGCGAGCAATGGCTGCGCAGGACCGAGGGCACGATGGCCAAGCAGCTCGACGCCCCTTACGTGCCAGGGAAGCGCAAAGGGATGGCGAAGGTGAAGCGCGAGCGCGAGATCGACTGCGTGGTGATGGGCTGGAGGCCCGGCAAGGAGGAGGGAACCGTCGGCTCGCTGATCCTCGGCCTCTACGACGGTGAGGAGCTGCGCTCCGTCGGCCATATCTCAGGCTTCAGCGCCGAGACCAAACGCAGCCTGCGCACGCTGCTCGAACCGCTCGAGACCGGTGAGAGCGGCACCGCCGAGCCGAGCCGCTGGACCGGCGGCCGCGACCTCGAGTGGGTGGCCCTGCGCCCCGAGCTGGTGATCGAAGTCGGCTACGACCATGCCGCCGCCGGGCGCATCCGGCACGGCGCGAGGTTCCGGCGCTTTCGCGACGACAAGGACCCGCGCGAGTGCCGCTTCGAGTCGCTCGACGAGGGCTAGTCCGCGTGATCGGAATTTTCCTCGTGCACTCTTTCGTCCCGGAGGTTGAGACCGATGAGCACCGCCATGCCAGCAACAAACGACACGAGGCCCAATACACCGGTTGCCGTTTCGCTCTCGTGCACGGGCCAGAAACCCACGATTAGGACCGCCGCCGAGACGGCAAGGCCGACATTGGCATTCCGGAAAAGTCTTCTCATTTCCTCAGACAAAACGCTTCACCAGAATATCAATCGCCAAGAGCATCAACGCCAGCCCGCCACCGAAGTAACCGCCGACAACAGCCCATTTCTCCGATCGCCGCGGAGAGCGACTCGAAATGAAGCTCGTGATTCCAGCGGTAAAACTTCCCACAACCAGACCGGATCCAATCAACGTGGCAAGCGTTTCGAGCACACTTGTGGTGGGGCCTGCGCTGGCGAAGGGCACACTCTCGACCCTGCCTAACGGTGCCGCGCGTGTGGCGCACTAAATATGTCGAAAGGTCGTCGAGAGTCAGAAGAGCTGGTCCTGAGAGGGTGGGGAGGCAGTCCTCTCCCCCGACAAGTCGCGGCCGGCGGGGCCGCGACTTTGAGTATCCGCCGGTTGAGAGGACTGCCTCCCCACCCTCTCGCGCCGTGAACTTCTTCCCCAGCCCCGCACCGCCCTCGTCGCCTGTTTGCGCTGCGCGGGGCGCATGTAGGAGCGGCCGCGGTAAAGGCCGTCGTAGCGTTCGAGCAGGTCGGGGCGTTTGGCCTCCAGCCAGGCAAAGAAGACGTCCTTGACCTCGTCGCGGAGGTGCAGGGCGACGCCGCCGAGGAAGGTGGCGCCAGCCTTCCTGGCGCGGTCGACGATCGGTTGGACCTGCTCGGGGGAGTCGTTGATGCCGGGCATCAGCGGGGCAACGAGGACGCCGGAGTCGATGCCGCGACGGCGCAGCTCCGCGACGGCGTCGAGGCGAGCGGCGGGACTGGGCGTGTGCGGCTCGGTGGCGCGCCAGGCGTCCTCGTCGAGCGTCGGCACCGAGAGGTTGACCGAGATCGGCAGGCGCTTCGCCATGCGCTCGAAGATCTTCACGTCACGCATCACCAGCGGCGACTTGGTCAGCACCGAGACCGGTGTGTCGGCCGCCTCCAGCGCCTCGAGGATTGCCGGCATCATCCGGTAGCGGCTCTCAACCCACTGGTAGGGATCGGTGTTGGTGCCCAGCGCCACCAGCTCGCGCTTCCAGCCCTCCCGCGCCAGCTCGTCCCGCAGCAGCTCCGGCACATTGACCTTGACCACGATCTCGCGCTCGAAGTCCCGCCCCGCGTTGAGGTCCAAATACGTGTGCGTGCGCCTAGCGAAGCAATAGACACAGGCATGACTGCATCCTCGATAAGGATTGATCGTCCAGCCGAACCCGTAGCGCCCGCCCGGCACGTGGTTGAGCGCCGAGCGCGCCCGCACCTCGTGGAAGTTGACGCCCATCGCCTCCGGCGCATCGAAGGTGCGTACCACCGTGCCGTCGCCGATGCCCGGCAGGCGCAGATCGTTCTCGACTCGCTGTTCATCCCAACGCATACGAACATATGTTCGCACACGCGCCAGTCGACCTTAGCTCGCGCCCTTCGCGTCCCGCATGAACTCGTCCAGCTCGATCTATGCGCTCAGCGATCGGGAAGCTCGCCGCGGATCACGTAGCGCAGCACGTCGACCACCTGCTCGGCGGTACGGGCCGTCGCCTGGGCGGCGCGGTCGACCTCCTTCAGGGCGTGGTCGAGCTCGGCGTCGTGCAGGGTGACGATCGGCTTACCCAGGGCTGCGGCGCAGCCGGCGTCGAAGGCGGCGTTCCATTGACGGTACTTGTCGCCGAAGCGGACGACGACCACGTCGGCGGCACGAATCAGGGTTTGGGTGCGCACGGCGTTGACGCCGGCGCCCATGTGGTCGCGCCAGAAGGGCACGCTCTCCTCGCCCAGCGTGCCGGCGCCGGCATCGTCGGAGGCAGCGTGGTCGGTGACCGGCGCCGAGAAGGAGACCGGCAGGTCCGCCTCCCGCGCCCCCGCCTCGATCCGCTCGCGCCAGTCGGAGTGGATCTCGCCCGAGAGGTAGACGGTCCAGGTGCGCTCGCTCATTCCGGCATCGTACGCGCGCTCGTCTGTGGACAGAGGCTCAGCGCTCCTCGGCCGGATGTACCACCCGCGCCGCAGCGGCCGGCAGGCCTATGCCGCGGCATTCGCGACCTTCCTCCGTCAGCCGGGCAGGGCGCGCCGGGATGGGCGGCCGAGTCAGGCCTCGGCGGGCGGGACCGCTCCCGCCGATTGCTCCTCGAAGTGCTTGCTCAGCATCGTCACCTGACCCTGGTAGTTGGAGCCGAGACCAGCGCCATAGAGGCGCTCTGCCGGGGCGCTGGTGCGCTCCAGGGCGAGCTTGCAGACCGGCTGGCGGTGCTCGACCATGAAGGAGACGTCGCGGGCGCGCACCTCGAGGGCCGCCCGACTGCCGTGGCGATCGCCACTCGGGTCGTAGCCGAAGCCAGGGTCGAAGAAGCCCGCGTAGTGGGTGCGCAGCTCGCCAGCGGTCGGGTCGTAGGCCATCATCTCGGCGGCGATCTGCGGTGGGATGCAGACCCCCTCGGCGGAGAGCAGCAGGTAGAAGATCTCCGGCTCGAGCACGATCTTCGAGCCCGCCTCGGGGAAGACCGGGTCCCAGTAGTCGGTCCAGCGGTAGGCGCGGACCCGCGAAAGATCGATCGGCAGGCTGTTCTTCTTCGCCCGGTAGCCGACGATGCGGTCAGGCGGCCCAGAGAGGTCGACGCTGAGGAAGAGACCGTCGGCGAGCGCCAGCTCGGACTCGCGCAGGGCGTGGGAGTCGAGATAGAGCAGCGGGAACTCGTCTTGCAGCGAGCGGATCCGATCGTCGGTGAGACGTACCTCACCCCGCGCCAGGCGCAGCTGGTTGAGCGAAAGCCCCGTCTTAACCTGGATTGCGAAGGAGCGCGGCACCACCTCCAGGTAAAGCTTGCCGCGGTAGCCGGGGCGGATCTCATCGAAGCGGTGGTGGCGGTCGGTCAGGACCCGGGTGAAGACGTCGAGCCGCCCGGTCGAGCTCTTCGGGTTGGCCTTTGCCCGCACGTCGTCGGGCAGGGCGAGCTCCTCGATCAACGGCACCAGGTAGGGCCGGTCGCGCTCCAGCACCGCGCCGTCGCGCAGGTCAACGCGCTGGAAGGCGAGGCCCTCGATCTTCTCCTCCACGGTCGAGTCGACGTCTGGGAGGAAGGAGCAGCGCAGCGCCCAGGCGTGGTCGCCGAGCCGCAGGTCGAGGCTTGCCGGCTGGATCGCCTCAGGGTGGATTCTGTAGTCGCCGGAGGTGATCCACTCGGCGGCGATCGCCTCACTCAGCGCCTGTGAGGGCATGACCCCCTCGAGGCTCCGCGCTACATCCTCGCCGAGCGTCTCCGCTCCTGCAGCCGCCTCGCTCGTCACGTCAACTCCACTTCGCTCCTGGCGCGAAGAACCAGAGATGCACGCTTGGTCGCTCCGCGATCATCCAGCCGAGATTATGCGACGCGTCTCGGCCACACCGAGGTACGGCGTCAGCACGAACTCCGCAATCTCCGGCAGGAACTCCGGCAGCTTCTGCGTCTCGCCGCCCAGCACGCGGCGAGCGAGCAGCGAGGCGATGCCGCCGACCACAGCCTCGTCGGTCGCCGGCGGCGGCGGACCGCCGGCAGACGGGGCCGGCGCGCCCTCGCGCAGCAGCAGCACGAAGCTCTGCAGCGACTCCTGGTAGAGGTCGTAGACGCCGCGCCCGGCGCGCAGCCCCTCGACCAGGACCAGCTGCGCCTGGGCCGGTTCGGCAGCGAGGTGCTCGAGCAGCGCGGTCAACCCGCCCAGCACACGGACCGACCACCCGTCCTCCTCCCGGCAGCCGACCATCACTCGCGCACGGATCCGTGAGACCGAGTCCTCGTAGGCAGCGAGAAAGCAGGCGTCCTTGCTCTCGAACTGCTTGTAGAAGTCGCTCTTGGAAACGCCGGCCCGCTGGCCGATCATCGAGACCGTCGTGCCCTCGTAGCCGCGCTCGCGCAGGCACTCCGCCAAGGCATCGAGCAAGCGCGTGCGTTGGTTCTGGGCAACGAACTCGCGTGAGAGGCCGTGGCGGCCGCGGGGCAATCGTTCAACTTCCACCGAGTGGTGGAGTCTGTCACCACGAGCGGCTAGGTGCTGGCTCGTTTGCCCTGCGCCTCAGCTGCGCCCTTGAATGGCGCAAGGATGAATTCGGAGAGCTCGGGCAGGAGCTGCTCGGCGTTTGCAGCTTCGTCGCGGCGAATCTGCTGGTAGACGATCCAGGCGACGCCGCCGACAAGGGTCTCTTCGATCGTCTCGGGGAGCTGGTCGTAGTGGGGCACGTTCTCACCGGTCAGATCGACGAAGCGCTGCATCGCGTTCTCGTAGCGCTGGGTCGCCGCCGGCGTGGCCGAGAGGGCCTCGATCATGCACATCCGCGCCAGTGCCGGCTGCTCGGCGACGTAGGCGAGGAAGGCGGAGAGGCCGGCCTGCAGCCGCTCTTCCCACTCGCCCGCGGCTGCGGCGCAGGCCTCTTCGACGCGCTGCATCGCCTCGTCGACCGCCGCGTCGAAGGCGGCCAGGAAGACCTCCTCCTTGCCGGCGAAGTTGTCGTAGAGCGTCTTGCGGGCGACACGCGCGCGACGCACGATGTCGCCGATTTTCGTCGCGCTGTAGCCGTTCTCGGCGGTCAACTCGGCGATCGCCTGCATGATCCGCCGGCGCTTGTGGAGGGCGACGAACTCGGGCGATAACGCGGGGCGCGGAAGGGGGCCTGCGGACTCGACGGCGGCTCCCTGTGCGCGCGGCGGCATCGGCGAAGAATACCCCGGCCAGAGCGAGAATCTGTTGCAAATGGCTGGGGCTGTTGGTACCTTGAGCCAGCCGTTTGTGTTCCTAAGAGAAACGTTTAGGTTTCTTGTGTCAGCCAACCGGGTCGAACTCAGCCAAGACACACTGCTTGCCGCGCTCGGCGACGACTGGTCGCCGAGCGATGTCGCCGCAGCGGCCGAGTTGCTCTCCGGCGGCGAAGGCCAGTTCCCCTCCGGCATCCGCTCGCTGCCCTCAGACCTGATCAGGGCAGTGCAGCGCGAGCGGCTGCTGGCGGCGATGCTGCGCGCCACTGCCCAGCTCACCTATCGCGACGTCAGCGTCCAGGACGTGCTCGAGCGCGCCGGCGTCTCCCGCCCCACCTTCTACGAGCACTTCGAGAACAAGGAGGACTGCTTTCTCGCCGCCTTCGACAGCGCGGCCGCGCGTCTTCGCGAGCGTCTCGAGGCGGCGGCTGGCGGGGACGCCGAAAGCTGGCGCGACCGGTTGCGCCTCGCGATCGAGGATCTGCTGCGCTTCGTCGCCGAAGAGCCGGACGCGGCGATGTCCTTGATCGTCGACGCACGCGCTGCCTGTCCCGCCGCGCTGGTGAAACGCGACGAGCTCTTCGACCACTTCGCCGGCTGCATCGACACGATGGTGCGCGAAGAAGCAACCGAGGACGCCGCGCCCTCGGCGATCGCCGCCGCCGGCATCGTCGGCGGCATCGAGACGCTGCTCTACACCCGCCTCAACCGCGGTGAGACCGACGACCTCGAGTCGTTGCTGGCGCCGCTGATGTATTTCGCCGTGCTGCCTTACGAGGGGCACGAGGCGGCCAGCGAGGAGCTCGTGGCGGCGGTGGGCTGAGGCTTACAGAGCAGCGACTGCAGCCACTTCCAAGGCGACTGTGCGGTTGGGCGCGCAAGGGCGGCATGCCCACGATGATTCCCCCCACTTCTGCGTCGTCGCTGTCGAGGCGCTCGGTGGCCTCCAGCGCGATCTGAATCGTTTCGCCGCTGTCGTAGTCGGCTCGCATCGGTAGTCGCCCTCCTTCAGTCTTCTCGACCCTCTATTTGGGCTGCGGATCGCGCTGCCCAGCGCCGGGCCTCCGAGCGGCCCACGTAGGGCACGAGGAGCAGCTCGACCAGTTCGGGAACGCTGCGCCGCATGGCCGCAGCGTCGCCGCAGCGCAGGTGGTCGGCGAGCGTCTTCCCCACGCCGCCGACCAGCGCCTGCTCGGTGCTCTTTGGCCGGCGCCGGTCTTGCGGGGCATCCACCCGCAGCAGCTCGGCGAAGTGCTCGAGCATGCGCACGTGGCGCTGCCCGCCGTCGGGCTGGCGGATCAGCGACTCGATCGTCAGCAGGCGGGCGAGCTCGGGCTCGGCGATCGCGAACTCGACCGCAGCGCTTACGGCTGCCGCGACTTTGGCCGGCCAGACCCGCTCGCGCTGGCAGGCCTCGAGCACCGCGACCTGGAGCTTCCCCACCGCACCGGAGAACTCAGATGCAAACTCATCCGTACATGACACGCGGCAACCATATACACAAGCGTTTTTTAGCGCGAACGCTGTGAGCGCTTCTTGCGCGCCGCGACGCGCAGGGTCTGCTCGCTCGCCTTCTCCACCGCCTCGCCCATCGCAATCTGGAAGACGGCCAGCAGGGCGTCGGAGGCGAGCGGGCGCATGCGGTCGAGCGCCTCGCGCACCTTTGGCCAGTCGGCCTCCGGGCGGCCGGCGCGATCGAAAGGCTGCCAGATCTCCCTGACGAAGAGCTCGACGAAGGTTCGGGCGACGCCGTCGGCGTGGCGGCGCAGCTTCTCCGCCGTGGCGAGTGCCCCCTCGGGGCCGACGCCGAGCTCGGCGAGCGCGCCGGCGGCGCGCTGCAGGCGGGGGCTGATCACCTCGACCCGGCCGTCCGGCAGGGCACGCAGGATGCCGAGCTTTTCGGCACGTTTCATCAGCTCGGGGTTGGGTGCCTCACCGTTCCCCCAGAGAGCCTGCAGCTCCTCGGCCTCGACGATCTCCGGCGCCTCCTCCTCGAACGGCGCCCGCAGCGCCCGGGTGAAATCGAAGATCTCGGTCGCCGAGCCCTCTCCCCCCTCGACCACACGTCGGATTGCCTCCAGGTTGAGCCCGTCAGCCTGCATCTCACGGGTCAGCGCGATACGCGCCACGTGCTCCTCGTTGTAATAGCCGGTGCGGCCCCGCACGACCGGCGGCGGCAGAAGGCCGCGCGTCTGGTGGGCACGGATGTTGCGCACCGTCATCCCCGTCCGCTGCGCCAGCTCGCGGATCGTCATCTCGCCCTTGGCGGGTTTGCTCATGGGGTCATCGTAAGCGTCGTGCCCGTGAAAGCCGCGATCAGATCCTCGGAGGAAAGATGCACGTCAAGGGCGCGTCATCATCGAATCCCGCGAGCTGACGCCGACCAGCGGCGTGTCATCGTCGGTACCTGGGACGCTCCAGCGTCGTTTATTTCCCACGCATCGTAAGCGGCAGTCGCTGGCCGTTCATCTTCTCGGCGGCGTCTGCGCAGAGAAATGCGATCGCCTCGGCAATGTGCTCAGCGGGGGTGAAGCTGGGGAAGTCCTCTGCGGGGCCCTCTTCGCGCATGCGAGGGGTGAGGATCGCGTCGACGACGACGATGTTGGCGGTCGCCGACGTCCCTGCGAAGCCATCGGCGAGGGCGAGGGTCCAGGCCTCGGCGGCAGCCTTGGCGGTCGCGTAGGCGGCGTTGGAGTTGGAGGGCGCCTGCGCCTGCTTGGCGGAGACGAGGACGAAGCGACCTTGCTCGCTGGCCAAGAGCGCGTCGTGGAAAGCGCGGGTCGTGTGTTGGACCGTGCGGATCAAGAGGTCGTGGAGCAGGTCCCAGTCGGCGAGCGGCTCCTCGTGCAGCGGCTGCCCGCCGCGCCAGCCGCCGACCAGGTGCAGCAGAGCGTCGACTTTCCCGAAGCGCTCGAGCAGCGCCGCGCACCAGGCGCGCGTCGCCTCCTCGTCGAGCAGGTCGGCGGCACGACCGTCCCAGCGCTCCTCCGGGAGCCCCAGCGCAGAACCGACCTGGTCGATCCGCTCGGGAGAGACATCCGTTCCCGCAACCGTCGCCCCCGCCGCCGCGAGCCGCTCTGCCACCACCGGCCCCAGCCCACCGGCAACCCCGGCGATCGCAACCACTCGGTCGTGGAGGTCGCTCATATGGGGGAGACAGGATTCGAACCTGTGTAGGCATAGCCAACTGGTTTACAGCCAGTCCCCTTTAACCACTCGGGCACTCCCCCAGGAGACGAAATCGCATCTTAGATCGTAAGTGCTGCTCAACGATGATCTCTGTCATGTGCGACTGAGCGGTGACGGATGGCCGCAACCCTGACGGTCCGATCGGGATCGAGCACCTGGTAGATGGTGCGGTACGACCCAAACCCGAAGAGACCGCAGCCCGCTCAGTCGTCCACGGAGAAGATGTCCTGCATGCGGCTCGCGCTCAAGCAGACCGAGTGCGTCGGAGACAGCATCGATCGATGGCCAGTCGAGATTGAGCAGCTCGCTCCGGGCGCGCTAGCCCGGCGCGACGCCGAGCCGCTCCGCCATCTGCTCGTTGAACGCGGTCAGGGCGCTCATCGGGCGCATGAAGACGGTGAGCACGGCAATGCGGCCATCCTCGTCGAGCTCGAGGAAGTCGATGCCCTCCAGCTCGCGGTCGCCGACGCGGGCCTTGAAGCGCAGGGCGACGGTGTTGCCCTCGTGCAGCTCGTCTGTGTAGGTGAGGTCCTCGAGCGTGGCGGCGACGTGGGTCAGGACCTGGAGGACGACGTCGCGGCCCTCGAAGCCGCGGAAGAGGATCGGGCTGTGCAGCTCGACGTCCTCGCGCAGGGTCTCGGCGGCGAGGTCGAGGTCCTTGGCTTCGACGGCACGGCGGAAGGGGTGCGGCTCGGGCATAGCTTCACTCTAGGGCTTGGCGACTTACCCCGTGTATATGACGGGAAAGTCGCCAAGCCTCTGGAATACTGCCGCCGTGCCCAGCGACCACACGATTGCGCGGATCTCCAACTCCCTCGGTGTCAGGGGCCTGCGCTTCACCGGCAAGCTCAACGTGCCGCTCTACCGGGTTAGCGGCGGACGGCTCGGCGGTCGCGTCGGCCGCGCTCCGGTCTTGCTCCTCACCACAACCGGCCGCAAGTCGGGCGAGGCGCGCACGGCGCCGGTCGTCTACCTGGCCGACGGCGAGAACCTCATCGTGATCAACACCAACGCCGGCAACGCCAAGGTCCCCGCCTGGTCGCTCAACCTCGAGGCCAACCCGGAGGCCGAAGTCGAGCGCGGGCGCAAGCGCTACAAGGTCCGTGCCCGGGTCGCCGAGGGCGAGGAGCGCAGCGACCTCTGGCGCAAGCACAACGAGCAATACGCCGGCTTCGACGACTACAAGGTCAAGCTCGACCGCGAGCCGCAGGTCATCATCCTGGAGCCCCGCGAGTCCTGACGGGCCGAGTGGCCGTCAGGCCAGGACGCAGGGAGCGAAGTGTGCTCTGCACATGAGACGCCCTGTGTCAACCCCCTGCAGCTTGCAGGCCGCGCAAATTTCCATGGAGAGAGGGGTCATAAGGCACTTTGTCTTGCCAGCAACGCCAAAGGACCCTGATCCAAGCGCGGCCAAGGGTGCGGATCGCGCGAGGGT
>DATNHC010000141.1:0-19392 GCA_035605155.1 Solirubrobacterales bacterium
AGCGCCGGCAACCTCTACGCCGCCGAGTTCCACGGCGCCGTTGCGAAGTACTCCCCCTCGGCCTTCCCGCCGACCGCGACCACCACCTACACCGCCCAGGGCGAGGTCGACCCCGGGCCCGCCACCGGGATCGCCGTCGACCCCGATACCGATCAGCTCTACGTCAACCGGCGCACCCACCTCGCCGTCTATGACGCCGCCGGCGCCCACCTCAAAGACATCGGCGCCGGCGCCCTCGGCGATGCCTACGGGGTGGCGGTCTCCAATTATGGCCCGACCGAAGGGCGCACCTACGTCCCCGACGCGGCCACCGAGACCGTCAAGGTCTTCGACGCGGCCGGGGACCCGCTGGCGCCGATCACCGGCCTGCCCGGCGGCTTTTCCTCGCTGCGCGAGGCCGCCGTTGCCGTCGATGACGGCAACGGCGACGTCTACGTGCTCGACAACACCCAGCCCCAAAACGCCGAGCAGCCGCTCGGCGTGGTCTATGTCTTCACCCCCAGCGGGGCCCACAAGGGCCACCTGCAAGACGCCGTCGTTGACGGCATGCCCAGCGGCCTGGCGATCGACAACGGCGGCGCCCGCCGCGCTTACCTCACCTCCGGCAACACCCACAACGCCGGCATCTACGCCTACCCGGCAAACGCCGCCGAGCTCGGCACGCCCCTGGCGCCCCAGACCCCGCCCACCCCGCTGGGCGGCGACACAGTCTTGCCCTCGGCCCCGGTCGGCGGCCCCGCGCCGCCCCCGGGCGGCGTTCTTTGCGAAGGCGACAACTGCCAGCGGCTGCCCTCAGCTCCGGTCGACCCGACCCTGACCACGCGCCTGCGGGGCCTCGGCAACCCAAAGGTGCGCTACTTCGGCTCGACCCGCGCCTGCAAGCGCCTTGCCCGCGACGCCGCCGCGCTTGAGCGCCAGGGCCGGCGCGCCAAGCGCGCCGCACGGCGGGCCTCAGATCGGCGCCGCGCCGCGCGCCTGCGTGAGCGCGCCCGGGCGCTCGCCAAGCGCGCCGAGCGCACCCGCGCGGTGGCGCGACGCTGCGCGCGGGCGGCGCGCGGTGGGGCGGGGGCAAGCGCCTCCGCGGGCGCCTGGGCGGTCAGCGCCAACGACAGCGTCGGCGCGGAGCAGGCGGCTAGCCTTGGCCTCCACGGCACCGGCGCAGTGGGGCGCCCTTCGCCGGCAAGCTCGGACCCGGATGGGCCCACCGCCGCCTCCTCTGGGCCCGCGACCCGCGGCCTGCTTTTGCCCGGCGCCGCCGGCTTCGCTGCCGTCGTTTGGGCCGCAGGCGGGCAGCCGGCGACGCTGGCCGGCTCCCACCCCTATGCGCTCGAGTTCTCGCTTGGCCTCGAGCAGGGCGCGGGCGAGGCCGATCTGCGCGAGCTGCGCCTCGACCTGCCCCCGGGCCTCGTCGCCAACCCCGCCGTCTCCCCGCAGCTCTGCTCGGCGGCCGCCTTCGCCACCCCGCGCACCTCGCCCTTTGAGGCGAGCGCCTCGGGCGAGAGCTGCCCGGACTCCACCCAGGTTGGAACCGTGAGCGTTGAGAGCGGCGCCGGCGGCGGGCAGAGCCGCAGCTTCGGCCTCTTCGCCCTCACCCCGGCCCCCGGCGCGGCCCTGCGCTTCGGCGCCGCCCCCTTCGGCTCCCCGCTCGTCTTCGAGGGCGAGCTGCGCGCCGGCGGGGAGGAGCCCTTCGGCCTCAGCCTCCTCGCCGAGGTCCCCGAGGCGCTCGCCGCCCAGGCGCTCTCTATCTCGCTCTGGGGGGTGCCCTGGGACGCAAGCCACGACCCCCAGCGCGGCAACTGCCTGAACGAGCAAGAACCGGACTTCGGCTGGGGGCGCTGCTCGGTGGGTGAGCCCAACGACAACCGCCCGCTCGCCCTGCTTACCCTGCCCACCCACTGCGGGGAGCCGCTTGGCTTCGCCGCCCAGCTCACCTCCTGGCAGGGGGCCACAGATGGCGCCCAGGCGGTGGGCTCGGCGCCGCTCGCGGGCTGTGAGAGCCTCGATTTCGAAGACTTCGCCCTGGGCGCCGAGGGGCTGCTCTCGACCAAGAACGCCTCGACCTCGACCGGCTTCGTCTTCCGTCTCGTAAACGACGACCCCGGCCTCGCCGACCCCAGGGCGCGGATCCGCTCCTTGCCCCGCCAGGCCACCGTGGCGCTGCCCGAGGGGGTGACGATCAACCCCTCGGTGGGCGCCGGCCTCGAGGTCTGCACGCCAGGCCAACTCGGCGCCGAGAGCCCCTTCAACCCGCCCGGCGCCGGTTGCCCCAACGGCGCCAAGATCGGCGTCTTTAGGGTCCGCATGCCCTTCTATGACAACTTCTTGGCGGGCGGCATCTACCTCGCCCAGCCCGATGACCCAGACACCGCCGCCCCCGGTGCCGAGAACCCCTTCGACTCGCTGCTCGCCGTTTACCTCGTCGCCAAGTCCGCTGAGCGCGGCATCCTGATCGCCCTGCCCGCCGAGCTGCGCCCCGACCCCGCCAGCGGCACGATCACCGCGATCGTGCAGGGCCTCCCCCAACTCCCCTACACCGACCTGGAGATCAACTTCCGCTCGGGCCAGCGGGCGCCCCTGATCAGCCCGCCGGCCTGCGCGCAGTCGACCACCCAGATCGCGCTTTTGCCCTACTCGGGCGGAGCGGGCACCGCCTACGGGACCGACACAGACATCACCGCCGGGATCGGCGGCGGCCCCTGCCCCAACGGCACGACGCCGCCCTTTGCCCCCGGGGCGGTCGCCGGCGGGGTCAACTCCAACGTCGGCTCCTACACCCCCTACTTCCTGCACCTCTCGCGCAAAGACACAGAGCAGGAGATCACCTCCTACTCGCTCATCTTGCCCAAGGGGATCACCGGCCGCCTCGCCGGCATCCCCTTTTGTCCGGAGGCGGCGATCGCCGCCGCCAGAGGACGCCAGGGCTTCGATGAGATCGCCAGCCCCTCCTGCCCCGCCCAAAGCCAGGTGGGGCGCACCGAGACCGGCTACGGGGTCGGCGGGGCGCTGACCTACGCGCCGGGGCGGATCTACCTCGCCGGCCCCTACCACGGCTCCCCGCTCTCGCTGGTGACGATCAACGCCGCCACCGTCGGGCCCTTCGACCTCGGCACGATCGTGATCCGCTCGGCCTTTGACGTCGACGAGCACACCGCGCAGCTTGAGATCGACTCCTCGGCCTCCGATGCGATCCCCCACATCATCGAGGGCGTCCCGCTGCACCTGCGCGACATCCGCATCCACATGGACCGCCCCCAGTTCACCCACAATCCCTCCAGCTGCGAAGCCTCCCAGCTGATCTCCACCCTTGCCGGCTCGGGCAAGAGCTTTGCCACGCCCCAAGACGACTCCAAAGCAACTGTCACCGAACACTTCCAGCTGCTCAACTGCCTCACCCTGGGCTTCAAGCCAAAGCTCGGCCTCAGGCTGCGCGGCGCCGCGCGCCGCGGCGCCTTTCCCCAGCTGCGCGCCAGCTTTGCCTCCAGGGGGGCGATCGACTCCAACCTGCGCCGCATCGAGGTCGAGATGCCCCACGCCCTCTTCCTCGCCCAAAACCACATCCGCAGTGTCTGCTCCCGCGAGCAGTTCGCCACCGCCAGCTGCCCACCGGGCTCGGTCTACGGCCGGGCCGCCGCCCACACGCCGCTCTTCGACGAGCCCCTGCGCGGCGCGGTCTATCTGCGCTCCTCTGAGAGCACCCTGCCCGACCTGGTCGCCGACCTGCGCTCCGGCGCGGTTAGGATCGTCGTCGAGGGCAGGATCGGACCGGGGCGCCACGGCGGCATCCGCACCTTCTTCGACAACCTGCCCGACGCGCCGATCGAGCGCTTCACGATGGTCCTTGACGGCGGCCGCCGCGGGCTCCTGCAGAACTCCTCCAACATCTGCGCAAACCCGCCGCTTGCCACGGTCAGCGCCCTGGCCCAGAACAACATCGGCGCCCGCTTCAGCTCGGTCTTGCGCGGCACCTGCAAGGCGAAAGGCAAGAAGGGCCAGGGCAAGGGGGGTAGGCGGTGAGCGCCCGCCGGCTCACGCCGCTCGCCGCCCTGGCGGCGCTGGTCTGCCTCGCCGGCCTCGCCCAGGCAGAGATCTCCCAGCGCGGCAACCTGCGGGTCACGGTCGAGGGCAACCTGCGCCCCGAGCGCCTGCCGCGCCAAGGCGCGGCGCCGATCTCGGTCTCAGTCGGCGGGCAGATCTCGACCACCGATCGGAGCCTCGCGCCGCAGCTGAAGGCGCTGCGGATCGAGATCAACCGCCACGGGCGCCTCGATTACGCCGGCCTGCCCACCTGCCGCCTGGCTCAGATCCAGCCCGGCTCCTCTGAGCGCGCCCTCTCCCAGTGCCGCTCGGCCCTGGTCGGCCGCGGCGGCTTTAGCGCCAACATCATCTTGGCCGGCCAGGCGCCCTACCCTACCGAGGGCCGCCTCTTGGTCTTCAACGGCCGCAAAGGGGGAAAGCCGGTGCTCTACGGCCACATCTACGCGCAGCGGCCCTTTGCCACCTCCTTCGTGATCGTCTTTGGCCTGCAGAAGCTCCGCAAGGGCGCCTACGGCACCGCCCTGAACGCGCCGCTGCCCAAGGCGATGGAGGCCTGGGGGCGGCTCACCGGCCTGCAGATGACCCTCTCGCGCCGCTACCGCTACCGGGGCGCCAGGCGCAGCTTCCTCAGCGCCGGCTGCCCGGCCCCCAAGGGCTTTCCGGGTGCGAGCTTCCCGCTGGCGCGGACCACCTTTGCCTTTGCGGGGGGCAAGCGGCTGCGCTCGGTGCTGAGCGATCAGTGTGAGGTGCGGTGAGGGGAGGGCTGTCAGGCGTATCGGCAGGGACGGAACGGTCGGTCACTTAAACCATCCCCTAAGCTGCCGAGTCCCTAGGCACCAGTGTGTGTTTGGGAAGATGGGATGCTCGGGAATTTGGGAAACGACAGGAGGTCTCTGGTGGGGAAGAAGCTCTTCGCAGTGCTCGGCATCGTCGTGCTGGCCTTTTCGTTGCTTGCGGTGCCGCTCGCGCAGGCCGAAATGACGCGCGAGAGCTACAAAGAAGCGGTCGAGCCGATCTGCAAGACGAACACCGAAGCCAACGAACGGATCCTCAAGGGCGTTCGGGCCAAGTTCAAGTCCGGCAAGCTGAAAGCGGCCGCGACCCAGTTCGAAAAGGCAGGCAAGGCCCTCAAGCGGACAGTCACGCAGCTGAAGGCGATCGAACAACCGGTCGCCGACAAAGCGAAGCTCGCCAAGTGGCTGAAATACGTTGAAGAAGAGGCAAACCTCTTCCAGAAAACCGCCCAGAAGCTGCGCAAGGGCGACAAGTCTGGGGCCCAGGCGATGGTGATCCGCCTCACCCACAACGCCAACCAGGCCAACAACCAGGTGCTTGCCTTCGAATTCCGCTACTGCCGGTTCGAACCCTCGAAGTTCACCTGAGCCGGGGGCGCCGTGGGTAGGACATTCAGCAAAGCGGCCGTGCTGGCGGCCGCTTTGCTCTGCCTGCCTGCAGGCGCAGGGGCGCAGGGGGAGGTCATCCGCAAGGGCAACCTGCAGGTCTCCTACGGTGGCAAGATCGCCCCGCATGACCTCCCTCGGGTGGGCACGGCGCCGGTCGCCGTTTCGGTCTCCGCCGATATCCGCACGCTCGACGAAAACCCCCCGCCGCAGCTGCGCCGTATCGTGCTGGCCGTCAACCGCAACGGTCGCCTCGACCGGCGCGGCCTTCCCAACTGTCAGTACCGCCAGCTGCAGCCTGCCTCGACCGCCGAGGCGCGCGCTTCCTGTCCGCGCGGAGTGGTCGGCTACGGTGAGTTCAAGGCCGCCGTCGACCTGCCCGAACAGTCCCCCTACCCCTCGGACGGCACGATCCTCGCCTTCAACGGGCGTCTCAACGGCCGTCCCGTGATCTTCGCCCACATCTACGGCACCCAGCCGCTGCCGACCTCCTTCACTCTGCCCTTTGAAGTGAAGCGCCGCAGCAGAGGCACTTTCGGCATCACTCTGATCGCCGACCTGCCGCGGGTCGCGGCCGACTGGGGCTACGTTCGCGGCTTCTCACTGACGCTGAAGCGTCGCTTCCGCAGCCACGGGGAGGCGCGTAGTTACTTCTCTGCCGGCTGCCCCGCACCGAGGGGCTTTCCCGGCGCCAGCTTCGCCTTCGCCAAAGCCTCCTTCGGCTTCGAAGACGGCAGGGAGATGCGTACGACACTGACCCGCGACTGCGGGGTGCGCGGGTAGCCCTGCGCTGAGCTCGGTTCAGCCTTCGACCGGCGGCGGCGCGGGCGCCGTCGCCGCGATCCACTGCGCAACCCAGGGCGAGATGCGGTCCACGCGGGTGAAGATGTCGGGCAGCCGCGTATCGCAGTTGGCCGGTCCGAGGCTCGTGATGCCGATCTGCACTGGGGTCCCGTCCGCCCGAAAGGAGAGCGCCGGGCCGCCGCTGTCTCCGTGGCAGGTGCCGCTGCCGAAGCTTGGTGCGGTGATCGTGCAGAGCTGCGAGGACGAGTTGAAGAACGGGTAGTAGATCCGCGAATGGTTGCGGCAGTAGGCGCGGCGCTGCACGAACGTCTGGGCCCGCCGCAGGATCAGCGTCTGTTTGGCTTTGCCCTTGGCGCCCCGCTGGCCCCACCCTGCGACATAGGTGGGCAGGCCGGCGCCGAGGAGTGCTGCATCGCCAGGTTCCGCCAAGGGCAGCGTCGGCGCGCTGGTCGGCGTTTCCAGCACCAGCAGGCCTGCGTCGCCGTGCAGGGTGAAGCGACTGAACCCGGGATAGACGATCGCCTGGCGGACTTTGGAGAGCTGTCGCACGCTCGAGTCTCGAAGGTCGCTGCTGCCGGTCACCACGGTGTAGCGGCCCAGGGGAGTGGGCCGGCCGCTGACGATGTCCTGGATGCAGTGAGCGGCGGTGAGGATCAGCGTGGGGGCGACCACCGTGCCCGTGCAGGCATAGCCGTTGTTTTTGCGGTCGAGGGCGAGGATGAATGTCGCCCAGGGCCACTCTTCTGTGGTTGCCGTCGTCCCGCCGACGATCGACGCATGAGCGCCGCTACGTGCGCGGGCTGGCGCCGTCAGCGCCATCGCCGCAACCAGCACGGCAAACGAGACGGCCAGCGCGGCCCTCGGTCGGTTTCTCCCCTCATTCCTCATCTGTCTAAGATCGGTCCCCCGCCCAGGTAGCTCAGTTGGTAGAGCACTTCCATGGTAAGGAAGGGGTCACGAGTTCGAGTCTCGTCCTGGGCTTACTCACCGGAGCTCTGCTTGCCTTAGCGGGGCGCCTGCTTCTTCTGCCCGCCTGGGTGTCTCCAGGCTCTGCGCACATCGTTTTGCACGGCCTGATCGTTTACGGTAAGCCGGTCGAGCGGCGCCTGAGCGATCGCCGACCATCCCAACCAGGAGAGACACAGACAATGCCGCCACTCGCCGCCGAGTACCCACTGCTGAACATCATTTGGACGATGTTCGTCTTCTTCGGCTTCGTCCTCTGGATCATGCTGATCTTTCGCGCCTTCGGCGACCTCTTCGCCCGTCACGACGTCTCCGGCTGGGGTAAGGCCGGCTGGACGCTGTTGATCATCCTGCTGCCGCTCTTCGGCGTCTGCATTTACCTGCTCTCGCAGGGCAAGGGCATGGCCGAGCGCCAAGCCGAAGCCGGCAAGCGCGCAAAGGGCGAATTCGACGAGTACGTCCGCAGCGTCGCCGGAGACGGCACCGCCTCGGAGATCGCGAAGGCAAAGGAGCTGCTCGACAGCGGCGCGATCGACGCCGCCGAGTTCGACCGCCTGAAGGCGAAGGCCCTCGCATGAGCGGCGGCGAGCAGCTCGACGAGATGGGGCCGATCGACTACATCCTGGTCGAGTGGCCGGGGCGCCAGCCCAACGGCGAGGTGGCACCACACCTGGTTGACCTCGTCGACCGCGGCCTGATCCGCATCCTCGACCTTGTCTTCATCGCCAAGGACGAGGACGGGACGGTCCGCGGGCTGGAGATCGCCGATGTCGGCGGTGAGGTCGCTGAGCTGTCGGTCTTCGAAGGTGCCTCCTCCGGCTTGCTCTCCGATGAAGACGTCGAGGAGGCGGGCGGCGCGATGGAGCCCGGCACCTCCGCTGCGCTGCTCGTCTTCGAGAACACCTGGGCCGCGCCCTTCGCCACGGCTGTCCGCCGCTCCGGTGGCCAACTGGCCGCCAGTGGCCGCATCCCCGTCCAAGCCGTCCTCGCCGCGCTCGACGCGGCCGAGGCAAACGCCTGAGAGGAGATCCCGATGCCAGGACTACTTCGAGGCGTCGCCCGCACCGCGGCCATCGCCGGCACTGCGACGGCCGTCAGCAACCGCGTGTCGCGCCGTCAGGGTGAGCGCTGGTCCGAACAGGAAGCCGCCGCGCCGCAGGCCGAAGCCCCCACCGCCACTCCCACGGCCGGCAGCTCCATCATCGACCAGTTGAAGGAGTTGGGCGAGCTGAAAGCGCAGGGCATCCTCACCGAGGATTAGTTCGCCGCCCAGAAGGCCAAGCTGCTGGGGGCCTGAGAGCGACCGGGCGAAGGCGGTCGCCGGAATTCAGACCGCGAGGCGACGTAGGCGGCAGTCAGGAAAAGCGCCGCCGCGAAGCGAACAACGGTGAGCGCTCCCGGTGGCAGCTCCGAAGGAGGATCCTCGCCGCTGGTATCGGCTCAGCCGCTCGCGGACCGATTGCCATTTGGCCTCGCCGACTGAGAAAGTATCTTTGTTCGATCAGGCGTTAGGTGTCCCACCAATCCGTGCCGAGAGGCTGAAGGGAGAACGATGGAGACCCAGCCCACCCCGTCTCGAAGGGGAACTGAGGAAAGGCAGCCCACCGGCTGGACGGTGTTCGCTGGAGCACTGCTCGTAATCGTGGGGTCGCTGAACGCCCTCTACGGTCTCGCGGCGGTCCTGAACGACGAGATCGTCGTGGTCGGCGGCCAGGGAGTGATCTTGGCCGACATAACCACCTGGGGGTGGCTGCACCTCATCCTCGGCTCGATCATCGCCTGCACGGGCCTTGGCCTTTTCGCCGGTGTCTCTTCGGCGCGGTGGGCCGCCGTCTTCTTCGTCGGATTGAACGCGGTGGCTCAGATCGTCTGGTTCCCAGCCGCGCCGCTTTGGGCGTTCCTGATCATCATCCTCGACGTCACGATCATCTACCAGCTAACGGCTCGCTGGGACGAATAGCGAATCCGCGAATCAACGCGAAAGGGTCACGAGTTCGAGTCTCGTCCTGGGCTTTTCGGCACGCCCAGATTTTGAGCCTGGGCAGGCAGTTTTACGCAGTTGACCGGTAGGCTGCCGCTTCGTGGATTTCGCCCTCACCGACGAGCAAGAGGACTTCGTCGACGCAATCCGGCGCTACTGCGATCACGAGTGCGGGACGGCCGATCAGCGCGAGCGCCTCACCGACGGCTACCGCGATCACCACAACGAGACCATCTACAGGGAGATGGCCGAGCTTGGCTGGACCGGGCTGACGATTCCCGAGGAGTACGGCGGCTCCGGCGGCACGATGCTCGACGCCTGCATCTTCATGGAGGAGACCTCGCGCGCCCTCGCCCCGATCGGCGGCTACGCGACGACGCTGATCGTCGCCGGTGCGACCAAGCGCTTCGGCAACGAGGAGCAGAAGCACGAGATCCTCGGCGGGATCGCCGGCGGCTCAGTCGAGGCGATCGCGATGACCGAGCCCGAGGCTGGCTCGGACGTCGGCGCCCTCAGCACCTTCGCCGAGAGCCAGAACGGCGGCTACGTGCTCAACGGCCAGAAGGTCTTCTGCTCCAACGCCCACATCGCCGACCACATCCTCGTCGTCTGCCGCACGACGCGCTCCGCCAACAAGCACGACGGCCTGACGATGATCTGGGTGCCGCGCGAGACCGATGGGCTCGAGGTGGTCCCGATCGACACGATGGGCGGCCGCGACACGAACCATCTCTACTTCACCGACGTCGAGGCGCCGGCCAGCGCCGTGCTCGGCCAGGTCGACCAGGCATGGACCCAGCTGATGGCCGGGCTCAACGTCGAGCGTCTGATCCTCGCCGCGACGATGCTCGGCATCGCCCAGCGCGTCTTCGACGACCTGATCGTCTACGTCAAGGAGCGCGAGCAGTTCGGTCGTCCAATCGGCTCCTTCCAGTCGCTCCAGCACCGCATCGCCGACATGGCGACCGAGATCGAGGCGGCGCGCCTGATGACCCGTTGGGTCGCCACCCTGACCGACGAGAATCCCGATCGCATGCTGCCCCGCGAGGCCTCGATGGTGAAGCTCTTCGTCACTGAGACCGCCCGCAAGGCCGCCCTCGACGGCATGCAGATGATGGGCGGCTACGGCTACGCCTCCGAGTACGACATGGAGCGCCTCGTCCGCAGCTCCCTGGTCTCGACGATCTACGGTGGCACCTCGGAGATCCAGCGCAACATCATCGCCAAGACGTTCGGGCTCTGAGACCGGCATACTTTTCCGGGCAGGTAGTGAGCGCCCGTAGCTCAGTGGTCAACGGGCTTTTAACGAGGCCCAAAGAGCGCCGGTCTTTCAAGCCGGAGGTCGAGAGTTCGATTCTCTCCGGGCGCATTTCGTTGCTTTCCCCGGCCCTCAGCACGGCCTGGCATGTCGCGAGTTCGATTCCCGCTGCCTCTGGGCGGCGTTTGCCGTGGAGTTCTGGACTAGATCCGACCGATCGACGACGATGTGCCGATGACGGTCGTTGACGAGAAGTCCTGTGTGCCGCCCCTGGATGCGGCTGCGTTGGAGCGGCTGACAGGCTCTCGATCTTGAGGGGGTAGTGGCCGCGATGCTCATCGGCTCGCAGGCACGGGGCACCGTCGGGCCATTGTCGGATGTCGATATCGCCGTCTTGCACGATTCAGGGCTGGATTAGTCTGCCCAGCTTCGGCTGCAACTCGAACTTGCTCGTGTCGCCTCCAAGGCGCTCGGCACCGATGAGGTCGACGTGGTCATGCTCAACCAGGCCCCCCCGTTGCTCCGCCACCGTGCAATCCGAGACGCCAAGCCACTCGTCGACCGAGATCCGCTGTCGAGGGTGCGATTCGAGACTCGGTCGCTGCTCGACTACCTGGACACCAAGCCGCTGCGAGTCGCTCGGTCGCCCGGACTGCGCAAGCGGATCCGGGAAAACCGCTTTGGTCGACCCTGAGAGCATTGACTCGCGGCTGAGCGCCTCGCCGATCTACTCGAGGAGGCGGAGCGGATACGGCGCGGAGGTCGCGCGGCCGAGAACCAGGCGTTCTACTCTCGGCTGGGCTACGAGGAGACCGATCGCCGCACGGATGGCGGCTTCGAACGCGTCTTCTTTGTCAAGCGCGTGGCCTGATTGGCGGGAGCGCCACCGTTCGCAGAGCGCTATCCTTGCCTCAGCCTCGCGCCTCGGCCCGGGGTTTTCTCTTGTAACGGCTCGTAAGCAGATCGAGGGAGAAATGGCTCGCGGAGATGTCCGCATTGCGATGACGTTGGCTTGCGAAGACTGCAAGCGGCGCAACTACCAGACGAACAAGTCGCGGCGTAACTCGCCGGACCGCGTCGAGCTGCGCAAGTTCTGCCGCTGGTGCGGCAAGCACACGGCGCACAAGGAGACGCGCTAGCGCCCATGGCCAAGACGCGCGCACAGCGCAAGGCCGAGCGCCGGGCCCGCGAAGAGCAGGAGCGCAAGCGCTCCGGCGACGGCCGCACCGCCGAGGCGCGCGCCCAGCACGAGACCCAGGTGCCCGTCTCCGGCGAGGTGGCCGAGGTCGAGGCAGTCGAGGCCGGCATCGCAGCCGGCGCCCCCGAAGCGGCCCTCGAGGCCCCCGACTCCCCGAAGACCTCACGGGCCGAACGCCGCGCAGAAGCCAAGGCGCTGAAGGAAAGCGAAAAGCGCCAGCGCGCCGAGCAGAAGCGCCGCGAGAGCGAGCAGCTCGCCAAGAAGCAGAAGCAGGCGCAGGCCGAACGCCAGCGCGGCGGGGTGATCGGCTTCTTCCTCTCCTGCTGGGCCGAGCTGAAGAAGGTCCAGTGGCCCGATCGCGACACCCTGGTCCAGGCGAGCGCCGTGACGATCATCTTCGTCGCCGTCGCCGCGGCCTACCTCGGCGCCCTCGACGCCGTCTTCAGCTTCCTCATCAAACAGATCCTGTGAAGCCGATGCTCGATACTTGACTAAGCCGAGCATCGGCAAACGCAATTTCATTCAAGGATCCCCGAACAAAGGCCTCTGAACAGATGTATCGCTGGTACGTGATCAACACCTACTCCGGGCACGAGAACAAGGTCAAGCACAATCTCGAGCACCGGGTGCAGACGATGAGCCAGAACCGCAACGTGCGCCAGGTGGTCGTCCCCACCGAGCAGGTGATGGAGCTCGGCAAAGACGGCCAGAAAGAACCGAAGGAGAAGCGCACGATGCCCGGCTACGTGCTGGTCAACATGGAGATGACCGACGACGCCTGGGGCCTGGTCAAGAACACGCCGGGCGTCACCGGCTTCGTCGGCTCGCGCAACAAACCGGTGCCGCTCTCCAAACCCGAGGTCGACCGCCTGCTGCACCGCGAGACCGCCGAGCGCCCCCGCACCCAGGCCCAGTTCTCGATCGGCGAGTCGGTCAAGGTCGTCTCCGGTCCGCTCTCCGACTTCTCCGGCGAGATCGCCGAGATCAACGAGGACGCCGCCAAACTCAAGGTGCTGGTCTCGATCTTCGGCCGGGAGACCCCGGTCGAGGTCGGCTACGACCAGGTCAAGAAGATCTAACCCGGCCCGCTACCCTCTCCGATCCCGATGGCGAAAAAAGTCCTCACTCAGATCAAGCTGCAGATCTCCGCTGGCTCGGCCAACCCGGCGCCGCCGGTCGGCCCGGCGCTGGGTCAGCACGGCGTCAACATCATGGAGTTCTGCAAGGCGTTCAACGCCCAGACCCAGTCCGAAGGCGGCACGATCATCCCGGTCGAGATCACCGTCTACGAGGATCGCTCGTTCACCTTCATCACCAAGACGCCGCCGGCCGCGGTCCTGATCAAGGAGGCGATCGGGATCAAGAAGGGCTCGGGCGAGCCTCACGTCAACAAGGTGGGGACGATCTCGATGGACCAGGTGCGCCAGATCGCCGAGCGCAAGATGCCCGACCTCAACGCCAACGACCTCGACGCTGCCTCGAAGATCATCGCCGGCACCGCCCGCTCGATGGGCGTCGACGTCAAATAGGAGACAGACCTCGTGGCCCACGGCAAGCGCTACCGCAAACAGCTCGGCAAAGTCCAGCGTGACATCGCCTACCCGCCGGCCGAGGCGATTGGGCTGATCAAGGAGACGGCCAGCGCCAACTTCGACGAGACGGTTGAGCTGCACGTGTTGCTCGGCGTCAACGTGCGCCACGCCGAGGAGCAGCTGCGCGGCACGCTCGCCTTGCCGCACGGCCTCGGCAAGGACGTCACCGTTGCCGTTTTCGCACAAGGCCAGCAGGCGCGCGACGCCGAGGCCGCCGGGGCCGACTTCGTCGGCGGCGACGACCTCGCCAAGAAAGTCGAGGAGGAGGGCTGGACCGACTTCGATGTGGCGATCGCGACCCCCCAGATGATGGGAACGGTCGGCAAATTGGGTCGCGTCCTCGGTCCCCAGGGCAAGATGCCCAACCCCAAGGTGGGCACGGTCACCGATGACATCGAGAAGGCTGTGACCGAATCCAAGGCGGGCAAGGTCGAGTACCGCACCGACCGCCAGGCGATCGTTCACATGGCGATCGGCAAGGCGAGCCTCGAGGCCGACAAGCTGCTGGAGAACTTCACCGCCGTGATGGAGGAGATCATCCGTGCAAAGCCCTCGGCGGCGAAGGGCCGCTACATCGTCACCTGCACGGTGGCCACGACGATGGGGCCCGGGATCCGAGTCGACGCCAGCAAGGTGGGCGACCGCGACGAAGTCGCCGCGGCTCCCCAGGCCGCAGAGGAGCCGGTAACGGCCTAAACTGCTGCGTCCGCCCAAGACCACCGGCGGGGCTGAGGCCCGCAAGCCCGGTGCAGGTGAACGATGAACCGAGACGAGAAGCAAGCCACAATCGAGGAGATCGCCGCCCAGATCGAGGCGGCCGAGGCGATCTTCGCGGTCGACTACCGGGGCATCAGCGTGCCGCAGGCGGCCGAGCTGCGCGGCAAGCTGCGCGAGGCGGATGCCAGCTTCCGCATCGTCAAGAACCGCCTGACGAAAATCGCCGCCGACAACGCCGGCGAGCAGCGCCTCGCCGAGCTGCTGCAGGGCCCGACGGCGCTTGCCTTCGTTCGCGGCGACACCGCTCAGGCGGCGAAGGCGATCTCGAGCTTCAACAAAGAGCACGACGTGCTCACCTTCAAGGGCGGCTTCATGGACGGGACCAGCCTCGACGAGGACGCCTTCAAGGCGATCTCGAGGCTGCCCGGGCGCGACGTGCTCAACGGTCAGCTGGCCGGCATCGTCGCCAGTCCCCTGACCGGCCTGGTCCGAGGCCTCGGCTCGATGATCCAAGGTCTCGCCCTACAGCTCGGCCAGATAGCCGAGAAGGGCCTCGTGACTGGCGAGGCTCCGGCGGAGTCCACGACGACTGAGGCGGAGGATGCTGCCGAGGGCGAGGTGGCTGACGATCCTGGCCAGCCGACAGCCGAGGCTGCTGCTGAGGCCGCTTCGGATGAGGACGCTGCCGGTGAAGACGCGTCTGCCGCGGGTGGCGACGCAGGGGGGACCAGCCCCGAGGAAGCTTCAGCTACCGCAGGGGCTGGTGGGTCCCCTGCGGCGACAGGACCCGCGGCCGATGAGGCTGACGGGGAGACTTCTAATGAGGAAGAGGAGGAGTAAGTGGCAACCAAGACTTCGACAGAGAAATGGATCGAGGAGCTGAAGAGCATCTCCGTGCTCGAGCTCTCCGAGCGGATCAAAGCCCTGGAGGAGGAGTTCGGCGTATCCGCAACCGCGGTCGCTGCAGCCGCCCCGGCGGCAGCTGGTGCTCCGGCCGGCGATGGCGCCGGCGGCGAGGAGGAGGCATCCACGGTCGACGTGGTCCTCACCGAGGTCGGCGGCCAGAAGGTGCCGGTGATCAAGGTCGTGCGCGCTGCCACCGGCCTGGGCCTGAAAGAGGCCAAGGCGATGGTCGACGAGGCGCCGAAGGCGATCAAGGAGGGGGTCGAACGCGAGGAAGCTGACAAGCTGAAGGCCGAGCTCGAGGAGGCCGGCGCCAGCGTCGAGCTCAAGTAAGCACCGCCGGCCGCGCTTGGAACCCAGGCAGGGAGCCAAGTGCGCGGCCGGGCGCCGCCGTATGTTATTTTTCGCGGTCGCGCGCCAGTTGTGTCCCCTGCCCGATATCTGCGCTGTATCTAACGTCCCTCTGACCGTCTGAGGAGTCGCCGACTTTGGCACGTTCGAACGCTGCCCCCGTAACCCGCAGGAGTTTTTCCCGACTACAGAACCCCCTCGAAGTCCCCCATCTGATCGATATCCAGCGTCGCTCCTTCGAAGAGCTGACGGATCCGAAGAAGGGTGGGCTGCGAGAGACGATCAACGACATATCCCCGATCGAGGACTACACGGGGAACCTCGCCATCGTCTTCGGCGAGTTCAAATTCGAGGAGCCGCCGCACACGATCGAGGAGTGCCGCGAGAAGGACATGACCTACTCGCGGCCGCTCTCTGCGACCGTCGCCTTCCAGAACAAAGAGACCGGCGAGATCCGCGAGCAGGCCGTCTTCATGGGCGACTTCCCGTGGATGACCGATCGCGGCACCTTCATCATCAACGGCACCGAGCGCGTCGTCGTCACCCAGCTCGTTCGCTCCCCCGGCGCCTACGTGATGGCCCCCAAGGATGCCGAGAAGCAGGTCTTCATCGCCAACCTGATGCCGGCTCGTGGCTCCTGGCTGGAGCTCGAGATCGACAAAAAAGGCAAGGTCTTCGTCCGCATCGACCGCAAGCGCAAGCTGCCGGTGACGGTGCTGCTGCGCGCGATGGGCTACGTCGAGGACAAACAGCTCCTCGACATGTTCGACAACTCGATCTACATGCGTCACACGATCGAGTCCGACACCGAGGCGACCCGCACCGAGGAGGGCGCCCTGATCGAGCTCTTCAAGAAGCAGCGCCCGGGTGAGCCGCCGTCGGTCGACGCCGCCCGCAACCTGCTCGAGCAGCTCTTCTTCGACCCTAAGCGTTACGACCTCACCCGGGTGGGCCGCTACAAGCTCAACGCCCGGCTCGATCTCGATATCGACCTCGATACGCGGGTCCTCACCCACGACGACATCATCGCCCTGGTCAAGGAGCTGATCAGCCTTCCGAAGCTGCTCGGGATTCCCGAGGAGATCGACGAGGAGAACCCGATCAAAGACTATGCCGCGGAGGCGCTCACCTACCCCCGCGAGCCGGTCAACGAGCACCTCGACGAGTACGAGCACTTCGGCAACCGGCGCCTGCGCACGGTGGGAGAGCTGATCCAGGAGGCCTTCCGCATCGGTCTCTACCGGATGGAGCGAGTGGTGCGCGAGCGGCTTACGACCGAAGACTCGGATGCGATCACGCCGCAGACGATCATCAACATCCGCCCAGTCGTTGCCGCGATGAAGGAGTTCTTCGGCTCCTCGCAGCTGTCTCAGTTCATGGACCAGACCAACTCGCTGGCCGGCCTCACGCACCGGCGCCGTCTCTCGGCGCTCGGCGCCGGCGGCCTGACTCGCGAGCGGGCGCCGATCGAGGTCCGCGACGTGCACCCCACCCACTACGGGCGCATGTGCCCGATCGAGACGCCGGAGGGCCCGAACATCGGCCTGATCGGCTCGCTCTCCTCCTACGCGGAGGTCTCCGAGCACGGCTTCGTCACCACCCCGTATCGAGTGGTCAAGGACGGCGTCGTCACTGAGAAGATCCTCCACCTCGACGCCACCCAGGAGGAAGAAAAGGTGATCGCCCAGGCAAACGCCGAGGTCGATCCCGCCAGCGGCAAGCTGAAGGGCCCACAGGTCCTTGTCCGCGCCGCCGACCAGGAGTACACGACCGCCTCGCCCAAGGAAGTCGACCTGATGGACGTCTCGCCGACCCAGATCTGGTCGGTGGGGACGGCGCTGATCCCCTTCCTCGAGCACGACGACGCCAACCGCGCCCTGATGGGCTCCAACATGCAGCGCCAGGCGGTGCCGCTGTTGAAGCCCGATCCACCGCTGATCGGCACCGGCATGGAGCGCCGCGCCGCGATCGACACCGGCGATGTGATCCTCGCTGCCTCTGATGGTGAGGTGGCCCATGTCGATTCCGAGCGGATCGTGGTCACTCACGGCTCGAGAAAAGACGAGTACCCGCTGCACAAGTTCATGCGCTCCAACCAGGGCACGCTGATCCACCAGCGGCCGATCGTCGACACCGGTCAGCGCGTCAAGCAGGGCGACGTGCTCGCCGACGGGTCCTCGACCGGCGGCGGCGAGATCGCCCTGGGCAAGAACTGCCTGGTCGCCTTCATGTCCTGGGAGGGCTACAACTTCGAGGACGCGATCATCCTCTCCGAGCGCCTGGTCAAGGACGACGAGCTCACCTCGATCCACATCGAGGAGTACGAGATCGACGCCCGGACGACCAAGCTCGGCGACGAGGAGATCACCCGCGACATACCCAACCGCTCCGAGGAGAGCCTGCGTAACCTCGACGAGCGGGGCATCGTCCGCGTCGGCGCCGAGGTCCAGTCGGGTGACCTGCTGGTCGGCAAGGTGACGCCCAAGGGCGAGACCGAGCTGACCGCCGAGGAGAAGCTGATCCGCGCGATCTTCAAGGAGAAGGCGCGCGAGGTCCGCGACACCTCGCTGAAGGTGCCCCACGGCGAGGGCGGCGTCGTCATCGACGTGCTCACCTTCAGTCGCGACGACGGCGACGACCTGGCTGCCGGCGTCAACGACCTGGTCCGCGTCTTCGTCGCTACCAAGCGCAAGATCGCCGAGGGCGACAAGCTCGCCGGCCGCCACGGGAACAAGGGTGTGATCTCCAAGATCGTGCCCGAGGAGGACATGCCCCACCTTGCCGACGGCACGCCCGTCGACGTGATCCTCAACCCGCTCGGCGTGCCCAGCCGGATGAACATCGGCCAGATCCTCGAGACGCACCTCGGCTGGGTGGCGGCCAACGGCTGGTACGACGACGGCTCCGAGTCCTACAAGGAGGCCCACTCCGAGAACGGCGACGGCCGCGTCTACGTGGCTACCTCGGTCTTCGACGGGGCCACCGTCGAGGACGTCGACGAGGCTCTCTGCAATTGGCAGGAGGAGAACGCCGAGCGCGGCATCGACCTCGGCATCGACAAGAGCGCCCGTCCGGGCGCCCGCGCCGCCGGCAGCGCCCAGCTTTACAACGGCCGCACGGGAGAGCCCTACGAGGGCAAGGTGACGGTCGGCTACATGTACATCCTCAAGCTGCTGCACCTGGTCGACGACAAGATCCACGCGCGCTCGACCGGGCCCTACTCGCTGGTCACCCAGCAGCCGCTGGGCGGCAAGGCGCAGTTCGGCGGCCAGCGCTTCGGCGAGATGGAGGTCTGGGCCCTGGAGGCCTACGGCGCTGCCTACACGCTGCAGGAGATGCTCACGGTCAAGTCCGACGACACGGTCGGTCGGGTGAAGGCCTACGAGGCGATCGTCAAGGGGGAGAACATCCCCGAGCCGTCGATCCCCGAGTCCTTCAAAGTGCTGTTGAAGGAGATCCAGAGCCTCTCGCTCGATGCCAACGTCGTCTCCGAAGGCGGCGACGTGGAGATCGCCGAGGAGGACGACGACCTGCTCAAGGCGGCCGAGGAGCTGGGCATGGACCTGACCGGGGTTCGCACCGACTCCCCCAACGGGGCAGCGGACGAGCGCGAGGAGCAGGTGGTCGCCGAGGGAGAGGCTGGAACCGACGGCGGCGAGCCCGAGAAAGAGACAGAGGCCGAAGAGGCGAAGGTGGAGGACTGATGATCGACATCAACAATTTCGACGCAATCGAGATCGGCCTCGCGTCGTCAAAGAAGATCCGCTCCTGGAGCTGGGGCGAGGTAACCAAGCCGGAGACGATCAACTACCGCACGCTGAAGCCCGAGAAAGACGGGCTCTTCTGTGAGCGCATCTTCGGTCCGACCAAGGACTGGGAGTGCTACTGCGGCAAGTACAAGCGGGTCCGCTACAAGGGCATCGTCTGCGAGCGCTGTGGGGTCGAGGTAACGCGCTCCAAGGTGCGCCGCGAGCGCATGGGCCACGTCGACCTGGCCGCGCCGGTCTCCCACATCTGGTTCTTCAAGGGCGTGCCGAGCCGTATCGGCTACCTGATCGACATGGCGCCGAAGGAGCTCGAGAAGGTCCTCTACTTTGCTGCGTCGATGATCACCTGGGTCGACGTCGAGGCCCGCGACAAGGATCTCGGCACGCTCGAGAAAGAGGTCAAGAAGGTCACCGACTCCT
>DATNHC010000142.1:0-12787 GCA_035605155.1 Solirubrobacterales bacterium
TGAGGATGGCAAGCGCGGGGCCGAGGCTGGCGCCTGGCAGATCGGACACCAGTAGGTGGTGCGATTCGCATCGCCCTGACCACGGGCACGGATCGGAGTGGCGCAGCGCGGGCATGGCTGGCCGGAGCGGCGATAGACGGAGCGGTTCTGGCGGCCGCGCTCGACCGCGTCCTGCATCAGGTCGTGCGCGGCCTGCGCGACATGCTGGAGCTGCGTGTCGGAGATCGCCCTCACCGCCTGCCAGGGATCCTGGTGGGCGGCGAAGCAGGCCTCGCTCTTGAAGATGTTGCCGATGCCAGCGACCAGGGTCTGGTCGAGGAGGGCATCGCCGACGGCTCGATCGGGTGCAGCACGCAGTGAGCGAGCAATGACCTCGGGATCGAAATCGGCAGCGAGGACATCAGGGCCCAGTCGGGCGAGGACCCGATCGCGCGGCATTGCCTCAGCGCGCAGAACGCGCAGAGTCGGCCCGCCGAACTGGACCGCTTCGGACCGCTCACCCCGCAGGACAACCCAAGCAGAGGCCGGCGACTTGCTCCAACTCGCTTCGCGGGGATAGACGTGCCAGCCACCGCTCATCCCGAGGTGAGTGTGAAGGACGAGCTCGCCGAAGCGCAGCAGGAGATGCTTGCCACGCGCCTCGCAAGCTTCGAGCCGGCGCCCGTCGAGTCTCAGGACGCCAGCGGCCCGACCGCGGGGGTTGGGGGCGGTGACCGAGACCGTCTCGCCCGCGAGCGCCGCCTCTATGCGGCGTCCCGCGCGCAGGATCGTGTCGCCCTCGGCCACCGCCTAACTATTGCCGTTGTGCTTCCTCGCTCACTTCTTGGACGTTCTCTTGGGTGCTCGCTCGTAGGGCGTCGGCCTCTTCGCGTCCGACCTCCTTGGCGGTCTCGACCGCTTTCTCGGCAACCTGGCTGGTCACCTCCTTGCCGCGATCGACGGCCTCTTGAGCGGTCTCCGTCGCCTTGCTCTTCAGCTCGTCGGCCATCGGCCCGACGCGTTCGTCCTCGATCCTCGTGCTCGGCAGGAGCATGCCGACGAGGAAGCCTGCGGCGAGACCGCCGAGCGCCAGCCCAATCGGATTTTCCTCGGCGACACCGACCGCCTGCCTCGCTCCCTCCTTGACCTGCTCGCCGTCCGGGGTCCCCTTGCTGAGCCGAGACGACGTGCCGGCCATCTGGGTGCGCAGGCGCTCCTTCTTTTCGGTGAACGACTCCTTGACGCGCGACTTCACATCGGTCTTGTGCGCCAGGGCGTCGACGGTGTCACCCATCTCGGCCCTGGTTTGCTCTATTTCCTCGCGGATGTGGCTCGACTCTTGGCCCATTGGACGTCCTCCTTGACGCTTTCGGCGGTCTGTTCAGGTGTGGGTGGCATGCCTTCTCGGATTCGGTTACGCCCGGCGAGGGCGAGCACCCCGGCCACGGCCGCGTAGGCCACGGCGATGATCAGCGCTGCCACCCAGGCGTCCATCGCCTCTGCAAGCAGCAGGATCAGGCAGGCGGTCAACGCTCCCAGGGCAAGCAGGCCGAGCAGGCCGGCGCCTCCGAGCAGGCCGGCGCCCTTGCCGGCTGACTTGCCCTTCTCGGTCAGCTCGGACTTGGCGAGCTCGATCTCTTGGCGGACCAGGGTCGAAGTCTGCTCGGAAAGCTGCTTGAACAGCTCTCCCGTGGGCCTTGCCCGCAGATCCTCATGCTGGCCGTTGCCGGCGCTCATCGTCCCGTCACCGAGCCCGACGGCACCGGCGCCTGGCGCCCCGACTCCTGGCCGATCTCCTCATCGATGCCCCCGGCATAGGCGCCGCCTGGCTCGGTCGGTGTCGTGGCGCTCAGCTCACGGGTGGGCTGTTCCTGGATGCTGCGACTCTGGTAGCGCCCGCGGCTGGATGCCTTGAGGAAGCGGGCCGCCGCGATGCCGACCACGAGTCCCCCGGCCAGAACTGCCAGCGGCTGCCGCCGACCGAAGTCCTCGACGTCGGCCAGCATTCGGCTACTGTCGGACTCCCTCAGATAGGAACCGAGCCGCTCGGTTCGCTCGGCTGCCTTCTCGGCGAACTGGGCCGGCGTGTCCTTGCCCTGTTTGCGCAGCTCCTCGCCGACGCTGCGCAGATCCTGCGCCGTGCCGGCGACTCGCTCGCCAGCCTGGGTCGAGCGCTGGTCGAGCTGCTCGCGCAGCTTGTCCTGCGCCGTCCCCGCCGCTTCCTGGGCCTTCTGGCCGGCTTCGCCGGCCATCTCCTGTGCTCTTTCCTGCACCCCCGAGGTTTGATCCTCGGCTTCCGCCCTCATCGGCGGATTGCTCGCATCGCTCATCGTCAACCCTCCAAAGCTTGCGTTCTCCGGACTGAGTGAGTGCCCGCTGGAGGGACCCGGAAAACAGGAAGCCGGGGCTCTTAACACGCGGCCTCTTTCGCTGCCGCAGAATCAGGCGAGCGAGGTCCAGAGACGGGTCTCGGCCTCGGCGACGCGCCGGGCGGCTTCGCCGATTTGACGCCAGAGGACCGCCTCGGCTGCGTCCCGCTCGCTGGCGGCGTGGAATGCCTCGGCAAGCTCGGTCCATCGCATCGCGGCCTCGCTTGCCAGTGGCGCCTCGGGACGACCGGCCTCCTCGAGGAAGCGGGAGTAAATCAGGCGGAAGGCACCGCCCCCGGTGCCGCGGCGCTCGATCACCTGGTAGCCGAAGCGAGCGCACCACTGCCAGTCCTCGGCCACCTCGGGCCAGTTGCCCGCCTCCTCGGCAAGCCGCTGCACCGCATCGAGGCCGGAGAAGTTCCGGAACTCGGGCTCGACCATCGCCTTGGCGGCGCGCGCGATCGCCGCTGGGATCGCCGCCCCCAGCTGCTCCTCGCTGACCGCGCCCGAGGCGGTGAACATGTGGCCGGCGAGCGGGTAGGCGGGATGCTGGCTGTGGCGGGCGCGGTCGAGATCCTCGAGCCGTGTCGTCGTCTGCAGCTCCTCGAAGCCGGTGTCCGAGAGGTGGGCGAACTGCTCGTCGTAGCCGGCGAGCACCACCGCGTGGCCGGGAAAGTGGGCCGAGTTGCCGTAGTGATCGAGGTAGTAGAGGTCGGTGAGCAGCAGCACAGGCCTGCCGGCGTCGACCTCGGCCCTGGCCGCGTCCCAGGCGTCGCCGTCACCGGGCTCAAAGGTGCGTAGCTGCAGCGCCGCCCCGGTCAGCTCGCTGAAGTTCTCCTCCAGCCGGGCGGTACGGCCGTTGAACCAACGCGTCGGCGAGGCATCCTCCAGCGCGACGTAGTAGAAGCAGGCGCCGGCCCCCAGACCGAACGCCATCTCCTCGCTGATTTCCACGCCGTGGAAGCCGAGCAGGTTGCGCAGGGCGGTGGAGCCGCAGTGGTGGCCGGGGGTGTGGACGTAGTTGGGGACGGTGGGCATCATCCGAATTCTGATTGACCGTGGGGGTAAGGCGTCGGGGGCCGTCTCGTGGGAACCTCGCGAAGCGGCTCCGCAGAGTTGCTCGAAGCCGCGAAGCGGCACTCAATTGCACCGCCGTCAGGCGGTGCACGGGTTCCCACGAGACGGCCCCCGACGCCCTATCCTGCGCGGCCGATGAACCGACTGGACCTCAGGCTTCTTCACGCGATGCGGACTCGCGCGCACTCGCCCGGCTTGGAGGAGCTGATGAGGGTTCTTGGCAAGTCCGGGAACAACGCGGGGATTTGGATGGCGATCGGGGTGGTGCTGGCGCTCGTTGACTCATCCAACCGCGAGGCGTGGCTGGTCTGCGCGCTGCTGGGGCCGATCGCGATTGGGCTCAACTATGTGGTCAAGCTGGTAGTCAGGCGGCCACGGCCGGTGCTCGAGGGGTTGCCGCCGCTCGGCGGGGCGCCAAGCTCGCTCAGCTTTCCCTCGGCGCACGCGACCTCTTCGTTCGCCGTAGCGACGGCGATGGCGCGGGTCGAGCCGCTCGGCGGGCTCGCCTTCATCTTGGCCTTGGCGCTCTCGCTCGGCCGTCCCTACCTCGGCATGCACTACCCCTCCGACATCCTCGTCGGGGCTTTGCTCGGCGTCGGGCTGGGTCTGGTCGTGCCGCTATGACCCCCGACCTCGCGATCTTTCCGTTCGGGGGTCGTCTATGAAGGTCGGGATCGTCGGGCTGCCCAACGCCGGCAAGTCGACCCTCTTCAACGCGCTGACCAGCGGCGGCGCGCAGACCGGCGATTACCCGTTCACGACGATCGAGCCCAACGTGGCGATCGCCACGGTGCCCGATGAACGGCTCGAGAGGGTCGCCGAGACCGTCGGCAGCTCGAAGCTGGAACCGGCGACGATCGCATTCCACGACATCGCCGGCCTGGTCAAGGGCGCCTCCGAGGGGGAGGGGCTCGGCAACCAGTTCCTCGCCTCGATCCGCGAAACCGACGCGATCTGCCACGTCGTCCGCTGTCACGCCGACGCCGGCGTCCCCCATCCAGACGGCCGCGTCGATCCGCTTGCCGACATCGAGACGATCGAGACCGAGCTGATGCTCGCCGATTACGAAGGGGCCGAGCGCCGTTTCGACCGCGTGCGCAAGGGGGCCAAGTCCGGAGACGCCGAGGCGATCGCCGAGCGCGAGTGGCTCGAGCGGGTGGTCGCCGCCCTGGCCGAGGGCAAGCCGGCGCGTTCGGTGCCGATTCCCGAGGCCGCCGCCCATGGCCCCCGCAACCTGCAGGCGCTTACCTCCAAGCCCATCCTCTACGTCGCCAACGTCGACGAGGGAGATGCCGAGCCGCCCGAGGCGGTCATCGCCCACGCCAAGATGGTTGGCGCCGGCGTGGTCGCCGTAAGCGCCCGCATCGAGGGCGAGCTGGCCGAGCTCGACCCGACCGAAGCCGAGGAGATGCGCGAGTCCTATGGAGTCGAGGGCTCGGGTCTCGACCGTCTCGTCCGCGCTGCCTACGAGCTGCTCGACCTGATCACCTTCTTCACCGCCGGCGAGGGCAAGGAGGCCGTCGCCCGGCCGCTGGGTCGCGGCTCCACGGCCTGGGAGGCGGCCGGCACGATCCACACGGAGATCCAAGACGCTTTCGTCAAGGCTGAGGCGATCGGCTGGCAGGAGCTGGTCGAGTGCGGCGGCTACGCAGCGGCCCGCGACAAGGGCCTGCTGCGCATAGAGGGACGCGACTACGTCGTCCAAGACGGCGACGTCGTGACCATCAAGGTTTAGCTCAGTAGCTGCAGTCGCGGGCGCCGCTCACGTACTGCAGTGGGCCGATCTTTTCCGGCGGTTCACCCGAGCTCGCGGACTGGTAGGCGCCGTTGACGACGCCGTTGGCAGCCACCTGCCATTCGAAAGTGGCGAAGTTGCCGTACCAGTAGACCGTCTCGTTGAAGATCCACGAGCCGTCCGGTTCGACGCGCGCGTTGTCGACGCGGTATTCGCCGACGCTCTTCACGTCCGAGCCGGAGGTCGGTCGCAGCCAGCACTTGTAGAAGGTGCTGTCCGCGGTGTGGCTGTAGCGATCCTCGAAGCCACCGCAGGTGGGCCAACCGGTTGGGCAGTCGGTGAAGGTCGAGTTGAGCAGGTACTTCTCCAGGAAGGGCTTGGCAGCCTCGCCCTCGAGTTTCTGCCCGGGCGCGTCGAAGATGCCGCGTGGGCCGGGTTGCGGCCCCGGTTTCGGAGCCGGCTGCTTGGCTTTGCGGCAGACCTTCGTCTTCTTGCCTTTCTTGGTGACGGTCTTCGGCTTGAAGCCTTTTTTGCAGCGTTTCCCTTTTTTCTTGCTTGGCGTCGCCGTGCCGGGACTGTCTGAGCTGGCGCCGATTGCTGCAGGCGCGACCGTCCCGGCGAGCAGCGCGAGGGCGCAGAGAGCAGCGAGCAGGCGGCGGACGGTCGGCATCGGGCGCGAGCGTACCCCCTGACCCAGCCGCGATCAACCCAGATGCGCCCGATCGCGTGGCCGCCTAGAGTCCCAGCATGGACCAGGGTGCGCGGTTTCCCAAGGTCGTCCCCCGGGCCGGCCACTACGAGAGCTTCTACGTCAAGACCTGCCGGCCGGGCGGCGGGCGTGGGATCTGGATCCGCCACACCGTCCACAAGCGCCCCGGTGCGGAGTGCACCGCGTCGGTCTGGTTCGCGCTCTTCGACCGCGATGCCGACGGTCCGCGGGCGACCAAGGTCACGGTGCCGGCGTCCCAGCTCTCGGCGCCGGTTGGCTCCTGGATCCGCGTCGATCGCGCCGAGATCGGCCCGGGCAAGGCAAGCGGCTCGGTCGCGACCGAGGCCCTCAGTGCCTCCTGGGACCTGACCTTCAGCGGCGACGCCGAGCCCTGCAAGTACCTGCCCTCGGAGCGGCTCTACGAGACGCGATGGCCGAAGACCAAGTTCGTCGCCCCCTTCCCCGACGCCCGCTTCGACGGCCGGCTCGAGGTCGACGGCGAGCAGATCGAGCTGCAGGGCTGGCCGGGGATGATCGGCCATAACTGGGGCAGCGAGCACGCCGAGCGCTGGGTCTGGCTCGAGGGCACTGGCTTCGGAGACGATGCCGACACCTACTTCGACGCCGGCGCCGCCCGCGTCAAGCTCGGTCCCTGGACGACTCCCTGGCTGCCTTCGGGGATGCTGATGCTGGACGGTGAAGCCCACCGCCTGGGTGGCTTCGGCCAGATCCGCGCCGCCTCGATCAGCGCGGAGCCAACCGCCTGCGAGTTCGTCCTGCCGGGCAAGGGCGTCGTCGTCCGCGGCCGCGTCTCTGCTCCCAAGAAGGACTTCGTCGGCTGGGTCTACGCCGACCCCGACGGACCCGAGCACAACACGCTCAACTGCTCGGTCTCCGACCTGGAGCTGACCGTCGAGCGACCGGGCGAGCCGCCACGCCAGCTCGGGCTCAGCGGCGGCGCGGCCTACGAGTTCGGCATGCGCGAGACCGACCACGGCATCCCGATCCAGCCCTACCCGGACGGCTGAGTGGAGGCCAGCGGGGCGCGTCGTGCTTGGCCGATCTGGATGGCCGTCGTGCCGGTTGCCCTCTGGGTGCCGATCCGCCTCTTCGGGCTGGAGAGCGGCTTCCCGCTGATCCCGCTGATCGCCTACACGCCCTACGTCGCGATCGCCGCGTTCTTCCTCGCCGGCGTCGCGCTCGCCTTGCGCAACTGGGCCGCCGCTGCGCTTGCCTGGCTGGCGACGATCTGCCTGGCGATGGCCGTCCTGCCTCGGGCGATCGGCAGCGAAGCCGTCGAGCTCTCCGGCCACCGGCAGCTCGCCGTGCTCTCGGCCAACATCCATCACGGCATCGCCGACCCGGAGGTGCTGGCCGGGCTGGTCGAGCGCCTGCGTCCTGACCTGCTCAGCGTCCAGGAGCTGACCCCGAGCTTCGCCCGCGAGCTGCGCGCCGCCGGCATCGAATCGTTGCTCCCCGAATCCTCGCTGGCAGTGGAGCGCGACGTCAGCGGCGGCGGCCTCTACGCACGCCATCCGCTGACCGAGCTGCCGGAACCGAGGCGCTTCCGCTTCCGCATGCCGAGGGCGGCGCTCGGGCTGCCCGGGGGCCGGCGGTTGCGGTTGGTCGGCGTCCATCCCTTTCCACCGTTGCGCACGAGGATCGGCGAGTGGGAATCGGCCCTCGAGAGCCTCCCCTCGGCCGGCGCCGGCGCTCCGTGGATCCTCGCCGGGGACTTCAACGCCACCCTCGACCACGCCGAGCTGCGCGACCTGGTCGAGCGGGGCTACCGCGACGCGGGAGACGTCACCGGCAGCGGTCTCGAGCCGACCTGGCCATCGGGCGGGTACCGCTCGCCACCGGTGACCATCGACCACATCCTGGTCGACAGCCGTATCGGCGTCGCCGAGTACGAGGTCTTCGATCTGCCGGGCAGCGACCACCGTGCCGTCTTCGCTCGTCTGGCGCTGCCCTAGTTGGCGACCTTGCGGAAGATCATCCAGCGGTCGTAGGCGCCAAGCGCAGAAGCGAGCTGTTCACCGCTGACCGTGGCTACGCCGCCGCTGCCGTAGAGCTTGGCGGCGACGATGCGTGGCGAGGCACCGCGTTTGGTGATCGCGACCCGCTGCAACATGCCGTCGAGATAGCCGCCCAGCTTGGCGCTGATCTCGGCTCCCGAGAAGCGCAGCGTCCAGGCGTGCAAGGGGCAGTAGTAGTCGTAGGGATCGGGGACGCCGACCAGATAGGGGACGGCCGGTCCGTAGAAGACGTTCTGGACGCTCTCGGTGTGGCCGCCCGAGCAGGCGGAGAAGTAGGTCTCGGCGATCTCCCCGCCGTACATCACGACCTCGCCCTTCGTTGCGAGCGCTGCGGCGTTGGTCGACTCGGTCTCGCTGGCGATCCCCTTGTACACCTGGCTGCGGGTGTCGTCATAGAGGCCGAAACCGTTGCCTCCGACGTTGACGCTGAGCGCGAAGGAGCGCGCCGCCACCGCCTGCGCTCGCAGCGCCGCTTGGGGCCAGGACGGCGGGGACTCGTTGCCGATCACGCCCTTCACGTACTGCTCGATAGCGACCGCATTGATGACGTTGAGCGAGCCAGCATCGCTGGCGGTCGGCACCACCTCGAGCGCGCCGCGGAATGCGCCGGCGCCGGCGATCTCGACCCGGCCCGCGCCGGCGGCCCGCAGCTTGCGACCGCAGGAAACCAGCGGTATGCCCTCCGTCGTGCGCAGCTTGACGCTCGAGCCGACCCGGTGCGCCTCGTAGCCGCGCTCGGGGTCCAGTGTCCGCCCGCAGGCGCTGGTGGCGGCGCTGAACTCGACGTCACCGCGGGAGATATCGAGCAGCACGCGCACGACTCGGGCCCCACTCACCCGGCCGATGGTCGTCCCCGCGTAGTAGTGACCGAGGATGAAGCGGTAGTCCTTGCCGTGCTTGGCATAGCCGTAGGCGCCGTACTGGCTCATGCCGACGCCGTGTCCGAAGCCGTGGCCTTTGACGATCCAGTCGACCTCGCCGCGAGCGGTCGGGGCCAGCGCCAGGGCGGTGGGGGCAAGGGCCAGAAGAGCCAGGGTCATGGCGAGTGCGACTCGGGGGAGCAGGCGCGGCGTGGCGATCATCTCTGGCTCAACGGATTCGCCCCGCGCGAGTCGTGGCCTGCTCTACGCTGGTGCTTGCGGTGCGCTTTATGTGGGCATAGGCCAGATAAAGCGCACCGGAACCCGGAAAGGAGACCGAGATGGCGACGCAGACGGTCGAGGCGGTCGATCACCAGCTCCTTGCCGCCGGTGAGTGGATCGAGAGCGGCGAGTGGGACGACGTTCGCAGCCCCTACGACGGCAGCGTCGTCGGCCGTGTGGCCCAGGGCGACGCGGCGCTGGTCGACCGTGCCGCCGACGCCGCCCACGAGGCTTTCCGGTCGGCCGAGTTCCCCCAGCATGAGCGTGCGGCGGTGCTCGATCGAGCCGCCCATCTGGTCGGTGAGCGGGTCGAGGACCTTGCCCTGACGATCGCCGCCGAGGCGGGCAAGCCCTTGAAGACGGCGCGGGTCGAGGCGGCCCGCTGCGTAGACACCCTGACCTTCTCCGCCACCGAGGCGCGCAAGCTGACCGGCGGCACCGTGCCGATGGGCGCCTCCTCATCGGGAGCCGGCAAGCTCGGCGTGATGCTGCGCGTGCCTTTCGGCGTGGTCGGCGCGATCAGCCCCTTCAATTTCCCGCTCAATCTCGTCACCCACAAGCTCGGCCCGGCGATCGCCGCGGGCAACGCGGTCGTGCTCAAGCCGGCGGGCCAGACGCCGATCTCGGCGCTGAAGCTGGCCGCGATCCTGGTTGAGGCGGGCCTGCCGGAGGGTTGGCTGAGCGTCATCCCTGGGCCGGGCTCGCAGGTCGGCAACGCGATCGTCGAGCACGAGCTGACCCGGGCGCTGACCTTCACCGGCTCGGCCGAGGTCGGCTGGGGCATCCGCAGCCGCGTGCCGCACAAGAAGGTCAACCTCGAGCTGGGCTCCAACGCGCCGCTGATCGTCCACGCCGACGGTGACTGGGAGACGGCGGCCGACAAGGCCCAGATCCACGCCTTCTCGCACGCCGGTCAGAGCTGCATCTCGATCCAGCGGGTGCTGGTCCACGAGGACGTCGCCGATGCCTTCACCGAGCGCTTGGTTGCCAAGGTCGAGCAGCTGCGCGTCGGGGACCCGCTCGATCCAGAGACCGACGTCGGCCCGCTGATCTCTGCCGAGGATCGCGACCGGGTCAAGCAATGGATCGAGGAGGCGATGGCCGCCGGCGCCGAGCTGCTTACCGGGGGCGAGCTGGTCGACGAGGGCCGCTGCCTGGCGCCTACCCTGCTCGCCTCGCCGCCACGCGAGGCCAAGGTTTGGTGCGAGGAGATCTTCGGGCCGGTGGCGACGATCAATCGCTACACCGAGTTCGACGAGGCGCTGCAGATGGCCAACGACTCCAGGTTCGGTCTCCAGGCCGGCGTCTTCACCCGCGACGTCGGTCGCGGCCTCGAGGCAGCCAACACCCTCGAGTTCGGCGGCGTGCTGATCAACGAGGTGCCGACCTTCCGCGCCGACCAGATGCCCTACGGCGGCGTCAAGGACTCCGGCAACACCCGCGAGGGCCCCGCCTTCGCGGTCCAGGAGCTGACCGAGGAGCGCTTCGTCACCCTGCAGGGCTGAGCTGGCCTACCTGGTTTTTGGTAGCCTCGCGACACTTAGCAAGTCTTGAGCGAACAAGGGAGGCGCGATGCTGCAGGCAGTCGGGTCCAAGCTCGTCGTTCTGGTGGCCACCTTTGTCGCGGCCGGGCTCACGGCGTCGAGTGCCGCGGCGGCGCCCTCCGACACGATCGGCCAGACCACGCTCGAACAGCGGATCGTGCCGGGCGCGCCCGCGACCTTCCGCTTCCTGCAGCTCGGCGCCGGCGAGCCCTATGTCGTGCGCCAGGAGCTGGGCAGCGCCGGCGCCGGGCGCGCCGCGGCCCGCACCTCGCTCCTCTACTTCGGCCAGCTCTCCGACTTCCAGCTCGCCGACGAGGAGTCGCCGGCCCGGGTCGAGATCGTCGATCCCCTGTCCACGCCGCTGAACCTTCCCTTCGGCGCCGCCTGGCGACCGTGGGAGGCGCTCCAGCCCCAGATCGACAACGCGATGATCCAGCAGATCAATCAGTTCGCCGCGGCCAGCCCAGTCGCCGATGGCAGCGGTGCTCATCGCGCCATGGACCTGACGATCGACACCGGCGACTCTGCCGACAGCCAGCAGCTCAACGAGACGCTCTGGGTGCGCACCCTGCTCGAGGGCGGGGCGCTGGACCCCAACAGCGGCGTCAACAAGAAAACCTACTCGCACCCTCTCTGTCCGAACCTGCTCGTCCCCGGCCCCGGCGAGGCGGCCCATTACACCGGGGTCCAGGACTACGACGACTACCTCGAGGGCCCCTTCCCGGAGTTCTACGACCCCGACAGCCCCGGCGGGCCGCACGCGGCCTGGCCCAAATATCCGGGGCTGATGGACCGGGCGCAGAAATCCTTCACGGCAGCCGGGCTGAGCGTTCCGTCCTACGTCGTCTTCGGCAATCACGACGCCCTGGTGCAGGGCAACGCTGCGGCCAATGCTGCCTACGAGCAGGTCGCGACCGGCTGCCTGAAGCCGATCGGGCCGGTCCCCAATCCCGAAAACGCGCAGGCGCTGCTGGCCTCGCTCCTCGACCCGGTCAAACTGCTGAGCAGCCTGCTCACGGCGCCGCAGAACCTGATCGTCGTGCCGGGCGATCCGCAGCGCCAGTACGTCTCCAAGAAGCAGTACAAGGACATCTTCAAGGGCGGCTCGCAAGCTGACGGCCACGGCTTCGACTTCATCGACCCCGTCCAGGAGTCGGCCTCCAAAGGAGCCGCCGGCTACTACGCCTGGAGCCCGACTCCGGGCATGCGCTTTATCGCCCTCGACACGGTCGCCGAGGGCGGCACGGTCGTGACGCCGACCGGGAGCTCGACCTCCGACGGCAACATCGACGATCCCCAGTTCGAATGGCTGGAAGGCCAGCTGGAAGCCGCGACTGCGGCGGACGAGCTCGTCGTGATCTTTAGCCACCACGCGCCGGAGAGCCTCACCGCCGACGCCGCCGACGAGCTGGCGCCACTCTGCCTGCTCGCTGACGCGCACGGTCACGACGTCAATCCCGGCTGCGACCTCGACCCGCGCAGCTCGCAGCCGATCCACCTGCAGGCCGACGCGGTCGACCTCCTGCACCGGTTCCCCAACGCGATCGCCTGGGTCGCCGGTCACTCGCACGACAACGTCGTCAATCCCTTTCCGAACCCGAGCGGGCCGGGCGGTTTCTGGAGCATCCGCGTCGCCGCCGAGGCCGACTGGCCGCAGCAGAGCCGCCTGCTCGAGGTCTTCGACAACCACGACGGCACGCTCTCGATCTTCGGCACGATCCTCGACCACGTCGGCCAGTCGGTCGCACCGGCGCCCGGCACCGCAGCGAGCGGCATGGATCTCAACGACCTCGCCTCGGCGGGCCGCACGATGTCCTTCAACGACCTCCAGTCCGGCGCCCCGATCGGCGAAGGCCAAGCCGACGACCGCAACGTCGAGTTGCTCATCGACGACCCGCGCTGAAGCTGCGCGAGGTGGGGAGAGGTGGCCCTCCCCATGAGGCTCTGAGACCACGCCTCGAAGTACGCAGACGATCGGCTGCGCGACGGCCTCAGGGGGAGGGCCGCCTCTCCCCACCTCACCACCTACTCGTGCGGCCGAGCCATCCGTCGGTGGTCCAGCGCCTCCTCGAGCACCGCCGGCTCGACGCCCTGCTCGAGCGCGACCTCGCGCAGCGAGCGGCCCGACTCGGCCGCCGCCTTGACGATGTCGGCGGCGCGGTCGTAGCCGATGTGGGGGTTGAGCGCGGTCGC